>JBOGFJ010000093.1:0-16788 GCA_050743385.1 Acidimicrobiia bacterium
CCTCACCGCCGGCGCCTCCTGGGCCCCCGCCCGTCGCTCCGACGCCACCGCCCGTAGTCGGCGGCACGATCGGGAACGGGTCGACGCCCACCGCCGTCGCCCGCGGGCCCGAGGAGCACCCGGAGACCGCGCCCGCCGACAAAGCGGACAAAACGAAAGAGGACACAGAGAAGGTGGAGACGTCGGCCGCCGCTCCCGCACCGAGCACGCCGGCGGTCGCACCGGCTCGCCCCGCTCGCCCCGCCACGTGGCGGGTGGTCAAGGCCAATCCTGTCGACATCATCGTCTGGGACCCCGCCGACGAGGCGGGCGAACCCGCCCCGAGCAAGGAAATCGCTCAATCGGAGCCCTCCGTCACCCGATAGCACCATGAGGCAGCGGGTCGAGAGGAGGGCTCTGGTGTTCACCGAGACACGATCCAGCCTGGCCCGCGTCCGGCTCAAGGAGCAGCTCGCAGGCCTGCAGTCGTTCGAGCCGGCCGATCGGGCCCGCGCCGGTCGCGAGCTCGCCGCCGACCTCGCCCGCAGCGCCGGCCCGCTCCTCGACCACGTCGCCAACGAGTTCGACGATCGGGTCCTCACCGCCATCGCCCGAGCGGTGGTCGACACCCCGCCCGAGCCCAGGGAATCACGTCGGGTGCGGCAGCTCCGCGAGTGGGCCGACTCCGAGCTCGAGCGCCTCGCGCTCGAGGAGGCATTCCTCGGTCGTGAGCCGCAGCCCGTCGGCCGGGTGTTCGACTTCGCGCCGGTCGCGGCGTCGGACACGGCGCCCGAGTCTCCGCAACTCACGGTCGCCGAGGTGGCGCCCGCGCCGGTGGCACTGACACCCCGCATTCCCCCCGAGAAGGCCGAGCCCAAGGTCGACCATCACATCTCATGGCGTGCGCCCGACGATGACGCTCCCGACCATCCCGCGTCCGCCACCGATCACCCCGCCAACGGCTGGGGAACCGAGACACTGAGCTGGAGACCGTGATGACGTACCACCAGTTCCTCGCCTACCTGTTCGACCGCGAGCCCACTCGCGACCTCGCCATCGAGCTCGCGGCGGTGGTCCGGCGCCGCACGGCCCGGAAGACCACTCCGCTCATTTAGCGCTTGTTCAGCGGGGCTTCACCCCGCACAGCAGGGCGAGCTCGCGCCACTTCCAGTGGCAGTCGACATGGTCGAAGCCGATCTGACGCAGCCAGCACAACTGGGTCTCGACGTCGAGGAGCTTGTTCGACGGATCGTCGTCCTCGGGCGATTTGCCGATCGCGGCCAGGAAGTCGACGTGCAGCGCGGGCGTCGCCGACGCGACGTGCTCGAGGTTGGCGAGCGTCCCGCCCGGATCAAGGAGGTCGAAGACCTCGGCATAGAGGGCCCGCTTGCGCTCGTGCACGCAGTGGTGAATGGCGAAGCTCGACACCACGAGGTCGAAGCGACCGAGCGTCGCCGGGAGACGCTCGTCGAGGTCGTGCTCCACGATCTCGACCGCGGGGTCGTCGGCGAAGCGGGCCCGGGCGCGCCCGAGCATCTCGGCCGAGAAATCGACACCGACGCCCTCGGCCGAGGGCACGGCGCCCCGCACGAGCCCGAGCGTGTAGCCGTCGCCGGTGCCCAGGTCGAGCACCCGGCGCGGACGCCGCGGCACGACCTCCATCAGCGCCGTCATGGCCTCCGCGTGGTGCGGGAGCCCGTCGCGTTCACCGAGGTAGCGCTGCGCCCACGCCGGGTCTGACCAGAGGTTGACGGGCTCGGCGCTCACGGCCCGACTTCGGCTTCGCGCACGTCGGGCCGCTCGCGCAGTCGCACGACCTTGTTGACGGCATTGAGGTAGGCACGGGCAGCCGCCTCGACGACGTCGGTCGCCACGCCGCGGCCCGACACCTTCACCCCGTCGGCGTCGAGCTGCACGATCACGTCGCCCAACGCGTCGCCGCCGCCCGTCACCGCCGACACCGCAAAGTCGGTGAGCGTGCCGTGCACACCTGTGGCCCTCGCGATCGCCGCCATCGCGGCGTCGATCGTGCCATTGCCCTCGGCCTCGCCTTCGACCTTGCCACCCTCTTCGGTAAGCACGACCCGGGCCGTGGGCGTCGCGCTCGTGCCCCCGGTGAAATCGAGACTCACGATGTCGAATCGATGCACGTACCCGGCTCCGAGCTCCTCGGCGACGATCGCCTCCAGGTCGGCCTCGGTGATCTGGACCTTGCGGTCGGCGAGCTCCTTGAACCGCCTGAACGCCGAGTTGAGCGCGTCACCCTGGATCCGGATCCCCATCTTGGCCAGCGAATCGGAGAACGCGTGCCGTCCCGAGTGCTTGCCCAGCACGATCTGGGCTGCTTCCTGCCCCACGGTGCTGGCGTCGATGATCTCGTAGGTCTCGCGGTCTTCGAGCACACCGTGCTGGTGGATGCCCGCCTCGTGGGCGAACGCGTTGCGACCCACGACTGCCTTGTTGTACTGCACCGGGTAGCCGGTGAGGCGTGAGACGATCCGCGAGGTGCGGGCCAGCTCCTCGGTCCGCACCCCCGTCTCGACGTGACCGAAGTAGTCGCTGCGGGTGCGGATCGCCATCACGATCTCCTCGAGCGCGGCGTTGCCCGCCCGCTCCCCCAGCCCGTTGATCGCGCACTCGACCTGCCGGGCACCCGCCTTGACGCCCGCGAGCGAGTTGGCGACCGCCAGGCCGAGGTCGTTGTGGCAGTGGGTGGACACGACGTAGTCGCCCCGCACGCGGTCGAGCACGAACTCGATGAGCGACGCGAACTCTTCGGGCACGCCGAAGCCGACGGTGTCGGGGATGTTGATCGTGGTCGCCCCGTTGTCGACCGCGATCTGGCACACCTCCGTCATGAAGTCGGCGTCGGAGCGGCTGCCGTCCTCGGGCGAGAACTCGACGTCGGCGCAGTAGCCCCGGGCACGGGCGACACCGGCCGCGGCCTCCGCCTTGACCTCGTCCTCGGTCATCCGCAGCTTCTTCTTCATGTGGATCGGCGACGTGGCGATGAACACGTGGAGGCGAGGCCGTTCGGCGTGCTGGACCGCCTCCCACGCCCGGTCGACGTCGGCGAAGCCCGTGCGCGACAGCCCGGCGATCGTCGAGCCCTGCACGGCCTTCGCGATGGCCTCGACGGCCTCGAAGTCGCCCTGGCTCGCGATCGGGAAGCCGGCCTCGATGATGTCGACGCCCAGGCGGGCGAGCTGCTCGGCGATCTCCAGCTTCTCGGCGACGTCGAGCGAGATGCCCGGCGACTGCTCGCCGTCCCGCAGGGTCGTGTCGAAGATCCGTACCTGATCGGTCATGGCTGGCTCGCTCTCTCCCGTCCTACGAAACCCGTTTCCTGCAACGAAAAACCTCCCCGGCCCGAAGGCACGAGGAGGCGTCCGCGAGCACCGGCGGTGCTCGCCGCTAGGTAAGGAGCAGGCTCTGGGTGGGCAGTTCCCTGGTCATGAGGACATTCATGGTCCCAGGACACGGAGCAGAAGTCAATTCATCCGCGGGTGACACGCGCGAGACTCCGTCGCAGTGAGCCCGGGGCGGGGAGAGGAGGCGCCGTCGTGCGCCGGTTCCTGAAGCGAGTGCTGAAGGTAGGAGTGCTGGCCGGGGCGGGCTACGCCGTGTGGCGCTACTTCGAGAAGCGGCGCAGCGACTCGGGGGTCGGATGGGAACCGCAGCCGTTCCCGTACCCACCCCAGCCCCGCACCACCGACCCCTTCTCCACGGAGGAGACGCAGGTCGACGTGGCCACGCCGGTGGAGCCGGCCGGCGGGGTCGAGCGCGCGCCGGCTCCCGATGCCGCGTGGGTCGAGCCCAACGGCGACGTCTGCCCGACGACCCACCCCGTCAAGGCGAAGCTCTCGAGCAAGATCTTCCACGTCCCCGGCGGGCAGAGCTACGACCGCACAAAGCCCGACCGCTGCTACCGCGATCCCGCGGCCGCCGAGGTCGACGGCCTCCGCCGGGCGGCGCGTTAGGAGAAGCCGCGGTCCCTCGACGAGGGGGCGGAGCGCGACCAGAGCCAGGAGCTGCCATCGCTCGACGAGGGGGTGGGCTTTGCCCGCCCCCGGACCGCCGGCTGCGTGCGGAGCGGCGAGCGAAGCGAGCGCGACCAGAGAGCTAGAGATCGAGCTCGATCGCCTTGGCGTCGACGATGCCGTCCTGGGCGCGGAGGCGCTCTACGACGTCGGTGGGCACGGGCTCGTCGACGGCGAGCACCATGAGCGCGGCCGCTCCCGCCGGGCTCTTCCCGACGTCCATGTCGGCGATGTTCACGTCCGCATCACCGAGGATCGAGCCGACGCGGCCGATCATCCCGGGTGTGTCGGCGTTGCGGACCACGAGCATGTGGCTCGACGGTGGCACGTCGATGATGTGGTCGGCGATCCCGACGATGCGGGGAGCCTCTTGCTTGCCGTAGAGCGTGCCGGCGGCGTGCACCGGCCGGTCGTCGACGACGCCGCGCAGCGTGAGCAGGTTCACGTAGTCGCGTGCCGAGGTCGACACCGTCTCCCGGTACGACAGGCCACGCTCGGCCGCGAGCTGCGGCGCGTTCACGAACGACACCGGCTCGTCGACGACGGACGTGAGCACTCCCCGTAACACGGCGAGGGTGAGCACCCGGCAGTCGTAGTCGGCGATCTCGCCCTCATAGCTGACGTCGAGCTCGTCGACGACGCCGCCGGCGAGCGCAGTGAAGAGCACGCCGAGCCGCTCGGCGAGGGGCAGGAACGGCCGAACGGTCTCCGACGCCTCGCTCGCGGCGACGTTGACCGCGTAGGGGACGAAGTCGCCCCGGAGCGCGAGCACCACCTGCTCGGCGATCGTCTGACCCGCCTTGTCCTGGGCCTCGGCCGTCGACGCGCCCAGGTGCGGCGTCACGACCGCGGAGTCGAGCTCGAAGAGCGGCGACTCGGTCGTGGGCTCGGAGGCGAATACGTCGAGCGATGCGCCGGCGATCCGGCCGTCGCGGAGCGCCTCGGCGAGCTCCTCCTCGTCGACGATCCCGCCCCGAGCCGTGTTGACGATGCGGAGCGTCGGCTTGGCCTTGGCGAGCAGGTCGCGACCGATCAGGCCGATCGTCTCGGGGGTCTTGGGGAGGTGGACGGTGAGGAAGTCGGCGGAGGCGACGAGGTCTTCGAGCGTCGGTGCGAGCTGCACACCCAGCTGGCGGGCGCGCTCGGCGCTCACGAACGGGTCGTAGGCGGTCAGGCGCATCCCGAACGCCAGGGCACGCTGCGCGACCAGCACGCCGACCCGCCCGAGCCCGATGATCCCGAGCGTCTTGCCGTAGAGCTCGACGCCCTCCCACCGGGAGCGGTTCCAGTCGCCGCCGCGCAGGTCGCGGTCGGCCTGGGGAATGTTGCGGGCCTGGGCGAGCATGAGCGCGACCGTGTGCTCCGCCGCCGAGAGCACGTTCGACTGCGGTGCGTTGACCACCATGACGCCGCGTCGGGTCGCCGCCTCGACATCGACGTTGTCGAGACCGATACCGGCGCGTCCGACGACGACGAGATCGCGCCCGGCGTCGAGCACCTGGGCCGTCACGTCGGTGGCGCTGCGGATGATCAGCGCGGCCGCGCCCCGGACGGCCTCGAGCAACGCCTCGGGCGAGAGCCCGAGCTGCTCGTCGACGTCGAGCTCGGCGCTGCGCAGCGCGTCGATGCCGCTGGGTGCGAGCTGCTCGGTGACGAGGATCCGGGAAGCCGGCATCTCAGAAACCTACGACAACAGCTTGGCGATGCGCTGTATGCCCTCAACCAGGTCGTCGTCGGCGAGCGCGAAGGAGAGACGGGCGTAGCCGGGCGCGCCGAACGCCTCGCCCGGGACGATGGCGACCTTCGCTTCGTCGAGGAGGAACGCGGCGAGATCGAGTGACGTGTGAGGTGTCACTCCGGCGTGCTCATGCCCGAGTACGCCGGCGAACGACGGGAAGCAGTAGAACGCGCCCTCGGGGGCGAAGCAGCTCACGCCCGGGATCGCGTTCAGCAGCTCGTGCATCGTCGTTCCCCGCCGCTCGAAGGCCGCCCGCATGGTCGCGACCGCCTCGAGGCCCCCACTCACCGCCGCGAGCGCCGCCCGCTGCGAGACGTTGGCGACGTTCGACGTCGAGTGCGACTGGAGGTTCGTCACCGCGGTGGCGACGTCGGGCGGCGCGATGAGCCACCCGACCCGCCAGCCGGTCATCGCGTACGTCTTGGCGAGGCCGTTGAGCACCACGCAGGTGTCGGCGAGGCCCGGCACCAGGGTGGGCATCGAGGTAGAGCGGTGCTCACCGAAGGTGAGGTGCTCGTAGATCTCGTCGGTGACCACCCAGACGCCGTGCTCGAGCGCCCACCTCCCGATCGCCTCGACCTCCTCGGGCGGGTACACCGCGCCGGTGGGGTTCGACGGCGAGACGAACAGCAACGCCTTGGTGTGGGAGGTGCGGGCCGCTTCGAGCTGCTCGATGTCGGCCCGGAAGCCGGTCGACTCGTCGGTCGCCACGACGACGACCTCGGCACCGGTGAGCGCGATGACCTCGGGGTAGGTCGTCCAGTACGGCGCGAGCACGATCACCTCGTCACCGGGGTCGAGCAGCGCCTGGAACGTGTTGTACACGGCGTGCTTGCCGCCGTTGGTGACGACCACCTGTGAGGCGGTGCATTCGTAGCCCGAGTCGCGCGCCGTCTTGGCCACGATGGCCTCGCGCAGCGCCGGGAGGCCAGGCGTCGGCGTGTACCGGTGGTTGGCGGGGTCGCGGCAGGCGGCAATGGCGGCCTCGACGATGTGGTCGGGCGTGGGAAAGTCGGGCTCGCCGGCGCCGAAGCCGATGACGTCCTCGCCCGCCGCCTTCAGCGCCTTCGCCCGGGCGTCGACCGTGAGGGTCGCCGACTCGGCGATCGATCCGATGCGCTGCGAGATCCGTCCCATCAACCGTCATGGTCGCACGCCGCTCCCGGTCCCGGACACCATTTCCCCTAGCCTTTCGACCGTGTTCAGGGCAGTGGGGGCTCTCGTCGTCGGCACGCTGCTGGCCGGGGCGACCGCGGGAGCGGTGACGGCCGGCTCGTCACCGCGCCCCCGCCAGACGCCCGGCGAGGCCGCCGCCTACGTCCTGGTCGACCCGGAGTCGGGCGCCGTCCTCGAAGCCCATGCCGAGCACGAGACCCTGCCCGTGGCGGGCACGATCAAGCTGATGACCGCGCTCACCGCCGCCCAGCGCATCTCGAACGAAGACCGCGTCCTCACCACCGCCCGCGCCGCCAACGCCCCCGACCCGACCGTGGGAATGCGCGCGGGCACCGAGTGGGCGCTCGAGGACGTCCTGCAGGCAATGCTGCTCTCGTCGGCGAACGATGCCGCCTACGCGATGGCCGAAGCCTCGGCGGGCTCCCTCGACCAGTTCGCGCGTGAGATGACGCGCGTCGGAACGCTCATAGGTCTCGAAGACAGCACCTTCGCCGATCCCGCCGGCGTCGACGACGACACTGCCGTCAACGGCAGCAGCGCCATGAGCGCGTACGACCTCGCGATCGTGGCCGCGAACGTGCTCGGTACACCCGAGCTGATGGAGATCGTGATGCTGCCCGACTACCGGATCGACAGGCCCGACGGCACGTCGACCGGTCTGATCGCGAGCGTCAACGACTTCTTACGCCTGTACCCGGGCGCGACGGGAATGAAGAACAGCTTCTCGGCCACCGCGGGCAACGTCGTCGTGGCGTCGGCCGAGCGCGACGGCCGTGCTCTGATCGCGGTGGTGCTCAATGCCCCCGACGCCAACGCCGTCGCCGCCGGGCTCCTCGACCGCGGCTTTGCGACCGAGGCCGACGCCGAGGGCACCGGCGAGCGGATCCCCGAGACCCGCGTCTCGACCATCCAGGGGCGCGTGGTCGCGCTCACCGGGCTTCCCCGCCCGCTCGGCGCCCCGCAAGCTCCGGCGTTCGGAGCACGGGGGCCGGCCGCGCCAGTGTCGGAGCCGGTCGCCATGGAGCCGCGCCGTCCGGCCGCGGACGCCGACGACAGGGGCGGCGGGGGAGGCGGCGGCTTCCCGTTCCTGACGGTGCTCGGGCTCGTCTTGGCCGCGGGCGTGGTGGTCGTCGTCGCGTTGCGTCACCAGTGGGTGCAGCGCGACCGCGAGCAGCGCGAAGCGCGTGAACGTCACCTGGCCGAGGCCCGCCGGCGCGGCACGCTCGACGTCCTCGAACCCGACGCCGGCGACGACCCCGCCGACGTCAAGATCGTCCGCCGCTAACTTTTCTGGTCGCGCTCGCTTCGCTCGCCGCTCCCGCGCAATCCTGGCAACCCGGGGGCCGGCCAAGCCGGCCCCCTCGCCGGTGGATGGCAGCTCCAACTTTCCGGGTCGCGCTCGCTTCGCTCGCCGCTCCCGCGCAATCCCGGCAGCGCCTCACACCTCAGGCGAGGGCGTCCTCGCGGTCGCCGAAGCTGTGGAGGTCGGCGAGACGGGGGTCGTTCGAGAACACCTCGACGATCGGCTCGTCGAGTCCGAGACGCTTCTGCACCATGCGCACGTCGTTCTCCTGGTTCCAGAGCATCAACGTGACGGCGACGCCCTTGGCGCCGGCGCGAGCCGTGCGTCCCGAGCGGTGCAGGTACGCCTTGTCGTCGTCGGCGGGATCGAAGTGCACGACCACGTCGACGGCCTCGATGTGCAAGCCTCGAGCAGCGACGTCGGTGGCGACCAGCACCGGGATCTTGCCGCTGGCGAAGTCGGCGAGTGCCTTCTCGCGCGCGCTCTGCCGGAGGTCCCCGTGGATTGCGCCGGCCCGCACACCCTCACGACGGAGCTGACTGACCAGCCGGTCGGCGCCCCGCTTGGTGCGCACGAACACCAGCGTGCGGTCGACGGCCTGCGTGATCGCGGCCGCAACCTTGATGCGGTCCATCTGGTGCACGAAGAGGAAGCGGTGCTCCATCTCCTCGACGGTCGGCTCGTCCGACTCGACCTCGTGGTGCACCGGGTCGTGCATGTAGCGGTCGACCAGGCGCTTGACCGCGCCGTCGAGCGTCGCCGAGAACAGCATCGTCTGGTGGTCCGACTCGATGCGGTGCAGCAGCTTCTGCACCTGCGGCATGAACCCCATGTCGGCCATGCGGTCGGCCTCGTCGACCACGAGGAGCTCCACCGCGGCCAACGACAGCTCGTTGCGCTCCATCAGGTCGATGAGGCGACCCGGGGTGCCGATCACGACGTCGACGCCCTTGCGCAGCGCCTTCGTCTGCGGCTCCATCGACACGCCGCCGTAGACGGCGATCGCGCGCCGTTCACGGAGACGCCCGAGCGGAGCGAGCACGTTCTTGACCTGATTGGCCAGCTCGCGGGTCGGGACCAGCACGAGCGCTCGCGGCCGGCGGGCATCCGCCTTCCCCACCCGGTCGAGCAGCGGGAGGCCGAAGGCGAGGGTCTTCCCCGATCCGGTCTTCGCCTTGCCGCAGATGTCGCGGCCGGCGAGGCCGTCTTCGATGGTGAGGGCCTGGATGGGGAACGGCTCGGTGATGCCGTCGCGTTGCAGGGCCGCGACGAGATCGGGCGAGACGCCCAGCGCGGCGAAGGTGGTGGTCATCGGGGGATGCTCGCTTTCGTCAGGTTGTCGGAGTCGTGCCCGCCGCGGTCGTGGCGGCGGTGGGCCGAGCCTCGGGGCGACTCCGTGCACGAGAACCGGACGAAGGAGCGGTGAGATCGACCCGCGAGCGTGGGTTCTGGCTCGCTGTCCCATCATGATACCGCAGGTCGGCTCGTGGTTTGGGCACAGTGGAACACTGGCAACGATGACACCGATGGGTGACGGCGCAGACCGGACCATCCTCGAGGTACTCGGCGAGCTGGAGGCGATGGGCTTCACCGGGCAGTTCATGCCCCGCGCCGGCGCGCGAGTCGAGTGCCTGGCGTGCCACCACCTGTCTCCGGCGGATGAGAGCGTGCTTCGCCATCTGCGCCGCCTCGAGGGTGCGTCCGACCCGGCCGACATGCTCGCCGTCGTCGCGCTGTCGTGCCCCCATTGCGGCGCGCTCGGCACCGCCGTGCTCGGATACGGTCCCGAGGCCACCGCAGTCGACGACGAGGTGCTCTCCAACCTCGAGGACGCGCGCGAACGCACGTAGCGTTCGATCACCATGCCCGAGCTCACGATCGTCACCTTCAACGCGCATGCAGGTGTCCGTCCGCGCCCGATCGCGGTACCCGGAAAGTGGGTGCTGCGCCGTCAACCGGAGCGTGGCCCCTACGACCTGGTGGGCACCGTGTGCGACTTCGACGCCGACGTGATCGTGGTGCAGGAGTCGTATCGGCCCGACGGGGGTGAGTGCGCGGTCGAGGTAGCGGCGCGCGCACGGGGGATGGAGCTCTTCGAGGCACCGTTCGGGCGCGCGGTCGTACGGCCGTGGCCCCACCTCGTGCGCTCGGGGACGGGTGTGAAGGGGCTCGCGATCCTCAGCCGCCTGCCGGCCCGGCGCTTGCCCGACATCCCCGTGCCCCGGGTCCCCGGCGACCCGGCAACGAGCCGGTGCGCGCTGCACGTCCAGATAGACGTCGACGGCGCGCCTCTCGAGCTCGTGGCCGTGCACCTCACCTCGCGCCTCCCCCACGGGCCTCCCATGCAGATGGCGCGGCTGCGCCGACGGCTGCCGGCAGAGGACCGGCGGGCGTTGGTCGTCGGCGACCTCAACTTCTGGGGCCCACCCGCGGTCGCCGTCCTGAGTGGGTGGCGCCGCACCGTGCGGGGACGAACCTGGCCGGCCCACCGGCCCCACAGCCAGATCGACCACGTGCTCGTGCGCGCCGGTGTGGAGGTGCTGGAAGCGACGGTGCTGCCCGACGCGGGCTCCGATCACCGCCCGGTGCGGGTGAGGCTCCGGTTCCCCTGACTCATACGCTGGGAAGGCCCGCGTAGGCGCGCATCCCGTTGTAGAGCTTCAGCACCTTCGTGGCGTAGCCCGGGTCGGTCGCCCAGTTGCCGTTGCCCATGACGTTCCACGTCGGTGCCTTGCCCTTGGGGCTCACGAGATCGAACCTCGGGTCGATGCACGCGGCGTGGAGCGGCGGCACCGCGCAGCGCGTGGCGCCCTTGTCGGCATACGCGCGCAGGTGCTGGATGTGGGCGCGCACCCCGTCGGCGGCGGTCGTGAACCGGGCGGGCGCGCCACCGCCATCCGTGGCGCCGATGCCGGCGAAGTTGTTGTGGCTCGGCGTCACCGATCCCGAGAACCCGAACCACCCGGTCTCGAGCACCGACTGGGCGAACGCGATGTCGCCGCGTACGCCTTCGCGGTCACCCTCGGTGACGAACAGGTGGGCGAGCGTGTCGACGGGCACCGAGCCGCGGTAGGTCACCGGGGCGTTCGCGCGGTACCAGGCCGCGATCACGGCGGCGGGCACCTCGTTCGCGCCCATCACCGGCACGCTGCCCGCGGGCGGAGGCGGCGGCGGCGCCACGCACGCGGCAGTCGCCGTCACGAGCACGACGAGCGCGGCGACCAAGAGCATGCGACGACCAGGCATCGGAGGAGTCATCGGCGTCCCGGGGTGGGCGATTGAGCCGTTTCCGGTCCCGCCATCTCAGTGCTCGGCGAGATCGCGCAGAGCGTCCTCGATCCCGCGGTGGAAGGTCGGGTAGGCATAGATCGTCTCGCGCAGGTGGTCGGTCGGCACCTGCTCGTGCATCGCCAGGGTGAGCATCCCGAGCACCTCGCCGCCGACCGGGCCCACCGACGTCGCTCCCACGAGATGGCCGCGGTCGCCGTCCTCCACCAGCTTGACGAAACCCTGGTTGCCCACCTTGTGGATCCAGCCCCGCGACGAGGCCGAGACGGGGGCCGACCCGACCCGCACCGAGATCCCGTCCTCGCGCGCCTTCGCCTCGTTCGCGCCGACGGATCCGATCTCGGGATCGGTGAACGTGACCCGCGGCAGGGCGCGGTAGTCGGCGGGGGTCGGGTTCTCGCCGAGGATGTCGGCGGCGGCGATACGACCCTGGTACACGGCCACGTGGGTGAAGGGGCCGACTCCCGTGACGTCGCCGACGGCCCACAGCCGTTCGGCACCGGGAACGCGCAGGCGTTCGTCGACGGGGATGCCTCGCGCGTCCTTGTCGATGCCGACGCTGGCGGCACCGACGGCGGCAAGGTCGGCGCGACGGCCGGTGGCGACGAGCAGCCGCTCGGCCGCCAGCTCCTCGGTGGCGCCGTCCTCTCCGGCCAGCGTGAGCACCGCGCGTCCGTCGTCGGCGCGAGCTGCCTCGACCTTTGCGCCCAGGTGCACCGCGACCCCCTCGCGCCGCAGCAGGTCGGCGATCAGCTCGCTCGATTCGGGCTCCTCGGGCGCAAGCAATCGGGGCGCCGACTCGACGATCGTGACCTGCACCCCGAAGCGCGCGAACACCTGAGAGAGCTCGAGGCCGATCGCGCCGCCGCCCAGCACCAGGAGCGATTCGGGGAGCTCCTTGGCCTCGACGGCCTCGCGGTTCGTCCAGTAGTCGACTCCGTCGAGGCCGGTGATCGGTGGCGCCGCCGCCTTGGTGCCGGTGGCCACGACGATGCCACGCTCGGCCTCGAACACCTCGCCGTCGACCGCGACCCGGCCGGGGCCGTCGAGACGAGCGGCGCCACGCACGAACCGGCCACCCTTGCCCTCGAAGCGTTCCACCGCGACCTTGTCGTCCCAGTCGTCGGTCGCGTCGTCCCGGATACGGGCCGCGACGGGGGCCCAGTCGGGCTCGACCGTGGCGCTGCCGGCCAGCTCGCCGACGCGCCTCGCCTCGGCGAGGGCGTTGGCGGCGCGGATCATCATCTTCGTGGGAACGCACCCCCAGTACGGGCACTCGCCTCCGACGAGACCGCGATCGATGCCGACCACGTCGAGGCCGGCCTGGGCGAGGTCTTCCGCCACGCCGCCGCCGCCCACCCCCATGCCGATGACGACCACGTCGACCTGCTCGCTCACGGCGCTCCCTCCGTCGCGTTCTCGTCTGTCGCCCGGTAGCGTGGCCTGTTACATGGCGGATCACAACGGCACGTCGATGAACGGCAAGGTCGTCGTCATCACAGGTGGGAACGCCGGCATCGGCAAGGAGGCGGCGGTGGCGCTCGGACGGAAGGGCGCCACCGTCGTGATCACCTCGCGCAATCCCGAGCGGGGCCGGTCGGCAGCCAAGGACATCCGCGACCGGTTGGACACCCCGAGCACGACCGTCGACGTCATGGACCTCGACCTCGCCAGCCTGGCATCGGTGCAGCGCTTCGCCGGCGACATCCTCGACCGCTACGACCGTCTCGACGTCCTGCTCAACAACGCCGGGCTCATCCACTCGCGGCGCACCGAAACCGAAGACGGGTTCGAGACCACGTTGGGCGTGAACCACCTCGGCCACTTCGCGTTGACGAACCTGCTCCTCGACCGCCTCCGCACCAACCCCGGCGGGGCCCGGATCGTCAACGTGTCTTCGCACGCGCACAAGGGCGCGCGCCATGGCATCGACTTCGACGACCTCCAGTCCACGCGCCACTACGTCGGGTTCAGGGTGTACTCCAAGTCGAAACTGGCGAACCTGCTCTTCACGCGCGAGCTGAGCCGCCGGCTCGCCCACGACACGGTGACCGTGAACGCGCTCCACCCGGGTTTCGTGCGCAGCGAGTTCGGGCGCGGTGGCGACGCAGAGGGTATGTACGCGCTGGGCGTGCGGTTGGGCGCTCCCTTCGCGATCAGCTCGGAGAAGGGCGCGCTCACTTCCGTGTACCTCGCATCGTCCCCCGAGGTGGAAGCCGTGACGGGCGGCTACTTCTACAAGCGCCGTCCGGCCAGGACGTCGAGCGCCGCGGCCGACGACGAGGCCGCGAGGCGCCTGTGGGACGTCAGCGCCGAGCTGGTGGGCGTCCGGTGAGCACGCTCACGCCGGCCGCGCCCGTCGACGACGTGGTCGCCTCGATCGAGCGAGACGGCTACGCGGTCGTCGAGGGACTGCTCGACCGCGAAGAGACGGCGGCCATCCGCGTGGAGCTGAGCCGGATCCTGGCCGACGTACCCACCGGGCGGAACGCGTTCGAGGGGTATCGCACGAAGCGCATCTACGCGATCTTCGCCAAGACGCGCGCCCTCGACGGCGCCGCCACCCATCCACTGGTGCTCGGCGCCCTCGACCACGTGCTCGGCGAGCACTATCTCCTGAGCGCGCCCACCGGGATCGAGATCGGCCCCGGCGAGGTCGCCCAGGTGCTGCACAGCGACGACGCCATCTACCCGGTCACGCAGCCACACCCCGAGTTGGTGACGAATGTGATGTGGGCGTTCGACGATTTCACTGCGACCAACGGGGCGACCCGCGTGGTGGCCGGGAGCCACCGCGGCGCCCTCGCGCAGGCGGGGCCCGAAACGCCGACGGTGGCGGCCGAGATGCCGGCGGGCTCGGCCATGATCTATGTCGGTTCGGTCTGGCACGGCGGCGGTGCCAACCGCACCGATCGGGCGCGCCTGGGCGTCGCGATCGAGTACATCGCCGGCTGGCTGCGCCCGCAGGAGACGCAGCTCCTCGCGGTGCCGCCCGACACCGCGCGGACGTTGCCGCCGCGGCTCCAGGAGCTGCTCGGCTACGACGTGTACCCGCCCTTCGTCGGTTACGTCGACGGCCGCCACCCTCGCCGCGTCCTCGACACATAACCGCCACTTGCACACCGCGGTCTGCTATCCCGTTACGCGGGGGAACCGTCATGGTGCAGGTGATCGGGTACACGCTCGGCCGGGTCTCGGCGGAGACGCTGCCGCCCGGCCGTCCCGTCGAGCTCGCGGGACGGGGGACGACTTTCGTCTACGACCAGCCCGGACCGCGCGGCGCACCCACCCTCGTGCTGCTCCACGGCCTCGGCGCCACCGGGGCGCTCAACTGGTTCCCCTCCTTCGGGCCGTTGTCGCAACGCTTCCGCGTCGTCGCCGTCGATCTCCGGGGCCACGGCCGGGGCATCCCGCTCGCGGGCACCTTCCGCCTCGCCGACTGCGCCGATGATCTCGCCGCACTCGCCGACGCCCTCGACGTCGAACGGGTCATACCCGTCGGCTACTCCCTCGGCGGCCCGATCGCGCAACTGCTGTGGTATCGCCATCGCGATCGCGTCGACGGAATGGTGTTGTGCGCAACGAGCCGCAACTTCGGCGGCACGCCTGTAGAGCGGTGCATGTACGCCGGCCTCGGTGGCGCGGTGTTCGCGTTGCAGGCAGCCCGTCGACTGCCGTGGTTCCGGCGCGGACCACGGTCGGCCGACGCGATCGAGGCCGCCGCGCTCGACGGGATGCGCCTCCCGCGCTGGGCGCTCGACGAGCTACGCCGGTGCAGCCCGGCCGCGTTCATGGCTGCGGCGCACGCGATCGGCCGTTTCACCTCCCACGAGTGGATCGGCGAGGTCGACGTACCGACGGCCGTGGTCGTCACCGCGAAGGACCGCCTGGTCTCGCCCGCCCGCCAGCTGAAGCTGGCGCAGTCCATCCCCGGCGCCACCATCCATCCCGCGCACACCGACCACGCGGCCTGCGTGCTCGGCGCCCGCCGGTTCGTGCCCGCGCTCGTGGCGGCATGCGACTCGGTAGCCGACCGCCTACCGGCGCGCGTGGGAGCGAGGGCCACTTCTGGGTAATACGCTCGAGGCCCGCGTCAGAGTGGAGGGGGCCCATGGAGCGGCTCAGCGGGCTGGATGCGGCGTTCCTCTATCTCGAGACGCCCAGCCATCACATGCACGTGTCGATGGTGGCGATGTTCGATGCGTCGACCGTGCCTGGCGGCTACTCCTTCGAGAAGGTGCGGGGAGTCATCGAGGAGCGGCTCCCCATGATCCCGATGTTCCGCCGCCGGCTCGTCGAGGTGCCGTTCCGCCTGCACCACCCGATCTGGGTCGACGACCCCGACTTCGACCTCGACTACCACCTGCGCCGCATCGGCGCCCCCGCGCCGGGTGGGATCGAGGAGCTCTGCGAGCTCGCGAGCGAGTTCACCAGCCGTCAGCTCGACCGCACGCGTCCACTCTGGGAGCTGTGCATCGTCGAGGGATTGCGCGACGACCGCATCGGCGTGCTCGCCAAGGTGCACCATTCGAGCGTCGACGGCGTCTCCGGCGCCGAGGTGATGGTCCACCTCTTCGATCTCGAGCCTGCGCCCGCACCCAAGGAACCACCTGCCGACGCCGAACCGCCGACACCCGAGCGGGTCCCGTCCGACCTCGAGCTCGTGAGCTACGCGGCATGGTCTCTGGCGCGGACCCCCTTCCGCATCGCGGCGAAGCTGCCGGGCACGGTCCGGTCGTTCGTCGACGTGGTCCGCCGGCGGCGCCGCAGCGAGGGCCCGAGCGCGGCGACGCCCTTCGCCGCTCCGCGCACGTCGCTGAACGCCGCGATCACGCCCCACCGGAGGGTGGCGGCGGTCACGTTGCCCTTCGACGAGGTGAAGTCGGTGAAGCGAGCGATGGGCTGCACCGTCAACGATGTCGTCCTCGCGCTGTGCTCCGGAGCCCTGCGGCGCTACCTCGATACCCGCGGCGAGCTCCCGTCGCAGCCGCTGATCGCGGTCGTGCCGATCTCGGTTCGCGACCAGGACGTTCCGTCGGCGGGCAGCAACCAGGTGTCGGCGATCTTCACGTCGCTCGCCACCGACCGCACCGATCCCACCGACCGCCTCGAGGCCATCGCCGCCGTCACCCGGGCCGCCAAGCAGGAGCACCACACGATCGGCGCCAAGATGCTCCAGGACTGGGCCGAGTTCGCGGCACCTGCGGTGTTCACCCGGGCGTCCCGGCTGTACTCGAGCATGAGCCTCGCCGATCGACACCGGC
>JBOGFJ010000094.1:0-5753 GCA_050743385.1 Acidimicrobiia bacterium
GACGTGCTTGTCGTGGATCGACACGCCCTGCTCCCGGTA
This sequence comes from Acidimicrobiia bacterium, assembly GCA_050743385.1. Classification (GTDB taxonomy): domain Bacteria; phylum Actinomycetota; class Acidimicrobiia; order IMCC26256; family JACDBD01; genus JACDBD01. The sequence goes on from JBOGFJ010000094.1 coordinate 40, forward strand.
GACCTTCTGCACCTCGTCGGAGAGGTACTGCTGGGTCTCCCGGATCCCCTTGATGTCGAGGATCTCCTTCGGGTCGAGGGGCGTCTTCTCGTCACCGGTGAGCTGTTGGCCCGCGGCGACCTCGACGCTGTCGGACATGCCGGGGTACAGGTGGGTGCGACGTGAGACCGGGTGCTCCTCTTCGGTGCCGTCGTCGGCGACGATCACCACGACGCGCTCACCCTTCTCGTTCTCGCCGATACGCAGCGCGCCCGAGCTCTCGGCCATGACGGCGGCACCCTTGGGCTTGCGGGCCTCGAACAGCTCGACGACCCGCGGCAGACCGTGCGTGATGTCCTCGCCGGCGACGCCGCCGGTGTGGAACGTCCGCATGGTCAGCTGGGTGCCGGGCTCACCGATCGACTGAGCCGCGATGATGCCGACGGCCTCGCCGAGGTCGACGAGCTTGCCGGTGGCGAGCATCGTGCCGTAGCAGTACGAGCACACCCCTTGGAGCGACTCGCACGTGAGCACCGAACGGACCCGCACCCGGTCGACGCTCTTGTCTTCGGCGAGACGACGAAGCTCGTCCTCGCGGATCTCCGTGTTGCGAGGAATGGACGAGCCGTCGGTGAGATGGACATCCTCCGCCAGGCACCGCCCGAGCAGCCGGGTGTCGAGGAGCCGCAGGGTCTCCGGGTCGTCGTTGACGTCTTCCACCCAGATGCCCCGGGCGCTGTCGCAGTCGTCGTCGCGGACGATGAGCTCCTGGGCGACGTCGACGAGTCGGCGTGTCAGATAACCGGAGTCGGCCGTACGCAGCGCGGTGTCGGCGAGGCCCTTCCGGGCACCGTGCGTCGAGATGAAGTACTCGAGCACCGACAGACCCTCGCGGTAGTTCGACTTGATCGGCCGCGGGATGATCTCGCCTCGCGGGTTGGCCACGAGGCCGCGCATGCCGGCGATCTGGCGAACCTGCATCACGTTCCCACGGGCGCCCGAGCCCACCATCATGTCGATGGGGTTGAACTTCTCGGCGGAGAGCTCGTCCTGGAGCGCGTCACGCACCTTGTCGGTGGCGTCGGTCCAGATCTCGATCTCCTTCTGACGCCGCTCGTCGTCGGTGATGACACCCTTCTCGAACTGCGACTCGACCTTGCCGGCCTCGGTCTCGAACCGCTCGAGGAGGTCGGCCTTCGTTCGGGGCGTCTTCACGTCGGCGATCGCGATCGTGAGCCCCGCCTGGGTCGAGTAGTCGAAGCCAAGGTCCTTGATGTTGTCGAGGCTCTCGGCGACGACGGCCCGCGGGTACTCCTCCACGAACTCGCCGATGATCTCGGTGATGTCGCGCTTCTTGACAACCTCGTCGTGGTACGGGAAGCCGGGCGGGAACGCCTCGTTGAGCAGGAAACGGCCGAGTGTGCTCTCGACGAGCACCGTTCCGTCGCCGTTGCTGCCCCACCGGCGCAGCACGATCGAGCCGGGGTTGGCCTCCTTGCCCTCGTCGTCGAGGCGGGCCGGGAACTGCTCCTCGGGGAAGCGGGCGGCGGGCATCCGCACCTTGATGCGGGCGTGGAGCGACAGCCCCGCGCCGTCACCGTCGACGGTGCCGGCGAAGCGCTGGTCGTGGGCGACCACGGCCTCGTCGAGCGAAGCGAACGTCCGTCCCTCCCCGGACGCGCCGTCGACGACCTCGGTGAGGTAGTAGACGCCGATGACGATGTCCTGGTTGGGAACCGCGATGGGGCGACCGTGCGCCGGCGACAGGATGTTGTGAGCCGACAACATGAGGATGCGGGCCTCGGCCTGCGCCTCCGACGAGAGCGGCACGTGCACCGCCATCTGGTCACCGTCGAAGTCGGCGTTGAACGCGGCGCAAACCAGCGGGTGGATCTGGATGGCCTTGCCCTCGACCAGGACCGGCTCGAAGGCCTGGATGCCCAGGCGGTGCAGCGTCGGCGCCCGGTTCAGAAGCACCGGATGCTCCTTGATGACCTCCTCGAGGACGTCCCATACCTGCGGGCGGGCGCGCTCCACCATCCGCTTGGCCGACTTGATGTTCTGCGCGAACTCGAGGTCGACGAGGCGCTTCATCACGAACGGCTTGAAGAGCTCGAGCGCCATCTGCTTGGGCAGACCGCACTGCTGGAGCTTGAGCTGGGGCCCGACGACGATGACCGAACGGCCCGAGTAGTCGACCCGCTTTCCGAGCAGGTTCTGACGGAACCGTCCCTGCTTGCCCTTGAGCATGTCGGACAGCGACTTGAGGGCGCGGTTGCCGGGCCCGGTGACGGGCCGGCCGCGGCGGCCGTTGTCGAAGAGCGCGTCGACCGCCTCCTGCAGCATCCGCTTCTCGTTGTTGATGATGATCTCGGGGGCGCCGAGATCGAGGAGCCGCTTCAGCCGGTTGTTGCGGTTGATCACCCGGCGGTAGAGGTCGTTGAGGTCGGAGGTCGCGAAGCGGCCGCCGTCGAGCTGCACCATCGGACGCAGGTCGGGCGGGATGACCGGAACGGCGTCGAGCACCATCCCCATCGGGGAGTTGACCGTGCGGCCGTCCTCGTCCTTGCGCCGGAACGCCGAGATCACCTTGAGGCGCTTGATCGCCTTCGCCTTGCGCTGGCCCCGCGCGGTGGCGATGACCTCCTTGAGCGAGATCTCCTCGAGGTCGAGGTCGAGGCGCGACGTGAGGTCCTTGATCGCCTCGGCACCCATGCCTCCGGTGAAGTACTCCTGATAGCGGTCTTGGAGCTCGCGCCACACGCGCTCGTCGTCGACGAGCTGCTTGGGCGCGAGGCCGCGGAAGGTGTCCCACACCGTCTTGAGGTGCTCGATCTCGGCCTCGGCGCGCGACCGCAGCTCCTCGAAGTCCTTGTCGCGGGCCTTCTGCGAGCGCTCGAGATCGGCCTTGCGGGGCGTGCCCGACGCCGACGCCGCCTCGAACTCGGCGATCTCGGCCTCGTGCGCCTCGTCACGCTCGCGGAGCCGGAGCTCGAGCTCCTTCTCGACGTCGCCGATCTCGGCGCGGATGTCGGCCTCCAGCTTGTCGAGGTCCTTGTGGCGGCGCTCCTCGTCGACCCACGTGATGAGGTGCGCGGCGAAGTAGATGACCTTCTCGAGGCTCTTGGGCGCGATGTCGAGGAGGTAACCCAGGCGGCTGGGTACGCCCTTGAAGTACCAGATATGCGTGACGGGAGCGGCCAGCTCGATGTGGCCCATCCGCTCGCGACGCACCTTCGAGCGCGTGACCTCGACGCCGCAGCGCTCGCAGATGATCCCCTTGAACCGGACGCGCTTGTACTTCCCGCAGTAGCACTCCCAGTCCTTGGTCGGCCCGAAGATCTTCTCGCAGAAGAGGCCGTCCTTCTCGGGCTTGAGGGTGCGGTAGTTGATCGTCTCCGGCTTCTTCACCTCGCCGTTCGACCACATGCGGATCTGCTCCGCGGTCGCGAGCGCGATGGAGAGCTGACTGGAGTCGTTGACGTCCAACACGCGTGATCCTCCTAGAACGCCGGCTCGCGCCGACGCTCGTCCTCTTCGTCAGTGCCGCGCTCGGGCCGCGAGAGATCGATTCCGAGCGACTCGGTGGTACGGAAGGCGTCTTCGTCGAGCTCGCGGATCTCGACCTCCTCGCCGGCCTCGTTCATGACCCGCACGTTGAGGCAGAGCGCCTGCATCTCCTTGATGAGCACCTTGAAGCTCTCGGGGATGCCGGGCTCGGGAATGTTCTCGCCCTTGACGATGGCCTCGTAGACCTTCACCCGCCCGAGCACGTCGTCGGACTTGATCGTGAGGATCTCCTGGAGCGCGTACGACGCGCCGTAGGCCTCCAGGGCCCACACCTCCATCTCGCCGAAGCGCTGGCCACCGAACTGGGCCTTCCCGCCCAGCGGCTGCTGGGTGATCATCGAGTACGGACCCGTCGACCGGGCGTGGATCTTGTCGTCGACGAGGTGGGCGAGCTTCAGGATGTAGATCCAGCCCACGGTGACCGGCCGGTCGTAGGGCTCGCCGGTGCGGCCGTCGTAGAGCTGAGCCTTGCCGTCGGCATTCACGAGCCGCTGACCGTGCGCACCGTCGGGGTGCATGCCGGCGAAGAGCTCCTCGATCGTCCCCTCGGGGCTGCGACCCGTGCCCGTCTCCTCGTCCCAGTGGGCGCCGTCGAACACCGGGCTCGACACCCAGACCGCGGGCTGGGTGACCGGGCTCGTCTTGCGGCCGTTGGCCGGTGCGGGTCGCTGGGCGTCCCAACCGTGCCGGGCGGCGTAGCCGAGGTGGGCCTCGAGCACCTGGCCCACGTTCATCCGCGAAGGAACACCGAGCGGGTTGAGGATGATGTCGACGGGAGTGCCATCGGCCAGATAGGGCATGTCCTCGATCGGAAGGATCTTGGCGATCACGCCCTTGTTGCCGTGGCGGCCGGCGAGCTTGTCGCCCTCGGAGATCTTGCGCTTCTGGGCGACGTAGACCCGCACCAGCTGGTTGACCCCCGGCGGGAGCTCGTGGCCGTCCTCGCGGGAGAAGACGCGCACGTCGATGACCTTGCCGGTCTCGCCGTGGGGCACTTTCAGGGAGGTGTCACGGACCTCGCGCGCCTTCTCACCGAAGATCGCCCGCAGCAGCCGCTCTTCGGGCGTGAGCTCGGTCTCGCCCTTGGGCGTGACCTTCCCCACGAGGATGTCGCCGGCGCCGACCTCGGCGCCGATGCGGATGATGCCGCGCTCGTCGAGGTCCTTGAGGATGTCTTCGGACAGGTTCGGGATGTCGCGCGTGATCTCCTCGGCACCCAGCTTGGTGTCGCGCGCGTCGATCTCGTGCTCCTCGATGTGGATCGAGGTGAGGACGTCGTCGCGCACGAGGCGCTCCGAGATCACGATGGCGTCTTCGTAGTTGTGGCCCTTCCAGGGCATGAACGCCACGAGCAGGTTCTTGCCCAGCGCGAGCTCGCCCTGGTGGGTGGAGGGCCCGTCGGCGAGCACGTCGCCCTTGCGCACCTGGTCGCCCGCGTCGACGAGCGGCTTCTGGTTGATGCAGGTGCCCTGGTTGGAGCGCCGGAACTTCGACAGCCGATACGTCGTCTTGCCCTTGTTCTGGTAGTCGACGACGAGCGCGTCGCCCGACACCTCGACCACCGCGCCGGAACCCTCGGCGAGGATCAGGTCGCCGGCGTCGCGGGCGGCCCGCGCCTCGACGCCGGTGCCGATGTAGGGAGCGGTCGCCCGCAGGAGCGGGACCGCCTGGCGCTGCATGTTGGCGCCCATGAGCGCCCGGTTCGCGTCGTCGTGCTCGAGGAACGGGATCAGCGACGTCGCCACCGAGACGATCTGCTTCGGCGACACATCCATGTAGTCGACCTCGTTGGGGGTGACGTACGCGACCTCGCCGCGGCGTGAGCGCACGAGCACCCGGTCGTCGAGGAACCGCCCGCGCTCGTCGACCGGCGCGTTCGCCTGGGCGATGACGTAGCGGTCTTCGTCGTCGGCGGCGAGGTACTCGATGTCGTCGCTCGCCACGCCGTTGTTGACCTTCCGGTAGGGCGTCTCGATGAAGCCGAACCGGTTGATGCGGGCGTAGCTCGACAGGTAGCCGATGAGCCCGATGTTCGGGCCCTCCGGCGTCTCGATCGGGCACATGCGGCCGTAGTGGCTCGGGTGCACGTCTCGAACCTCGAAGCCGGCGCGCTCACGCGACAGACCACCGGGCCCGAGGGCCGAGAGGCGCCGCTTGTGGGTGAG
>JBOGFJ010000095.1:0-16933 GCA_050743385.1 Acidimicrobiia bacterium
GCTCTCCGCCTCGGCCGCGACAACACCTGGGAGCAGGAGCAGGCGCGGCTGCTCGAGCTGTACGACCAGATGGACGGGCGCCGACGCGCATCGCGTTGATCGCCGACGCGTCCCGGTCGGCTGCTGCGCACGCACGTTTGTGCCTGGTCGCACAGGGACTGAGGCGACGCCTTAGAGTCCTGGCGTGGCGCGTGTGATCGTTACGGGCGCGAACTCGCACTACTTCGACCCCCTGCTCACATTGTTGACGACGACGCTCGAGGTGAGCGCGGCTCCGATCGACGGCATCGTCGTCTGGGACCTCGGCCTGCGAAGATCTCAACGGTCGGTGCTGTGCAGCCTCGACGAGGTCGAAGTCGCAGCGCTTCCAGCCAGACGACGCTGGCCCTATGCCGATTGGGCAGATCCGGCGCGGTTGCGAGAGTCCTACGCCTTCAAGCCGTTCGTACTGCTTCGAACGGGATTCCCGGGCGACACCCTCCTCTGGCTCGACGCCGGCGTGGCCGTGCTGGGCGACCTCACGCCCGTGTTCGAGATGACCGAGCGGGACGGTGTCTTCCTCGTCGACAATCCGCCGCATCGAAACGACCGCTGGACTTCCGAGGAGTGCGCCACGGTCATGTGTGCGAGCAAGGACGAGCTCCTCGGTCCGCAGATCGAGGCCAACATCATCGGTCTACACGTCGGCGGACGGTGGCAAGCAGTCTTCGAGGAGTGGCTCTCGTACGCGACGCAACGGTCCGCCTTTGTCGGCAATCGTGAAGGGCATCGGCACGATCAGAGCGTGTTGTCGATCCTCGCCGCCCGCCGCGCGATGCCCGTCTCCGAGCGGGCGCGGTTCTCGTGGAAAAGCGACCCCGAGAGCGCGCGAAAGGCCGGGGCGCTGTTCCTGGCTCATCGCCGCGAACATCGTCAGGTACGCCTCGCGCCGCGTCGCAGGAGGGCACGGTTGGCCTTGCGCCTCCTCCTGCTCGAGCGAGCCGGTCGCGCGCTCGTAAGGGGCATGAGGGGGAGGTGACGATGGCCGGCGCACCCGTCATCGTCGAGCTGAGGGGCCGACTGGGAAACCAGTTGTTCGAGTTCGCCGCCGGCTATGCACTCAGCCGGAGACTCGGATGCCCCTTGTTGTTCTCGAGTCGGCGGCTGTGGGGCGCGCCCCTCGAGCTCCACCGTCTGATCGGCGGCCTGTACCGCGAGGCGAGCCTCGGTCAGCTCCTGCGCGTAGGGAGGTTCGACTACCGGACCCACGGCATGCTGCACCTCGACTCCGTGTGGGGTGGCGCCGCGAGGACGTGGTCCCGACTCACCGGGCACGCTCTCATCGTCGACAGCGACGCTCGTCAGGTCTTCGACGCCCACGTGTTGGAGGCCAGGCCTCCCTGCGTGTTGCGAGGTTATTTCGAGACTGAGCTCTACTTCTCCGATTGCGCCTCCGACGTGCAGCACGCGATACAGCTCCCACCGCTCGACGACGTCCTGCCCGCCGGCCTTTCCCGCCCGATCGTCGGCGTCTCCTTCCGGCGCGGCGACTTCAACACCAGCGCGGGGACACTCCCGCTCGAGTACTACGAGGTCGCCCTCTCGAGCCTCTGCAAACGCGTGCAACCGGGGACGCTCATGGTGTTCGGCGACGATCCCGTCTTCAACGAGCTGGCTCAGCCCTGGCTGGAGCGCTTCGGACCTGTCGTGAACGGCGAGCGGCCGACGGGCGACCCACTCGTCGCCCTGGCGTTGCTTGCTGCCTGTGACCACCACGTGATTGCGAACTCGACCTTCTCGTGGTGGGGGGCATGGCTGGGTGAGCGCCGCGCGCCGACCTCGGGCGAACGTGTGGTACTCGCGCCCGCCGACTGGCGGCGAGGGAGGCCGGCGCCCGACGTGATCCCGGACCGTTGGACGGCGGTGAGCTGGTGAGGTTTCTCGCCGACGAGCGGCTGTATACCGATACGGCTCGTTGCCTGGAGTTTCTTCGCGAGCTCGACACGGAGGCCGAGACGCCTCCGTCAGGACAGCGGGACCGCTACCACCTCTACTGGCACGGCCCCTTTTCACGCAAGCAGGCTTTGGCGGTCAAGTCGTTCCTCGCGACGCAGAATCTCGATCACACGGAGCTCTGGCTCTGGCTGGACGACGAGGCGGGATACGAGGGTCACGCGGAGAATCCTTACCTCCGACCCCTACGCCCCTTCCTGCAAGTCAGACGCTTCGATCCGACGCTCGAGGCGGCGGACACGCCGCTCCAGGGCAGGTCAGACCTCTATCAAGGTGCGCGTCCCAGCCCACGGTCCGACTTCTTTCGTTTCGTCGTGCTCTACAAGCACGGCGGGACGTACGTCGACATGGATGTGATGTTCCTCCGCGACCTCCGCATGCTCCGGAGCGACGCCCGGTTCTCGGGCGAGTTCTGCTACCGATGGTCCACCCATCTCCCGTACGGCAACAGTGCCGTGTTGGCGCTCCGGAAGGAAAGCGACACCGCCCTCGCGCTCCTGGCTCGGTGTGCCGAGACGGGCAGCTGCTACCCGCGGACCGTGCTCGACTTCGATGCCAATCGACACGTCGACCTCATGGTCGTGCCGTGCGTCGCGTTCGACCCGCTGTGGCCGCATCACGACGGCCAGAACGAATACACGAGCGCGCCATTCAGCCGGTTTCCCGAGTTCTTCCGGCGCTTCGGCTGGTGGTTCCGGAGACCGCGTCTGCGTTCCCACCGCGAGTTCTTTCCGGGCGCCTTCACCTACCACTGGCACAACTGCTGGGACGCGCCCGAGCACGAAGACTCGTACTTCGGCCTCTTCGACGCCGAGTTCGACCGCGTTCTGCGGGAGCGGCTGGCCGTCGAGCCGGCGTCCCCCGGCGGCGCTCCTCGGTGAGAGACGCCGCCAAAGTTCGTATAGTCCGCGCCGTGCACACGGTCGTGCAGTCACCGTGACGCCGACTCCGGTTCTCCTCTACCGGGGGCCGCTCGAACGCAGTCGGCTCGCGCTCGTGGTCGATGCGATGACCGAGGCGTTCCGAACGCCGGCGGCGTTCCGCTGGCTCGTCCCACCCCCGTTGGATGTCGATTCGGAGGAGGTCGCAGACCGGCTACGGCTGTTCCTCGACGCACACGACGGCCAGTTCGCCACCCACAGCGTGCACGACGGCCGGCTGCGGTCGCTCCCTTCCGCCACCCGGGAGCTGCGCGGTCTGGTGGATCGCGGGGCGCCGATCGTGGGCTTCCAGTTCACGGCCATCTTCTACGTGCGGCTGCTGCGTCGGGGCCATCCGTTCTGCTGGGTGATCAACGGGCTTCCCGAACAGCGACTCCTGGAGCCCGCGCTGCGCGACCACCCCGCCGTCAAGGCGCAGTGGGCGGCGGCACGGCTCGGTCCGAAGCCACAGCTCACCCTGGTGACGACCGAGGCGATGGGCCGGCTCACTTCCGAACGCTTGGGGGGCCTCGACTGGATCGCGGTGCCCTCCTCCACGGACCTGGCCGAGTTCAGCCCCAAAGTCGAGCTGCCGCGCTCCTACCTCACGTTCGTCGGCACCGACGCCCCGTGGCAGGGCCTCGATCTGCTCGCGGCGGTGTGGCGCGAGCTTGCCCGGCGAGACCCCGACCTGCGGTTCCGGATCGTGTCGCGCGAGCCGGGAGTTCGGGTGGTGCGGGACTCGGTACCGCGGACCGACATCCGATCGGTCGCGGAGCCGGCGGACGTGGCGCCGTTGCTGTGGGAGGCGGAGGCGGGATTTCTTCTCCGGAGCCCGAGCCTCATCAGCAGCACCACGACCCAGATCAAGTTCGCCGAGTACGTCGCTGCAGGGGTCCCGGTGGTGGCCACCGACATCGGCTGGGAGACCGGCGACGTGATCCGCCGTACCGGATGCGGAATGCTCGTGCCGTACACGGCGACACCGGCGGAGATGGCCGACGCCTACCTCGAGTTCCGGACGGAGGGGCTCGAGCAGGCTCGGCGCGCGTGCAGAGAAGCGGTGAAGCTCCGCGACCGCGCCGTCGGGGTTCAACGATTCGCGGCCGCGCTCCAGCGGGCCGGAGTCGCGATGCCTGCCGCCCGGCCCGGCGCGACGGGATGATCGAGCTCCCCGAGGTACGGGTCAGGATGATCGCCTTCCGCCAGCACGACCGGGTGGCGCGGATCTGGAGGGAGGCGGAGGCACTCGCGCAGGCCGGCGCGCGCGTCGAGGTCTTCCTCCTGCGCCGTGAGGGCCAGCCCGCAGTTGCCCACCTGGATTCGGGAGTCCGGGTGGTCAGGCCGACCTCGCTGCGACCCGACAGCCGCAAGCCGGGGCAGGCGATTCGCGGGTACGCCGCCTTTCTCGGAGCGGTCGGTCGTGAACCGGCCGATGTGTACCACTGTCTCGACGGCGCCACGCTCCCGCTCGGGGTCGTCCTCGCCCGGCGCGACAGGGCGCGTCTCGTGTACGACGCGGCCGACTACTTCACCGACCACCTGCCGGCTCCCCCGTCGGAGACGTTCATCGAGCGCGTCCGCAGGCGGTACTCCACCCATTATCTGTGGGAGATGCTCCTCATCAAGCGCGCCGACCTCCACGTCACGGTCAGTGAGGGGGTGGCGCGGCTCCTCGCCGCCCGCTACCGCCTCCCGCGCAAGCCCGTCGTCGTTCCGAACTCGGCTGCCTACCTGCGACCGACCGACCGGAGCCGGGCCCTGCTTCGCGCCGCGGTCCACGCCGATCCGAGTGAGCAGATCGTGGTGTTCCTCGGCTCGGTGCACCAGCACGCTTCGGACGCGCTCGAAGGTGACCGACGGCGCGGTCTCGACGGCCTCATCGACGCCGTCGCGCGTCTCCCTCGTACGCGCCTCGTCATCATCGGATCGGCACCCGACGAGTACAAGGCGTCCGTACTCGAGCGCGCCCGTCAGCGCGGTGGAGCGTCCGGGGTCTCGTTTCTCGGCACCCGCCCGTATCCCGAGTACATCGAGCTGGCGTCGGGAGGAGACGTGGGTGCGTACCTCACGGGCGCGAGAAGGCAGTCGGCGTCGTATGCGCACACACTGCCCAACCGGCTCTTCGACCTCATCATGGCTCGGATGCCGCTCATCGTCGGGTCCGGAACCGCGACCGCGCGGATCGTCCACGACTACGAGATTGGTGTCGTCGTCGGTCAGATCGACCCATCCGGCGTCGCCGCCGCGATCGAGGCGGTAGCCACCCGGAAGCCCGGCACACGGTTCGGCGCGAACTTGGAGCGAGCGGCGCGCGAGCTCTGTTGGGAGCGGCAGGCGGAGCGGCTCCTCTCGGCCTATTCCGTGCTGTGCACGCGTGCCAGTGTGAGCACCTCTTCGTAGGTCCTTTCGTACCGGCGCGCGACGGTGGCGATCGAGAAGTTGGACACGATGTGTCTTCGCGCCTGGACGCCCATGACGCGACGCTCGGGTCCCGTCATGCGCAGGAGCTCGACGACCGCGTCGGCCAGCGCGGGCGGATCACGAGGCGGCACGACCCGTCCGGTCCCTCCGATCAGGCTCCGGGCGTTCCCGATGTCGGTGGCGACGCAGGCCAGCCCCGTGGCCATGGCCTCCGAGATCGCGACCGAGAACGCCTCGCCGAACGCCGACGTCGAGAGGGCCAGGTCGAACGCGGCGGTGAGCTCGGGCATGTCGTGGCGGTCGCCGAGCACCGTCACCCGATCCCGGATGCCGGCGCCGTCGAGCAGGCGCACGAGGTCGGGGTTGTCCCAGGTGATGTTGCGACCGCACAGCACGAAGCGCACCTCCGGGAGGCGGTCGAGGATCATGCGGGCGGCTGCGGCAAACGTGGGGTGGTCCTTCTGCGGGTCGAACCGGGCGACCAGTCCGACCAGGGAGGCGGGTTCGGATACCCCGAGCTCGGTCCGCACCCGTGCGCGACCGTCGGGGTCGGGACGGAACCGGTCGGTGTCGACGCCGTTCGGGACGACCCGCAGCTTGTCGGCGCGGTAGCCCATCGCCGCGTGCGCCCGTGCCGCCTCGTCGGAGGCGCAGAGGATGAGGCTCGGCAGCCGGTTCGAGAGCCGGGCACAGACCTGAGCCGTGCGCATGTTCGCGCGCAGCCGCCCGACGGGTTCGAGCGCGGTCTGGTGCACGCTCCACAACAACGGCGGCCGTCCGGCGACGAGGGTTGCAAGGCCTCCGAGGAGGTCGGCCTTGTACAGCCACGTCTCGACGAGATCAGGTCGCAGCCCGCGCAACAGGCGGACCAGGCGCCCGAACGCGACTGGGTTGGGAACCGACGGCTGGAATCCGATCGCATGCACCGGGATGCCCGACGCCTCGATCGTCTCCGCCAACGCCCCGCGGTCGGTGAGCGAGATCACGGCCTGATCCCAAGCGGGAGCCAGACGTGCGCTCACGTCGATGAGCACCCGCTCGGCGCCACCGGGCTCGAGACGTGGGAGCACATGAACGATCCGTCTCATCTGGTCAGCCCGTCAGCAGCGAGTGTGAACGACGACCCGCCCGGTGAGGCGCGGGCGAAGCGGATCGGGCCGCGCAGAGACAGCCGCCCGAGATCGCGGTCGACCTGCTCGGGCGCCACCAGCTGAACGAGGAACTGCTCACCGTCGTCGCAGGTGATCTCGACGGTCCGCCCGTCGACGTCGACACTGATCTCGGCTCGGGCGGCTTCGGGGTCAAGCGCTCCACGCGTGAGCACGACCAGCGACACGTACACGGCCTCGCCCTCGACCGCATCGACGCTCTCGAGGAACGGCGACGCCGAGTGGTGGCCGAACGCGTTCGCGCCCTCGAACCGGGCGACTCCTGCCCGACCAGGGCCGTGCAGCCCGGCGACGTAGCTGACCAGGCCCGACGCAGAGCGCACGAGTGCCCAGCCCTCACCCGTCTGAACACCGGGCGGCTCCGCGTCGGCGACCGCGTACCCGCCGTCTCGGAGGTGAGGCCGCTCGAACGTGGCGATGTGATGGACCCTGATCTGGCCGGCGCCCCTCGCGATCGTGACCGTCTCGACTCGTTCGCTCGCGTCGGGCTCCTGTGGAAGGAAGCACGATGCCGCGAACCGGTCGGCGACGGCGATCGCATGAATCCGAACCCGGCGCGAGACCGTGCCGTCGACGCGCACGAGCGACACCTGCGAGTCGACGTCGAACGGGTTCGCGGACTGCCCGGTGTCGGGTGCGGTGTGCGTCGAGTACGCGAGCTTGCGGTAATGAGCGTCGTCGCGCGGTGCGATGCTCCGCGCTCGCGTCAGGCCGAGCCGGCGGGCGGCGCGGCCCATCAATGCCTGGGCCCTGCCCCGGGGCGCCGCGGGGAGTGGGTAGTGATCGCTGCGATGGCTCGCCACCCGAACGATCCCGTCGGCACTGGTCCCGCTGGCCACGAAGCCGGCCTCGGGCATCGCGACGCAGAAGTCGCCCCGCTCGACGGGCGCGGGTTCCTCACGATCTGACCACACCGCGTGCGTGGGCGCGAGCAACAGGCCGAGGAACGCCTTGGAGGCCCAGTAGGGCGAGCCGTGGCCCGAGTAGTGCTGGACCATGGGGAGGAACTCGCGGTGCCAGCCGAGGCTCGGGGTGCCGTCGTCACTGACGGCGCCGCGCTCGACGAAGTGACGCAGCATGCCGCTCGCGATCCGGCGGGTCTCGCCCGAGGACATCGGCGTTGCGCCACACAGGGCTCCGACCCAGAGAGGGGCGGCGACGGCGAAGCGGTAGATGAGCGACCGGCCGTGGTAGACGGGCGCACCGTCGGCGGCGAAGAGGTGCCGGTAATCCTCGAGGTAGCGGTGCAGGCGGGCGCGGTAGGTCGCGGCCCGCCCGGGGTCGGTGTCGTCACCGTCGAAGCGGCACCACATCAGCAGGTGGAAGTGCAGCGCCCAGCCGACGTAGTAGTCGTACGACTGACGCAGGCCGTCGGAGTACCAGCCGTCGCCGCGGTACCAGCTGTCGACGGCGTCGAGCCCGCCGTCGATCTCGTCTTGGCGGTGAGGAGCTCCGACCGACTTGAGGAACGTGTTGACCACCACCGGGAACAGCACCCAGTTGTTGCGAGGCACGGAAACCCCTTGCACGCGCCTCAGCCACTCCACGATCGCGGTCTGCGTCGACGGCGGGAGCACGTCCCACACCCACGGGCGGCTCTCCGCGAGTGCAAGTGCGACGAACGCTGCCTCGACGGTGGCCTGGCGAACCCGGTCGGCGGTCGGCCACGACTCCGGGCCGCGGCTGCTGGCGCCGGCTGCGAGTCCCGCCATGTACCACTCGGCGAGGTCACCGGGGGCATCGCCGTCCGCCCCTGCGATCCGGTAGGCCGCGAGCAGGAAGCTGCGGGCGAAGCCTTCCAGCCCGTCGCTGCGCCGCCCGTGCGAGGAACGGCGGTCGCCGGGTGGAAGCACGAAGGCGTGCCCCCCGCTGGCGTTCGCTCGCGCGCCGCGCAACAGCGCGTCGGCAACCGCCTCCCAGTGGGCGCGGCCCCACCCGGTGTACGGCGACAGCAGCCGATCCTCGGCGGGCAGCATGCCGACACCCGGCAAGGAGTTCTGTCGCACGGCGCAGTAGTCTGCCGTGTCCGCCGTCAGGGGCGCGTTGCTGCCGGGGAGATGCGCGTGGCTCGGGTCGTCGCCATTGGTCTCGACGCCGCCGACTGGCAGCTGCTCGAGTCGAGGATCGGCCGCGGCGACCTCCCCAACCTCGCTCGCCTGCAGGCGGGCGGTGCCCGCTGCGTGCTCCGCAACGACGCCTTGTACCGAACCTCGCTGGTCTGGGAGGCGTTCCTCACGGGCCGCGTCGACGCGGCGAGCGAGTTCAGCGCCGCGCTGGCGTTCGACCCTGCCGACTACGCGTCATTCAAGGTCGGTGCCCGCACGGATCCGACGTTCTTCGCCCGCTCGCCGGGCCTGCGGTCCGTCGTCCTCGACGCGCCGTACCTGTCGCTTGCCGGCGCGGGGGACGCCGACGTGCGGGTCTGCTCGTGGGGCGAGCACGTCCGCTCCTACCCCAGGGCCGCACACCCGGCCGGGCTCCTCTCCGAGATCGACGCCACCTTCGGTCCCCACCCGGCACTCGGGCTCGACCACCGCCACGCCTGGTACCGGCCCACCCATCTCGACGAGCTCGCGGGCGCTCTCGCCGCCGGCGCCCGTCGCCGCGCCGAAGTGAGCGGTTGGCTGGCCCGCCGCTTCCCGAACCACGACCTGCTCATGACGGTGCTCTCGGAGACCCACTCGGCGGTCGAGTCCCTCGGACTGCGCCTCGCCGACGACCACCCGCTGGCCCTGGTCCCTACCGCCGACCAGGCGCACGCTCGCTTCAACGAGGTGTACCGCGCGGTCGACGACTCCGTCGGCCGGATCGTGGCGGACCAGGACGACGAGACCTTCGTGGTCGTGTTCTCCCTGCACGGCGCCAAGCCGAACGACGGTGACCTCCCGTCGACGGTGCTGTTGCCGGAGCTGCTCCACCGGTTGCACTTCGGTCGGCCGCACCTGCGCCAGCCGGACGCGGCGGCATGGGTGCGTGAGGGCCACCCTCCGGTGGTGCCCGACACTGACGCCGCGTGGTCGACATACATGCGCGCCCAGCTGCCGCGTGATCGCCGCCGACTGATTGCCGACGTCGCGGCGCGAGTCCGCGGTCGCGTCGTGCCCGGAAGCCGCCGTGCGCGCGTCCGCGGCGAGGACCGCCGGTCGCCCGACGAGATCGGCGTGCCCCGCTGGCGCGTCAACGATCAAGTGGCCTGCTGGTACCGACACTCGTGGTCGCGCATGCGCGCGTTCGCGCTCCCGACGTTCGGCGACGGCCGCGTCCGGCTCAACGTGGCGGGCCGGGAGCGCGACGGGATCGTCGCCGCGGACGACTACGAGCGGGTGTGCGACCAGGTGGAGAGCTGGTTGCGGGCATGCCGCGACCCCCGTTCCGGGTGTCCGGCCGTGGCGCGGGTCACCCGACCACGCGCCGGCGATCCCCTCGCGCCCGGTTCCGACGCCGACCTGGTGGTGGAGTGGGCCGAGGCCGTCGACGCGCTGGACCATCCCGAGGTCGGCGTCGTCGGGCCGTACCCGTACCGCCGGAGCGCCTCGCACAGTCCGCTGGGCTTCATGCTCGCCACCGGGCCCGGCGTGGTGGGAGGCGACTACGGCGAACGCCCCGCCCACGACCTCGCGCCGACGATCCTCGCGCTGCTCGGGCGGGGGGTTCCGGCGGGGGTGGAGGGTGAGCCGATCCTGCCGCCCGTTCGCGCCGCGAGGTGATGGCGCCCGCAGCGACGGTGAGGAATCTCGCCCGGAACGCCCTCCGGCCCGGCTACCTCCGCGTGATGGCCTCGAAGATTGTGGGCAGGATCAGCGACCGGCCTCATGCGGCGCGCGAACGCGAGGCGATCGCGTGGGCGGCAGGCCGTGCCCACACCGCCGACGAGGTGGGGCGGGCGATCGACCCCGAGGTATGGAACGAGGCGCAGGAGTTCGGTGCCCGCCTCGACGAAGCCGGTCGCCGACAGCTCGCGGCTCTCGAGGAGGATCCCCGCCAGGGTGGTGCACACGCGGCGCTGCTCTACTTCCTCGTGCGCATCACCGAGGTCGAGACAGCCGTGGAGACGGGTGTCGCGCTCGGGTACTCGACCGCCGCCATCCTCGGCGCGATGTGCGCGAACGGGCGTGGGCACCTCTACTCGAGCGATTTTCCCGCCTTCCGGCACCGCGATCCCGAGCGCCACATCGGCTGCCTCGTCGATGACAACCTGCGCGACCGTTGGACCCTCGACCTGCGGGGCGACCGCAAGGCTCTCGAGCGGATCGGGCAGCTGGTCGACAAAATCGACCTGTTCCACTACGACTCCGACAAGACCTACCGGGCGCGGGAACGGGCCGTCCGGCGGGTCGAGCCGCTGCTTGCACCCGACGCGGTCATGATGATGGACGACATCCAGGACAATCTGTTCTTCCGCGAACACGTCGAGACTCGCGGCGCCGACTGCGAGGTCGTCGAGTACGAGGGGAAGTACCTCGGGATCGTCGGGGTCTCGCTGCCCCGGAAGGAAGCGGGTTGACCGGGAAGGGGCGCGGCAGGCGCGGCTTGTCGTCGGCGCGCGACTGGGCCCTGCGACACCCCGTGGTCCTCACGCTGATCGCGGCGGTGGCCATCCGGTTGGCTGCGGCCGTGTTCATCTCCACCGTCATCGGTCTCGACCAAGACGTGTTCTCCGACGTCGAGACTTACGATCGGCTCGCCGCAGAGCGTGCCGACGGTCGATACCACGACTGGGGACCCAGGAGCGAGCTCCTCTACGACCGCTTCGCGACCTACGTGCTCCCTCTGTCGATCCTGTACCGCGCGTTCGGCACGCACCTCTTCTTCGGTCAGCTCCTCGCCGCGCTCGCCGGGGCGGTTACGGCTGCGCTGACCTGTCGACTGCTGCTCATGGTCACCGCCCCGCGGTGGGCGCTGTTCGGTGGTGCGATCGTCGCGTTCCTACCCTCGCAGGTGGTGTGGTCTTCGACCGTGTTCCGAGACAGCTTCATCTGGATGGTGACCGCGGCGATGGCGCTCGCGTGCGCGGTCGCGGCGCGGGCGCGTGGCTGGAAGCTCGCCGGTCTCGCGGGAGCACTCGCGATGCTCGCGTTCCTCCTGGGCCACTTGCGATGGTCGACGATGATCGTGGCCTGCTGGGCGCTCATGGTTGCGGCTGTCTTCAGCCTGAGGACGGATCGGCTGGCTCGGATCGCCGGCGCGGCGGTGATCGCCCTGCTCGTGCCGTGGTACGTGGGAGCGGGACCGGCGGGTCTCGAGTACGTGGCGGACTCGTCTCCCACCGAGATCCGGGTCGAGCGGACGGCGGGCGCCGATTCCGCCATCATCGGAGCAACGAGCGGCGACCTCGCGCACTTCCCCCGAGGCTTGTCGGTCGTCCTGCTCGAGCCGTTCCCGGGTACGAGCTTCACCGGGGGTTCGGTGCGTCTGGCTCAGCTCGAGCTCGTCTTCTGGTACCCACTGATGCTCGTCGCGCTCGTCGGCATCCCCGAGGCCTTTCGGCGTCGGCGTCTCCTTGCCTTCAGCATCGTCACCGGGGGAACGCTCGTGGTCGTGTACGCCCTCTCCGAGGGGAACTTCGGAACCGCGTTCCGCCACCGAGGGGAGCTCGTGCCGCCGACCGCGGTCCTGGCGGCGCTCGGAGCCCCGACGCTCGTCAGGGTGTGGCGCCCGCGCCGTGAGAGAACCGCCGGCGGATCAGCGCCGGTGGTCGTCGCCCCCAGATGACCCTGGCGACCGAGGCCCGCTGGCGGGGCAAGATCCTGGCCAAGATCGTGTTGTCGCGGCTCCCGGTGCCGTATCGAGCGTGGAGGCGGATCGGGATCTTCCGTCACGGCCACATGCGGTCGGGTGACTACGCGATCGAGGTCTTCGAGCAGGCCGCCGAGCGAGCCGGTCTCGGCGACGTGCGGGGGCTGCGGCTCTTGGAGCTCGGTCCGGGCGACTCGCTGTTCAGCGCGCTGCTCACGCGCGCCGCCGGTGCCGCCAGCTCGGTGCACGTCGATGTCGGCGAGCACGCCGACCGCGATCTCGCGCACTACCGGGAGTTCGCCCGCCTGCTGGAAGAGCGAGGGTACGACCCGATCCACCTGTGCGGGCTCGGCACCCTCGAGGAGGTCCTCGAGCACTGCGATGCTCGGTACCTCACGCGGGGGCTCGATTCGCTCCGGGCTCTGCCGTCGGGCTCGATCGACTTCACCTGGTCGCAGTCGACGATCGAGCACATCCGGGCGGGCGATCTCATGGAGACGGCTCGCGAGCTCCGACGAGTGATGTCGGACGACGCCACGGCCGTACACCTCATCGACCTCCGCGATCATCTCGCCGACGGCCTCAACCATCTCCGGGTGGCTCGCCGGTTGTGGGAATCGGACTTCATGGCGAAGTCGGGCTTCTACACCAATCGGATGCGGTTCTCGGCGCTCTGTGAGCTCTTCGAACGGGCGGGTTTCCGCTGCGAGGTTGCCCACGTCACCCACTGGGGCGTATTGCCGACGCCTCGTCGTGCCATGGTCGAGGAGTTCCGCGTTCTCCCGGAGCGGGAGCTACTCACCCGCACGTTCGTGCTGCGCC
The DNA here is from genome assembly GCA_050743385.1 of Acidimicrobiia bacterium. Taxonomy (GTDB): domain Bacteria; phylum Actinomycetota; class Acidimicrobiia; order IMCC26256; family JACDBD01; genus JACDBD01. The sequence goes on from JBOGFJ010000095.1 coordinate 13,064, forward strand.
TCAGGCCCGCGTGATCGCGCCGTCGGTTGCGGTGAGTCGCCGGCGCACCCATAGAGGGCCTCGAGCCGGGGGATCGTCTCCCCGAGCGAGAACTCGTGGGTCGTGCGGCGCCCCGCCGCCGCGAGCTGCGCGTGCAGCGCGCCGTCACCGAGGAGCTCGCCGACGGCGGATGCAGCCGCGTCGGGCGCGTCGGCCGGCACGAGCAGGCCGTTGGCGCGGTCGCGGACGATCTCGCGGTTGCCGTCGACGGCGGACGCCACCACCGGCACGCCGCTGGCCATCGCCTGCGGGATGACGAGCGGCGCCCCCTCCCAGCGCGAGGTCAGCAGGAACACGTCGAGCGCCGGGAGCAACGCGGGCACGTCGTCTCGAAGTCCGGTGGTCACGAGCCGGTCAGCGAGCCCGAGGCTAGCTGCGGCCTTCTCCGTCTCCGCCCGCAGTGGCCCGTCGCCGACCATCACGAACGAGATGTCGGCGCGCTGGCGCGCGAGCAGCGCCGCGGCTCGTATCCACGTGACCGGATCCTTCTGCTCGGTGAATCGCCCGACGGTTCCAACCACCCGGGAGTCGACGGGCAGTTGCAGGCGCCGGCGAGCCTCGTCACGCTCGCCGGCGTGCGCGTCGTACGGCGCAAGGTCGTTGACCTCGCGGATCGTGACGTACTGCTCGGGCGAGCCGATGCCGGCGGCCAGGCCCTTGTCACGGTCGGACTCGGACACGGTGACGATGTGATCGCACCAGAGAGCGGCGCGCCGCTCGAGACGTACGTACGCAGCCCGCAGCAACCTGGGCATGTGGTCGTGGAAGCTCCAACCGTGGACCGTGTGCACGATCATGGGAACCCGCTCGCGGCGGGCGGCCCAGCGACTGAGGAAGCCCGCCTTGCTGCTGTGGGTGTGCACCACGTCGAACGCATGCTCGCGGAACAGCCGCCTGAGCGCGTACGCGGCGCGTCGATCTCTTGCCGGCGCGACCTGGCGCACGAGGGTGGGGATGACGACCGTCGGTACTCCGAGGTCGACGGCACGCGGGCGTAGGTCACCCTCCGCACCGGTCTGCCGCCCGGCCGCCAACGTGCTGGCAAAACGGCGGCGGTCGACGTGGGCGCACGCGAGCAGGGCCGCTTCCTGCGCGCCGCCAACGATCAGCCTGGTGATGACGTGGCACACGCGCAGCCTGCGGGTCACGGCGCATCAGCGTAGGAGATCGATTCGACGACCCGATAAGCTCCGGGCCTTCTCCGGGGCGGGTCTCCCGGGCGCGACGAGAACGGGCGAGGATCCATGTCCGAGGGCGGTTGGCAGCTCTACGGGTCGATCTTCCTGGGAGCGACTCTGCTCTCGCTCGTGTTCACGCCCTTGGCGTTGCAACTCGCGTTGCGCCGGTCGGTGCTCGACCACCCGACCGGTTACAAGGAGCACGAGTCGCCGATGCCGTACCTCGGTGGGCTGGCGATGGTGGTCGCCTTCTCGCTCGCCGTGCTCGGGGCTGCGATCGTCCGGCCGCCGGTCACCGGTCGCAACGAGCTGTTCGTGGTGCTGGGGCTCGCGTTCGGTCTCAGCGTGGTGGGTCTTGTCGACGATCTTCGGCACCTGCGGCCGTGGGTTCGGGTGCTGTGCGAGGTTGGTGCCGGCGTCGCGCTGCACGAAGTCGACGTAGGCGTGCAGCTGTTCACGTCCGACCTCGCCAACCTGGTGTTCACGATTGCCTGGGTCGTCGCGATCACCAATGCGTTCAATCTGCTCGACAACATGGACGGCCTGTCGGCTGGTGTCGCCGCGATCGGAGCAGGTGGCTTCTTCGTGATCGCGGCCGCCAACGGTCAGTTCCTGGTGGCCGGCTTGGCCGCGGCGACGGCCGGGTGCGCGCTCGGGTTTCTGCGCCACAACTTCCATCCCGCCCGCATCTATATGGGTGACTGCGGAAGCCTCTTTCTCGGGTTCATGCTCGCCTATCTGGGACTGAAACTGCGCTTCGACGAGCCCATGAGCGTGACCTTCCTCGTGCCGGTACTGGTGCTCGGGGTCGCGATCTTCGACACGACGCTCGTCACCATCTGCCGGCTCGTGCGGGGGCGGAGCCCGTTCCGGGGGGCTCGCGACCACGTGAGCCACCGGCTCGTGGCGCTCGGAGTGCCCGTGCCCGCAGCGGTGGCGCTCATCTACGGGGCGGCGGTGAGCCTCAGCGTGCTCGGCTTGGTGGTGAGCTGGGCCGGCCGCGGGCCCGCGTACCTGCTTGCCGGCTTGGTCGCGGCGCTGGGCGTGTTCTTCGGCGTGCTACTCGCGCGCGTCCCGGTCTACGAGATCGGAGCGGCGCGGGCACGCTGGCGACGACGGTTGATCGGGGCGACCGACGACCCCGGCGAGGCTGCTGCCGAAGCCGGTTGAGGCTGGCGCTCGCGTCGTAAGGTACCGTCCGGAGCGTCGGTGATCCTCTCGAGACCACACCCCGTGACCCCTGTCACCGAACACCTCGACATGGAGCCCGCGTGAGCGAGCAGCAGCTGCCCTTCGTGTCGGTGGTCGTCGTCAACTACCAAGCCGCCGACAACACCGCCCGCGCCCTCTCGGCACTCGCCGACCTCGACTGGCCGGCCGACAAGTTCGAGGTCGTCGTCGTCGACAACGGGTCCGGCGACGGTAGCGTCGAGACGCTCTCCGGTCAGTTCCCACGTGCTCGCTTCGTCGAGCTCGACCAGAACCAGGGCTTCGCCGGAGGCTGCAACCGTGGGGTGCAGGCTGCCAATGGCGACTACATCGCGTTCCTCAACAACGACGCCCGTCCCGACCCCGGTTGGATCAGGGCGGCCCTCGACGTGTTCCTCCGCGATCGCTCGATCGGCTGCGTCGCCAGCAAGATCCTCGACTGGGACGGGCAGAACATCGACTTCGTCGACTCCGGTGTTGCGTTCTACGGGCACGGCTTCAAGCTCGGCGCCGGTGATCCCGACGACCACACTCACGAGACCGAACGTGACGTACCGTTCGCGTCCGGCGCCGCCATGTTCGTGCGCGCCGACGTGTTTCGGGAAGCGGGCGGTTTCGACGAGCGGTACTTCCTGCTCTTCGAGGATGTCGATCTCGGATGGCGGCTGTGGCTGCTCGGCTATCGGGTGCGCTATGTGCCGGCGTCGCTGGCGTTTCATCGGCACCATGCGACGCTCGACCGCTACGGCGCCTGGCACGAGCAGTACCTGCTCGAGCGCAATGCGCTCTTCACGATCTTCAAGAACTACGGCGACGAGAACCTCCGGCGGGCGCTTCCTGCCGCCATGGCGTTGGCTGTGCGGCGAGGCCTGACCCTGGGGGGAGACGACGCCGGTGCGCTCGACCTGGAGCGGGGAGCAGGTGACGAGGCGGCCCGCCTCACCGTCTCCAAGCAGACCCTGACCGGCGCGTACGCCGTCGATGCCTTCATCGACGCGTTGCCGGCGCTGGCCGAGGATCGGCGCCGCATCCAGGCCGCCCGCGTACGACCCGACGCCGAAGTGCTCGGGCTGTTCCGTCTCCCGATCTTCGCCAACCTTGCTGATCCGTCCTTCGTGGCGGGGTTCGACGCTACCGTCGATGCTCTCGGGGTGAAGGAGGTGTTCACGTCGCGGCGCAAGGTGCTCGTACTCACCGGCGACGTCGTCGCGCGCAAGATGGCCGGACCCGCCATCCGGGCGTGGCACATCGCCACCACCCTCGGCCGCGAGCACGACGTCGTCCTCGCCACGATCCAGAGCTGCGATCTGAGCGGCACCGAGTTCGAGGCCCGTCACGTCGACGAGCGCGACATCGCCCAGCTCGAACGGTGGGCTGACGTGATCGTCTTCCAGGGATACCTCATGCGCCAGTACCCGGTCCTCCGCCGGTCCGACAAGGTTCT
>JBOGFJ010000096.1:0-16402 GCA_050743385.1 Acidimicrobiia bacterium
TGGCGACGGCGACGACGGCGACGGCGGGAACGGCGGTCGACCCCGGCGACGGCGGGCCGGCGCCGCGAAGCGCGGTGACGGCGACGGCAAGCTCGACGCGCTCGAACCGGCGCCGCCGGAGGAGCAGGGCAAGGTCCACCTCCTCGGCGTCGGAGGCGACGACGGGAACGGCGACGAGCCGAACCCTCTGCCCGATCCAGTCGAGCTGCGGGCCGCGCACCTGCTCCAGCGGGCGGTCGGCGAGGGCCGGGTCGATCTCTACGAGTCATTCCGCAAGCTGGTGGAGTCGCGTCCGCTGACCGAGCTGCGCGACCTCCTCGACATCGTCCCGCACGGCGACCCGATCCCGATCGACGAGGTCGAGCCGGCGGAGGCGATCACGCCGCGCTTCTCGACCGGCGCCATGTCGCACGGAGCCCTCTCGAAAGAGGCGCACGAGACGCTCGCGATCGCCATGAACATGATCGGCGGGCGCAGCAACTGCGGGGAAGGTGGTGAGGACCCCTACCGGTTCCGCACGCGGGGTCTTGCGCGCGATCGCAACTCGCGCATCAAGCAGATCGCATCCGGCAGGTTCGGCGTGACGCCGGAGTACTGCGCGTTCGCCGACGAGCTCAACATCAAGATGGCCCAGGGCTCGAAGCCCGGTGAGGGCGGTCAGCTCCCCGGTCACAAGGTGAGCGCGGAGATCGCGCGGCTGCGTCACACGCAGCCCGGTGTCGGCCTGATCTCGCCGCCGCCGCACCACGACATCTACTCGATCGAAGACCTCGCCCAGCTCATCTTCGACCTGAAGCAGGTCAATCCGCAGGTCGAGGTGTCGGTGAAGCTGGTGGCCGAAGAGAACGTCGGCACGATCGCGGCAGGGGTCGTGAAGGCGCTCGCCGAGGTCGTCCAGATCTCGGGGAACAACGGCGGCACCGGCGCGTCGCCGTTGTCGTCGATCAAGCATGCGGGCATGCCCTGGGAGCTCGGCATCGCCGACGCCCAGCAGGCCCTGGTCGAGAACGGCCTGCGCGATCGGGTGCGGGTTCGCGTCGACGGCGGCTTCCGTACCGGCCGTGACGTGCTCGTCGCCGCGCTCCTCGGCGCCGACGAGTACTCGTTCGGCACCGCCGCGATGATGGCGGAGGGCTGCATCATGGTGCGCGCCTGTCACCGCGACACCTGTCCGACCGGCGTGGCCACCCAGCGGCCCAACCTGCGGGCGAAGTTCAGCGGCACGCCCGAGGGCGTGGCGCAGTATCTCCTGTTCGTGGCGGAGGAGGTCCGCCAGGTGCTGGCGTCCCTCGGGCTGCGCTCGCTCGACGACGCAATCGGGCGGGTCGAGCTCCTGAGCCAGCGCGCCACCGGCGACGCCCGCGCCGACGCCATCGACCTCGCCCCGCTGCTCGTTGCGCCGGCCGACTCCGATGCCGCCCGTCACTTCGTCGACCACCTCCCGATCCAGCGGCCACGGTCGGCGCTCGACGAGCGCCTCCTCGCCGACGGGTTCTCGGCCCTCTGGGAGGGAGCCCACGTCGACCTCGAGTACCAGATCACCAACGCCGACCGCACGGTGGGCGCGTCGCTCGGAGGCGCGGTCGGGCTCGAGTGGGGGAACGCGCTGCCGCCGGGCACGGTCGCGGCACGCTTCACCGGGTCCGCGGGCCAGAGCTTCGGCGCGTTCCTCGCCGACGGCGTGTCGCTCGAGCTGATCGGTGAGGCCAACGACTATTTGGGGAAGGGCCAGGGCGGCGGACGCATCGTGGTGCGCCCACCTGTCGACGACGCCGGCGACGCGGTGCTGGCGGGCAACACGGTTCTCTACGGCGCCACCGCCGGCCAGGTGTTCGTCTCCGGTCGGGTGGGCGAGCGGTTCGCGGTGCGCAACAGCGGCGCCACCGCCGTCGTCGAGGGCGCCGGCGACCACGCGTGCGAGTACATGACCGGCGGCACCTGCGTGATCCTCGGCCAGTTCGGCTACAACCTCGGCGCCGGGATGACCGGCGGCCAGGCGTTCGTGTACGACCCCGACGGGCTGCTGGCCTCGCGACTCAACTCGCAGCTGGTGGAGGCGTCGAAGGTTGGTGACGAAGCCCACGTTGCCGAATTGCTCTTCCTCCTCGAGCGCCACCGTGAGCTCACCGGGTCGCACCGGGCGGGCGGGATGCTCGCCGACTGGGACGCGGCCCTCCGTTGCTTCTGGCGGGTGGCGCCCGTCGACGAGGTGGCGCGGATCGAGCGGGCCAACGAGGGGATGCTCGGCGCCCCGCGGTAGCGAGACCAACAGCTGATGGTCAGCCGCCGATCAGGAGGGTGGGGCGGGACTCGTAATCGAAGAGCCGGGCGGTGAGCGAGTAGCGGGCCTCTTCGCGGGTGTCCTGGTAGGCATCGGCGGCATCGTTGTACGCGCTGACTGCGGGTGCCGGGGGAGCGATGATGCGGAACGCGTCCACGGCGGCGGTGAGTGTCTCCACGCCGCTGAGACGGGGCGAGCTCCCCACGGTCTGGGTGACACGCCCGAACAACCCCTCGAGGGAGTTGGCGGCGGTGACCTCTGCTTCGGTGTCGACGGCGTCGCTCGACGCGCCCTGGAGCCGGTTCCACCGGTCGAGGCCGCGGGCGAGGTCGCGGGTGACGTCCCGGTCGCCCGCGCCCGCGTCGCGCAACTGGGTCAGCACGGCGTCGAGGCTCGCGTAGCGCTCCGCGAGGGGACCGCGCAGCGGCAGCCAGAGCTCGTCGGCCTGGTCGCGGTCGTCGGTGAGGCGCCCCCGGCTCGTGACGACGAGCGCGACCCCGGCGATCACCACCAGCACGACGACGACGAGCGCGATGCGTCGAACGCGACGAGCCATGGTTTCGTCACCCTACCGACCCCCTTGTCGCAGGGGGCTGACCGTCGCTACGGTGCGCCATGGCCCGTCCCCGGGCCGTGGTCGTGGCGATCCTCGCCGCCGCCTCGCTCGGGGGGTGGTGGCTGGGGGCACAACGGCGCACGGCCACCGCCACTTACACGGTCGTCGCCGTCGTCGACGGCGACACCATCGAGGTCGCCCGCGACGGCGAACGCGACACCGTGCGCATGCTCGGCGTCGATACCCCGGAGACCCGGCATCCCACCGAGCCGGTCGAGTGCTTCGGCCCCGAAGCCGCGGTCTACACCGCCCGGCGCCTCACCGGACGCACGGTGCGCCTCGAGGGCGACGTCGAGGCGCGCGACCGCTACGACCGGCGCCTCGCGTACGTGATCGTCGATGGCGAACGGTTCAACGACGAGCTCCTGCGCCTCGGCTACGCCGAGCTGCTGGTGATCGAGCCCAACCACGCCCACGCCCGGACGATGCTGCGCGCCGAGCTGGAGGCGAAGCGCGCCGGTCTCGGGCTGTGGAGCGCGTGCTGACTACGGGCGATCGGTGAGACGGGTGCGCATCTTGTCGATGGCACGGCCCAGCACCTCGCGGGCCTCGGCGTGGGTGTAGCCGAGGCCGTGGCTCAGCTCCTTCATCGACTCGGGTGGGCCGTGCAGACCGAAGCGGCGGGCGAGCGCCTCGTACTCGACGGGACTGAGGGCGTCGAAGGCATGAGGATCGGCGCGCAACTCGAGCGCATCGAGATCGATCTCGTCGTCGTCGAGGGGCTCGACGCCGCCCCGCATCATGGTGGCACCGTCGGGGTACGGCCACCCGTCGTCGGTGGGGAACAGCGGGAACGTGGAACGGGCCATGGGCACTGTCCTTGTCGGGCCGTCTCTCGGCATCGTGCCTCTCGCCGCTGCCGCCGTCAACGGCCGGTCGGTCAGCCCTCGGCCGTGTGCTTCCCCACGAGCTCGAGCAGGGCGTCGCCGTAGCGCTCGACCTTCACCTTGCCGATCCCCGGCAGTGCCAGCAGCGCCCGGCGGGTGCGGGGCTGAGCGCCCGCCACCGCCGCCAGGGTGCGGTCGTGGAAGATCACGTACGCGGGCACGTCCGACGCCCGGGCGAGGTTCCGGCGCCATTCGACGAGGGTGGCGAGCAGGTTGGGGTCGGGGACGGGCAGCGCCGGCCCACTCTTCGGTGGCTGCTTCGACGCCGCGTCGCGAGCCTGTGCCCGGGCGCGGGCGATGTGCTCGGGGCCGTGCGGGCTCTTGCCGGCGGTGGGCGACGCATCCGCGAATGCGTCCTCCACCACGGTGAGCCACGGGCTCGGCTTGCGGTCAACGGTGCGGAGGCCGATCGTGCGGCGCTCGGCCCAGCTCAGGTGGAGGGCGCGCTCGGCGCGCGTGAGCGCCACGTAGAGCAGTCGACGCTCCTCCTCGCGTTGGGCGCGGGTGTCGGCGTGGGAGATCGGCACCAGCCCGCGCTCGAGACCGGTGACGAACACGGTGTCGAACTCGAGACCCTTCGCCCGGTGGAACGTGAGCAGCTCCACCGCGTCGCGACCACCGTCGAGGTCGTCGCTTCCCTGGAGCGCCACCTCGAGGTAGGCGCGAAAGCCGTCGAGTGAACCCGAGCCGCCGTCGGCTGCGAGGTACTCGTGTCCGAGCCGCGCCAGCGTCTCCTCGTGCTCGCGCCGTTCCTCCGCCTGCTCGGCCTCGGCCTCGGCACCCAGATCGCCCAGGATGCTCGCGAAGGGACGGCCGGGTGCGACCCGAGCCGACTCCGCCATGGCGTCGAGCGTGGCGCGCACTTCGGGTCGTTGGAGGAAGCGGGTAGCGCCACGAACCCGCAAGGGGATCCCGTCGCGCCCCAATGCTTCTTCGAAACGGGCCGACTGCGCGTTGGTGCGGTAGAGCACCGCCATCGACGACCAGCGCCGGCCCGGGCCGTGCGCCCGCCGCAGCTCGCGGACGATGCCGGTGGCCTCGGCCTCGTCGTCGGCGTAGGCGACGATCGCCGGGAGCGGCCCGTCGGAGCGAGGCGTGCGCGTCGGGGGCCGTCGGCTCCCACCGTCGGCAAGGACGGCGCCGGCGGCCGCGATCACCTGGGGAGTCGACCGGTAGTTGCTCCCGAGGCGAACCACCGTTGCGCCCGGGAAGTGACGGCTGTACTCGGTCAGATAGGTGGGATCGGCGCCGGCGAAGGAGTAGATTGCCTGGTCGGGGTCGCCGACGACACAGAGCTCGGGCCGGTCGCCGAGCCACGCTCGCAACAGCCGCAGCTGCGCAGGGTTGACGTCTTGGAACTCGTCGACGAAGAGATGGCGGAAGCGCCACCGCTGGGTCGCCTGGAACTCGGCGTCGGTCTCGAGCGCGTCGCCGCACCACCAGATCAGGTCGTCGAAGTCGACGACACCGCGCCGGCGACGCTCCTTCTCGTAGCGCTCGTAGAGGGCGGCGATCTCGAACGAGGGCCGGGGCGGCTCTCGACGAGCGCCCGCGATCGCGGCCTCGTAGTCGTCGGGGCGCACGAGGCGGGCCTTCGCCCACTCGATCTCGCTCGCGACGTCGGCCGCGGCGAGCGCCGCTCGGGCGCCGCGGCCGGGCATCCAGGGGGCCAGGATGCGCGCCTTGCGTGCGAGCACGGCCGGCATCGGCCGGTCGCGTTCGAGGTTGCGCCGGCGCAGCTGCGTCAGCGCGATGGAGTGGAACGTGCCCGCGGTGACCCGGCTGCGCACGCCCAGCCGGCCGAGCCGTGCCACCAGCTCGCCGGCGGCCTTACGGGTGAACGTGACCGCGAGGACGTGCCCGGGATCGATCTTCGCCCGGCGGGACCGCCAGGCGATCCGGCGCGTGAGGACGCGCGTCTTGCCCGACCCGGCGCCGGCGAGGATGGCGAGTGGCGCGGCGTCGACCGTGACGGCCTCGCGCTGGGTGGCGTCGAGGCCGTCGAGCAGGGCGTCGGTGGGGCGCGTGTCGAGAGCGGGCATCGCGTCGACACCGTACCGGTCACATATGACAGCTACGACGGAGGGCTCGGTACGCAGCGACCGTCTCTCCGACATGACATCGAGCGTCATGGACGGCGCAGGGTTCGCCGACTCCAGCTACGACCACACTCGTACCGGGCGCGAGAACGCCCCGAGTAGTCTTCACGGCGTCGCCGCTCCGATCTCCTCGGGGCTGTTCCCGACCGGATGACGCGAGACTCGTGTTCCGGAGTACCCCGGATGGGGCCCTTCCGGTACCGCGTCCGCGTCACCGGCAACAAGCACGATACGACCGGCGACGCGCGGCGTCAAGAGGTCACGTCGCGGCGATAGCGTCCCAGGTCATGGGCGGTGTGCGTGTGTCGCGACGGCGATTCGAGGAGCTCGTCGCCGACGCGCTCGACTCGATCCCGCCCGAGCTGGCGGAGCAGATGGAGAACGTCGCGGTGCTCGTCGAGGACTGGCCTACGCCCGAGCAGCTCGCGGGGCGCCGGGGGACGCTGCTCGGCCTCTACGAGGGCATCGCCCTCACCGACCGGTCGCCGCTCAGCTACGCCGGCGTGCTGCCCGACCGCATCACCCTCTTTCGCGGACCGCTCTGCGCGCTGGCAGGCGACGAGGACGATCTTGCTCGCCAGGTTCGGGTCACGGTCGTGCACGAGGTCGCCCACCACTTCGGGATCGACGATGACGAGCTCGAGGCACTGGGGTGGGTGTGAGGCGGCCCACGTAAGCTCCCGACGAATGGGTCTGCGAGACACCAACTCCTGGCGGAACTGGGGCCGGAACCAACGCTGCTCGCCCGCAGCCGTCGAGGAACCCGAGAGCGAGCTCGAGGTCGCGGAGGCCGTGCAGCGGGCGGCCGCGGTCGGCCAGACGGTCAAGGTGGCGGCGTCGGGCCACTCCTTCACCGACATCGCGTGCACCGACGGGCGCATGCTGCGCCTGGAGCGGCTCGACCGCTTCGTCGCGATCGACGACGACGCGTCGACGGTCACCGTCGAGGCCGGCATCCAACTGTGGAAGCTGAACGAGGAGCTCGCGCGGCGCGGTCTCGCGCTGGCCAACCTCGGAGACATCGACCGTCAGACGATCTCGGGCGCGGTCGCCACCGCGACCCACGGGGGTGGGGCCCGCCTCGGCGGCTTGGCGACATTCGTGCGCGGTCTCGAGCTCGTCACGGGCGACGGCACTGTGGTGCGGTGCTCTCCCGACGAAGAGCCCGAGGTGTTCGCGTGCGCGCGCGTGGGCTTGGGCGCGCTCGGCGTCGTCACCAAGCTCACACTCCGATGTGTTCCGGCGTTTCGCCTGCACTCGCTCGAGCGCCCGACGACCCTCGATGCGATGCTGGCCGACTTCGACGAGGTGGTCGATGCCAACGAGCACATGGATTTCTACTGGTGGCCGCACACCGACGTCGCGACGATCAAGGTCGCCAACCGCACCGATGCTCCCATCCGCCGGAAATCGTCGTACAAGACCTGGCGCGACGAAGTCGTGCTCGCGAACTACCTCTTCGGGGCGCTGTGCGCGATCGGGCGGGCCCGTCCGGCGGCCGTGCCCGACCTGATGCGCAGGACCGCGAGCTCGCTGGGCAAGACCGAGCTCGTCGACGAGAGTCACCGGGTCCTGTGCAGCCGGCGCCTGGTTCGCTTCGTCGAGATGGAGTACGCGGTCCCGCGGGCGGACGCCGCCGAGGCCCTGCTCGCGATTCGCGGGCTCATCGAGCGTGAGCGCCTCCCGGTCGACTTCCCGATCGAGCTTCGGGTGGCGGCGGCCGACGACATCCCGCTGAGCACGGCCCACGGACGCGAGACCGCCTACCTCGCCGTGCACCTCTCGGCGGGACGCCCTTTCGAGGCCTACTTCCGCGGTGTCGAGGCGATCATGGACGAGCTCGACGGCCGGCCCCATTGGGGCAAGATGCACTATCAACGCGCCGCGACCCTCGCGCCGCGGTACCCGGATTGGGATCGGTTTCAGGCGGTACGAGCGAAGCTCGACCCCGACGGTCGGTTCCGTAACGCGTACCTCGATCGGGTCCTGGGCGCCATCCGGTAGCTTTCGCGTCGCACCGAACGACCGGAGGCGGCCGGCATGCCCTACCCGAAGCACCTCATCAACGAGGGCGAGACCGTCGCCCTGGATCTCAATCCGCACTGGTGGTACTTCTCGCGCCACATCCTCACCGGCATCCCGCTCCTGTTGGCGCTCGTCGGGATCCTGGCCCTCGACGGCGACGCGCGGAAGTACCTCGGTTACCTCTGGGGTGTGCTCGCCGTCCTGTGGGCACTCTGGTTGCTCTTCAAGTTCATGTCGTGGAAGTTCACGTACTTCGTCGTGACCAGCGACCGACTCATCTACCGCCACGGTGTGCTCGCCAAGCGCGGTGTCGAGATCCCGCTCGAGCGGATCAACAACATCAACTTCGAGCAGGGCATCTTCGAGCGGGTGATCGGAGCGGGCGACCTCCAGATCGACTCCGCCGGGAAGGAAGGGCAGTCGCACTTCTACAACATCCGCCACCCCGACGGCGTGCAACAGGAGATCTACCGGCAGATGGAGGGGTACGACAAGAAGAAGGCGGGATGGTCGGCACCGAAGGGGTCCGCAGCCGACGAGATCGAGAAACTCGCCAACCTCCGCGACCGGGGCGTGATCTCCTCCGAGGAGTTCGAGGCCAAGAAGTCGCAGCTGCTCATGTGAGAGGCGCGCTAGGCGACGAGCACGCGCACCGCGTGCGCGGGGATCTCGATCGTCGGCCCGTCGACGGCGGCGCCCGTCCAGAGCTCGTCGGCGCCGGAGAAGCCCTCGGGCACCGCTCTTCGTGCCGGCTCTTCGGCCCAGTTGAACAGGGCTGCGACGCTGCGGCCGCGGCGTTCCGCCATCCAGACGGACGCGGGAGCGCCCTGGGTGAAGAACTCCTCCATCTCGCTCGTGTCGACGCATTCGAAGAGGTCGACGGGACGGAAGCCGTCGCCGCCCACGAGGTCGAGCATCCCCGGGTGCTCGAGCACGCCGCGCTCGTCCGCCGTGAGGGATGCGAGCTCGTCGGCGAGGAGGAAGGGCCCGCCGCACAGTGCGGCGAGCGTGGCAAGCGCCCGCGATTCCTCGACCGTGTAGCCGTGGGGTGTCGCGCCGTCACTGCCCCACGCCATGACGACGTCGGGGTCGGCGTCGAACCAGCGGTGATGCAGCGCGAAGCGGGCCGCGACGTTGCGGGCCTGCGGCCGAACGCCGTGGAACCCGCTCCATCCCTCGCGTAGGGGCTGACTGAACTCGCGCAGCAGCACCGGCACCGCGACGTCGTGACCGACGCGATTGCCGTGGCAGAGCCCGACCGCCGGCAGCAGCGGCATCCCGCAACCGAGCACGTAGATGTCGTCGCCGAGGGCGTCGACCAGTGCTGCGAGGCCGCGCCGGAGCGCTTCGGTGCCGGTGGTGCGGGCGTCGTAACGGGCGCCTTCGACCGCGCCGAGGTACAGGAAGTCGAGCTTCACCATCTCGAACCCCCAGGCGCGCACCTGTGTGCCGAGCGCTCGCAACCAGTCGACGACGTCGGGATTCGACGCGTCGAGCCCGAAGCGCCCGTAGCGGTCGAGCAGCGGCAGCCCCTCGTCATCGCGGACCGCCCAGTCGGCGTGGTCGACCCCGAGGCCGGGTGCGCCGGGTTGCACCATGAAGGGCGCCAACCAGAGGCCGGGGCGCCCACCGAGTGCGCGGACGTCGGCGGTGAGCTCGGCCAGATCCTCCGGGAACCGGTCGTTGGGCCACCACGCGCCGTAGGTGACCTGCCAGCCGTCGTCCAGCTGCACGAGGTCGAAGCCGGGACGGTCCCGGTAGCGGTCGAGCAGGACGCGCGCGTTCTCGAGCATGTGCTCCCGGTCGACGACGAGGCCGTAGTGGTACCACGACTCCCATCCGTGCACCGGGGCGCCGGCCCATCGGCGCGTCTCCGACGCGCGGCCCGCCAGCGCCGCCAGCCCCTCGGCGACCTCGAGCGGTTCACGGCCGGCCGTCAGCGCGACGGGAGGGGACTGCTCGACGGCGCCCTCGGCGACGCGCAGGCCCATCCCGGGCGGGGGGAGCGTCTCGTAACCCCAGCTCCCGTCGATCGGGTTCACCGGGGGGGTGGCGCCGCAGGCGACGTCGACGAGGAGGCGATCGTGCTCGAGGCGAGAGGCGATCGCGGTCGCGAACCGGCCGGCGTCGAGGGCCTGCACCCCGAAGCCGCCCCTCGCGCCCGCCACCACGGTGCCCCACCACGACACGCCGAGCTCGGCGGCGGGACGCACCCCCGCGTACGCCCACGAGTCGTACCCCTGCACCAGCCGGGTGGCACTGTCGGGAGGCGACGCCAGATCGACGAGCCCGGCCATGGGCACGAGCCGCTCCAGCGTGCCCGGTGCACGGGCCTCGTAGGCGACCTGCATTACGAGCATCTCGTCGCCGGTGGGAACGTGCACCGCCAACCGGAGCCCGGGCTCGCGCGGCACCCAGCGGGCCCACGCCCCCGGGCGGCCGAAGGCGTCGCCGGTATCGACGCGCCACGACCCGCGCGACTCGTCGCTTGCGACCGCCCCGTCGTCGACGTGCGCCCGCGCCACGAGCGGCCCGGTGCTGATGCCCACGTCGGCCCAACGGGCCGTCACGGAGCCGGTGCCCAGCTCGACCGCGACGCCGTGCCCGCTCAGCGTCCGGCTCATGCCGCTCCCGGTGCGAGCCCTCTGGCTCCGTCGACCGCGCGCACCGCGAACGCGGTCGGGTCGAGCCCGGTCACCTGGCGGTAACGCGCTGCCGTCTGCGCGGCGACGGCGCCGATGCGGTCGCCGCCGACGAGCCCGACGACACACCCGCCGAAGCCGCCGCCCGTGAGCCGGGCGCCGATCGCACCTTCCTCCATGAGCAGCTCGACCAGGAGATCCAATTCGCGGGTCGACACTTCGAAGTCGTCCCGCAAGCTCGCATGGCTCGCGAGCATGATCGCACCGAGCTTCTCCAGATCTCCTCCCCGCAACGCGGCGACGGCGTCGAGGACGCGCTGGTTCTCGCTCACGACGTGGCGCGCCCACCGGTCGTCGGCCACGTCGCCGGGGTGAGCGTCGCGGAGCGCGGGGACCCGCAGGCGCACCGCGGCCGCCTCGCAGGCGGCGCGCCGCTCTGCATACGCGCTCGCGGCGAGAGCGCGCGCGACTCCGGTGTGCACGACGAGCACCGACACGATCGCGGGCAGTGGCACGGGCGAGGTCGACAGGGTGCGGCAGTCGATCAACAGCGCGTGGTCGCGCTGTCCGAAGAGCGAGGCCAGCTGGTCCATGAGGCCGCACGGCACGCCGGTGGCGCGCTGCTCGGCATCGCGACAGACACGGGCGAGCTCGCGTCGATCGAGCTCGAATCCCCGGGCCGCGTCGACTGCTGCCCATGCGATGGCGACCTCGAAGGCCGCGCTCGACGACAGGCCCGATCCCAACGGCACGGTCGAGGTGAGCGCGATCTCGAACCCGATGGGTGGCCGCCCACGCTCGGCGAGGATGCGCACGATCCCGGCGACAAGGCGACCCCACGGTTCCTCGACCGTGCCGGGGTCGTCGCTGCCGTCGGCTGCGACCGTGACCGCGGCGTCGGCGTCGAACGACCGCACGCGGGCGCGCCCGTCGTCGCGCCGACGCCATGCCGCGGTGCACTCCCGGTCGATTGCGAGCGGGAGCACGAAGCCTTCGTTGTAGTCGGTGTGGTCGCCGATGAGGTTCACGCGGCCGGGGGCGCGTACGAGACCGACTTCGGTCGATCCGCCCAATGCGGCGATCAGGTCGCGATCCCGACGCATCGCGGCGAGCCTACGATGACGGTCGTGCGCAAGCCGTGGGCGCTCCCGGCGCGTCGGCGGCGCCTCCGCCGGACGGTGTCTGCGGCCGTCGTCGCGCGCGTCCTCGGCACCGTGGCCGTCGGCGCCGGTGTCGTGGTGGCGCGGCGGCGGTGGCGTCGCGTGGCGATACCGCCACCCGCGCTCGAGCCCACACCCGAACCGGAGCGCGCGCCGGCACCGGAAGCGAGACCCGAGCCCGTCGCCGCTCCGATCGCCCGGCGGGGCCCGGTCCGGCGACTGGCGGTGGCGGCCAGCACTCTGGTCGTCATCCTGACCGTCGGTGGGCTGAGCCTCGGCATCTGCCTCGCCGCGATCATCCCCGGCGCGCGGATCATCGCCACCAGTCACAGCTTCACTGCCGATCGCGTCCGGGGGAACCTCAGCGAGCTGTCGCAGCGCACGAACGTGTACGCGGCCGACGGCACCCGCATCGCGACGCTCGGCACCGAAGACCGCGACCCGGTTGCACTCGAGGATGTGCCGCAGCTGGCGATCGACGCGGTCATCGCGACGGAGGACAAGACGTTCTACGAGAACCCCGGCATCGACGTGGCGTCGGTGGTCCGGGCGTTCGTCAGCAATGCAACCGTCGGCGAGATCGAGCAGGGCGGATCGACCATCACCCAGCAGCTCGTGAAGAACCGGGTGTTCCGCGCGAATCGCGATCTCGACAAGAAGGTGCGCGAGCTCGTGCTCGCCTACCGACTGAACCAGGACTTCACGAAAGACGAGATCCTCGAGGAGTACCTCAACACGGTGTACTTCGGCTCCGGCTCGTACGGGTTCCAGTCGGCCGCGGAGCGGTTCTTCGTGACACCGGAGCCCACGTTCGGGGGGCTGCGCCCGAAGCGCCTCGACGAGCTGAACCTGTCGGAGGCGGCGCTGCTCGCTGCCGTCATCGCCAACCCCGAAGGCGACAACCCGTTCACGAACCCCGACCGTGCGCTCGAGCGCCGGGGCGAGACCCTCGATGCCATGGTCGAAGCGGGCTACATCACCCGCGTCGAAGCCGACTTCGCCCACCTCGCGCCCCTCCCAACGGTTCCGCCACCCACCGAGCTGCGGCCCCAGACCTACTTCGTGGAGGAGGTGCAGCAACGACTGCTTGCCGATCCCCGCCTCGGCGCGACCGAGACCGAGCGGCTCGACCAGCTGCTGCGCGGGGGTCTCGAGGTCTCCACGACACTCGATCCGGTGGCGCAGTTGAACGCACAAGTGGCAGTGAACGAGACGCTCTCGGGCCCGCCGTTCACGGCTGCACTCGTGGCGATCGAACCGGCCACCGGAGCGGTGCGCGCCATGGTCGGCGGTCCTGGATTCGAGGAGCTCGAATACAACATCGTCACCCACGAGCCGGGCCGGCAAGCGGGGTCGGCATGGAAGGTGATCACGCTCGCGGCCGCGCTCGAGGCGGGGTACTCGCCGAATGACGTCGTCGACGGGACGTCGCCGTGCACGATCGTCAACCCGACCTACGGCATCTACCCGACCGTGAACGCGGAGCCCAGTAGCGGCGGTGTCATGAGCGTGCGCGATGCCACGGTCGGCTCGGTCAACTGCGCGTACGCGCGCCTGTTCTCGAGCGTGGGGCCACCGCAGGTCATCGAGGTCGCTCGGCGCCTCGGTCTCCGCCAGGACACCCTGCGACCGATCCTGTCGGCAACGCTCGGCACGATCGAGGTGACGCCACTCGAGATGGCGACAGTGGGTGCGACGATCGCGGCCAACGGCGTGCGCCGCGACCCGTACTTCGTGCACAAGGTCGTCGCCCCCGACGGCACGGTCCTGGTCGACGAGACCGGCCGGCCCGGGCTGCCGGCAGTATCGCCCGACGTCGCCGCGTGTGCCACCGACATCCTCCGCGGCGTCGTGTCGGGTGGTACCGGAACCGGCGCGCAGTTGCCCGGCCGCCAGGTGGCAGGCAAGACCGGCACCACCGACAACAAGACCGACGCGTGGTTCCTGGGCTTCACGCCCCAGCTCTCGGCCACCGTCTGGCACGGGTCGCCGCTCGGCGCCGTTCCCGGTGCCGGCTTCGGCGGTGAGATCCCCGCCACGATCTGGCGGAGGTTCATGGGCGCGCAACTCGCCGACCAGCCCGGCGCCGCCTTCCGTCCACCGGGCGACTCGTGCAACGCGCCGGGGGAGCTCGTCTTCGACTGGGGCCGCATCCATCCCCTCGAGCTGCTCGCGCTGTTCCCGCCGCCGCCCGCACCGCTGCCGCCCGGGCTCCTCCCACCGGCGCCGTTCCCGCTCGCGCCGGCGCCGCCCGCGGTCCAACCCTGACCCGCCGACCATACGATGTGCCGTCGGAGGGATCGAGGTCGTGGTAGCCAGCCCGTGAGGCTCCACCCGGGGTAGAGAACCCCAAGGTGGGTAGGAGGCCGATCGTGCGCTTCGACATGCGGGCCAGACACCAACGGGTCGAGCGAGATCCGCTCGCGGCACCGGCCGTGGCACGTGCCCGGCTGGTGACGGCGGTGCTCGCTACCCACCTCTGGCTGCCCCGCCGCCGATCGCGCAACGGTGCCGAAGCCGGCAACGGCGCCGACGCCGCGGTCGAGGCTGCTCCCGACGTCGCGACCGATGTCGATGTCGTGCTGGAACCGATCGGCTGGTCACCGTACGCACCCGTCGTCGCACCGCGCCGGTTGCTGCAACTCGCACGTGCGGTGCGCACGTTCGTGATCATCGTGGTGCTCGGCGGTCTGAGCGTGGGCGCGCTCCTCGCTGCCGCGATCCCCGGTGCTCAAGTGCTCGCGACGAGCAATCAGTTCACACCGGCCAATCTCGAGGGCCGGCTCAGCGTGCTGTCGCAGCGCACCACTGTGTACGACGCGTTCGGCAACGAGATCGGTGTGCTCGCGATCGAAGACCGGCAGCCGGTCGATCTCGAGGAGGTGCCGCAGATCGTCATCGACGCGGTGATCGCGACCGAAGACCAGTCGTTCTTCGACAATCCCGGGGTCGACGTCGGCGGCCTGTTCCGTGCGTTCGTGGAGAACGCGACCTCGGGTGAGATCGAGCAGGGCGGGTCGACCATCAGTCAGCAGCTCGTCAAGAACCGCGTCTTGAACTCGTCGCGAGACCTCGACCGGAAGGTCCGCGAGATCGTGCTCGCCTACCGCCTCAACGAGCAGTACACGAAGCGGGAGATCCTCGAGGAGTACCTCAACACCGTGTATTTCGGGCAGGGCTCGTACGGGATCAAGTCGGCCGCCGAGCGCATCTTCCGATTCGTCGACCCGACCACTGGTGAGGAGCGCGGGAAGCGGCTCGACGAGCTCAACATCGCCGACGCCGCCCTCCTCGCCAGCCTCATCGCCAACCCCGAGGGCGACAACCCGTTCGTGTACCCGGAACGGGCGGCCGAGCGGCGGGCGGAGACGCTCGACCTCCAGGTCGAGGAGGGGTACCTGACCGAAACGGAAGCCGAATTCGCCGAGCAGGCCCCCCTCCCCACGATCAAGCCTCCGGCCGAACGACGACCGCAGAATTTCTGGGTGGAGGAGGTACAGAAGCGGCTGCTCGCCGATCCACGGCTCGGCGACACCGAACAGGAGCGCCGAGACCGGATTCTGAGGGGCGGGCTCGAGGTGCACACCACCCTCGATCCCATCGCGCAGTTCCAGGCGCAGACGGCGGTCGACCAGCAGCTGCCACCGAGGGAGGGGTTCACCGCGGCGCTGGTCGCGATCGAACCCACCACTGGCTTCGTCCGCGCGATGGTCGGTGGCCCCGGCTTCGATCAATCGCAGTACAACATCGCGACCTATCCGCCCGGTCAGCAGGCGGGCTCGTCGTGGAAGGTCATCACCCTGGCTGCCGCGCTCGACGGCGGTTACTCGCCCAACGACGTGGTCAGCGGGACGGCGCCGTGCACGGTGCCCTCGGGCCCGGGTTACGCCGATCCCGGCAGGCCCGGACGGGTGACCACGCGCAACGCGGAGGGCGGCGGTGGCACCATGACGATCAGGCAGGCGACCGTGGGCTCGGTGAACTGCGCCTTCGCGCGGATCGCCTCCTCCGTCGGGTACGACCGCGTGATGGACGTCGCCCATCGCCTCGGGATCAAGCAGGAGCTCGGTCGGTTCGGTAGTGACGGCGTGACCTGGTACCCGGCCCGCACGCCGGTGCTGACCCTCGGCGTGTTCGAGTCCACGCCGTTGGAGATGGCGACCGTCGGCGCCACCATTGCCAACAACGGCGTTCGCAAGGACCCGGTCTTCGTCGAGCGGGTGGAGGGCCCCGACGGCGAGATCGTGTTCGACGACCGCCAGCGCCCGGGCGAGCAGGCCATCTCGCCCGAAGCCGCCAGTTGCGAGATCGACATCCTGCGCGGTGTCATCACCGGGGGCACGGGCACGGGAGCGCGACTCAGCAACCACACCGCCGCGGGCAAGACCGGCACGACCGACGGCCAGGTCGATGCGAACTTCCTCGGCTTCACACCCCAGCTGGTCGCGCACGTGTGGTACGGCTCACCGGTCGCCGACATCCCCGGCGCCGGCTTCGGCGGCGAGACGCCCGCCTCGATCTGGAGGGCGTTCATGGAGGCCTATATGGCCGGCAAGCCCGAACTGCCCTTCCCGCAACCCTCGCTCAACTGCATCGCCAGCGGAGCGACCGTCACCGAATTCGGCCGCGACGCGAGCCGTCCTGCGCCCGAGCCGCGTCCGCCCGCCCCCGAACCGGCACCCGCGCCGGCAC
>JBOGFJ010000097.1:0-5657 GCA_050743385.1 Acidimicrobiia bacterium
CAGCACGAGCGCGGGGTGGTGACCTTCGGATACTCCGACGACGAGGCATTCGCGGTCGGGCTCACCTGCGGAGGGACGATCCATGTCTTCGTCGAGCCGCTCGACTGGTAGTCGGCGAGGCAACGGCATGGCCCCGTCGATCTACGAGGCCCTGCGCGACGCGTTACGCGCCGACGAGCCGGTCGCCCTCGCGACCGTCACGGAGGGCCCCGCGGTCGGAGCCAAGCTGCTGATCCGGCCGAGCCGGCCGCCCCTGGGCAGCCTCGGCGACGCCGATCTCGACCGCGTGGTGTCCCGCGACGCGCTCGGCGGGCTCGAGGCCGGGCTCACCTCCACCCGTCACTACGGCCCGCACGGAGAGGCGCGCGAGCGGGTGGTCTCGGTGTTCATCGAATCGTTCGCACCGCCGGCGCGCATGGTGATCTTCGGGGCGGTCGACTTCACAGCCGCGCTCGTCAAGGTGGCCAAGCTGCTCGGCTACCGGGTGACCGTCTGCGACGCTCGGGCCGTCTTCGCGACCCGCCGTCGCTTCCCCGACGCCGACGACGTGGTCAACGCCTGGCCCGACCGCCACCTCGCCGAGGTCGGCCCCGAGCTCGGAGCTCGCGACGTCGTGTGCGTGCTCACCCACGACGCCAAGTTCGACGTACCCGCCCTCGTTGCCGCGCTCGCCACCGATGCCGGGTACATCGGTGCCATGGGCTCGCGTCGCACCCACGCCGCCAGGGTCGCGCGCCTT
Source organism: Acidimicrobiia bacterium (assembly GCA_050743385.1). Classification (GTDB taxonomy): domain Bacteria; phylum Actinomycetota; class Acidimicrobiia; order IMCC26256; family JACDBD01; genus JACDBD01. The sequence goes on from JBOGFJ010000097.1 coordinate 740, forward strand.
CGCGACGCGGGCGTCGACGACGCCCGCATCGAACGGATCATGGCGCCCATCGGCCTCGACCTCGGGGCCCGAACCCCGGAGGAGACCGCGATCTCGATCTGCGCCGAGATCATCGCTCGTCGCACCGGCCGGGCGGTGCCGTCGTTGCGCGACCGCAAAGGACCCATCCATGCGTCGTGAGTGGCGGGGCTCGTGAACCTGGGCATCGCCGGGCGGCGGGCCGCGGTCGCGGCGGCGAGCCGCGGGCTCGGCTTCGGTGTGGCCGCGGCCCTCGCGGCCGAAGGCGTTCGGGTCGCGATGTGCGGCCGTCAGCGCGACACGATCGAGGACGCGGCCGTCCGGGTGGGCAACGACGCCGTCCCGCTCGTCGCCGATGTCTCCACCGCGACCTCGGCGGCTGCGTTCGTGCGTGCCGCCACCGACGCGCTCGGCGGCGTCGACATCCTCGTCACCAATGCCGGCGGCCCGCCCGCGGGCACGTTCGCCACCACCGACCTCGAGCAGTACCAGACCGCGTTCGAGCTCAATTGCCTCTCGGTGATCGCGATGTGTGACGCCGCCGTACCCGCGATGCAGGAACAGGGCTGGGGGAGAGTGGTGGCGATCACCTCGATCGCGGTGCGCCAGCCCATCGCCGAGCTCATCCTCTCCAACACGGCCCGAGCGGGCGCCACCGGCTTCCTCAAGACCCTCGCCCGCGAGGTCGCGGCCGACGGCGTCACCGTGAATTCGCTCCAACCCGGCCTCCACGACACCGAGCGGGTTCGCAGCCTCCGGGGAGGCGACAGCAGCGCAGCCGCGAGCGGAATTCCCGTCCGGACGCTCGGTCGGCCCGACGACTTCGGTGCCGTCGCCGCCTTCCTGTGCTCGGAGCAGGCCAGGTTCCTGACAGGTGCGGCCATCCCACTCGACGGCGGCGCGCACGGCGGTCTGCAGTGATGACGTTCCGCCACGTGGTGTGCTTGCGCTGGGCCGACGGCACGACCGACGAGGAGGTCGCGCGTCTGCGCGAGATGCTGGTTGGCCTGCCGGCGGCGATCCCGGAGCTCCGGCGGTACCACTTCGGCCACGACGCGCGCGCAGCCGAGGGCAACTACGACTTCGCCATCGTGGCCGACTTCGACGACCGGGAAGGGTGGCGGGCATACCAGGAGCACGCCGAGCACGAGCGGGTCCTCGACTACGTGCGGTCGCTCGCCGATGACCGTGTGGCCGTCCAGTTCGAGCTGGATGCGTGAAGCTCCCGCAACCCCCCGACCGACCCCTACGCTGAAGATGATGGCAGTGACGGCGAGCCGGCCCGATCGTGTGCTCACGATCCCCAACCTGATCTCGGTGGCCCGGCTGGTGTGCGTCCCGGTGTTCCTCTGGCTCATCTTCGCCGAGGACCGGCTGGTGGCGGCGGCCGTCCTGCTCGCCGTGCTCGGGGCCACCGACTGGGTCGACGGTTGGATCGCTCGCCACTTCGACCAGGGCAGCGAGGTGGGGAAGGTGCTCGACCCCACCGCCGACCGGGTCCTGTTGGTTGCCGCGGTGGTCGCGTTGCTCGCCGAGGGCAGCGTGCCGATCGTCGTCGGGTGGATCGTCCTCGCTCGTGAGGTCGTGATCAGCATCGCGGTACTGGCACTGGCGGCTGCGGGCGCGCGCCGCATCGATGTGCAATGGGCGGGGAAGGCGGGGACACTGGCGCTGATGTTCGCCCTGCCGGGATTCCTCCTCGCCGACGGTCTGGGCGACGGGGCGGGGCGCACGCTCGTGCTCGTGGCCACGTGGATCTTCACGGTCGGTGGTCTCGCGCTCAGCTACTGGGCCGCCGCCGCCTACATCCCGTTGGCCCGGCGGGCGCTCCGCGAGGGGCGCGCCGAGCGTGACGCGGGGGTGGTGTCGTGAAGGCCGTGATCCTGGCCGGTGGTGAGGGCACCCGCCTGCGGCCGCTCACCAGCAACCAGCCCAAGCCGATGATGCCGCTGGTCAACCGGCCGATGATGGAGCACATCGTGCAGTTGCTCGCGCAGCACGGCTTCGACGACATCGTCGTCACGGTCGCCTTCCTCGCCAACCAGATCCGCAACTACTTCGGCGACGGCTCCGACTTCGGGGTCCGGCTCCGGTATGCCACCGACGAGACACCGCTCGGCACGGCGGGGTCGGTCCGCAACGCGTCGGCCGAGCTCGACGACACGTTCCTCGTGATCTCGGGCGACGTGCTGACCGACATCGACCTCACCAAGTTCGTGGAGCACCACCGTGACACCGGCGCGTTCGCCTCGATCGCGCTCAAGCGCGTCGAGAACCCGCTCGAGTTCGGGATCGTCATCACCAAGCCTGACGGTTCGGTCGAGCGCTTCCTCGAGAAGCCGACCTGGGGTCAGGTCTTCTCCGACACCGCCAACACGGGCATCTACGTTCTCGAACCGGGCGTGTTCGACTTCATCGCCGACGCCGAGGTGGTCGACTTCTCCGCCGACGTCTTTCCCGCGGTGCTCGAGAAGGGGCTGCCGTTGATCGGCCACGTCGCCGACGGCTACTGGGAGGACGTCGGCACGCTCGAGGCGTATCTCCGGGCCCATCACGACGTGCTCGACCAGCGGGTGCAGGTCGAGATCGACGGCTTCCGGATGGGGGAGGGGATCTGGTTGGGCGAGGGTGCCGACGTCGACCCCGACGCCCGCATCGAGGGCCCGGTCGTGATCGGCGACAACTGCCGGATCGAGGCGGGCGCGCACCTGTCGCAGTACACGGTGCTCGGCACCGACGTCGTCGTGAAGCCCGACGCGTTCCTCGAGCGCGCCGTGTGCCACGACCACGTGTACGCAGGCCCCAGCACCAGCCTGCGGGGCTGCGTGATCGGCCGATCCACCGACCTGCGCGGCCACGCCCGGGTCGAGGAAGGCGTGGTGGTCGGCGACGAGTGCTTCGTTGGCGAGCGGGCCGTCATCAACCCGGGCGTGAAGATCTACCCGTTCAAGACCGTCGAACCCGGCGCGGTCGTGAACTCGTCGATCGTCTGGGAGAGCCGGGGCGCGCGCACGCTGTTCGGACGCCGCGGGGTGCGTGGTCTCGCCAACGTCGACGTCACACCGGAGGTCGCGATCCGGCTGGCGATGGCCTACGGCACCGCCCTCAAGAAGGGTTCGGTCGTCACCACCAGCCGGGACACGAGCCGCATCGCCCGGGCATTGAAGCGCGCCCTCATCGGCGGCCTCAACCTGGCCGGGGCCAACGTCGAGGACGTGGAGCTCGCGACCGTGCCGCTCACGCGCTTCCATGTGCGCAACGGGCAGTCGCAGGGCGGCATCACGGTGCGGTTGGCGCCGGGAGAGCCCGACACCGTCGAGATCCGGTTCTTCGACGGGAACGGGCGTGACATCGACGAGTCGACCCAGCGCAAGATCGAGCGCCTGCTCTACCGCGAAGACTACCGGCGGGCGTTTGCCGGCGACATCGGCGACATCGTCTTCCCGCCCCGCTCGCTCGAGTTCTACACGGCCGCGCTCGAGAGCACGATCGATGCGGACCGCCTGCGCGAACGGGCGTTCAAGGTGGTGCTCGACTACTCGTTCGGTGCGTCGTCGATCGTCATGCCGACGGTTCTCGCGAAGATCGGGGCCGAGGTCCTGGCCGTGAACCCCTACGCGAGCACCGCGTCGGCTACCGCCGCGTTCGAGGAGCCGAAATCGAGGGCGGCCCGTATCTCCGAGCTGGTGAGATCGTCGGGGAGCCACCTCGGTCTGGTCGTCGACCCCGACGGCGAGACCGCAACGCTCATCGACGACGAAGGCGCGGTGCTCGGGCCGGAGCAAGCCCTCCTCGCGCTGGTGACCCTGATGGCGACCGCCCACCCGGGCGCGTGCCTGGCGCTCCCGGTCTCGGCGAGCCGGGAGGCCGAGCGCATCGCGGCCGAGCACGGGGCCGAGATCGTGTGGACGAAGCTCTCCGATGCCCACCTGATGGAGGTGGCTTCCAGCGGCGGCGTCGAGTTCGCAGCATCGGTCGACGGTGGGTTCATCTGGCCCGACTTCCTGCCTGCATTCGACGCCACCGCCACGCTCGCCAAGCTCCTCGACCTCCTGGCGGCGACCGGTCAGCGGTTGTCCTCGATCGTGCGGCAGGTGCAGCGCGTGCACATCGCGCACGAGACCGTCGTCACCCCGTGGGAGCGCAAGGGCCTCGTGATGCGCGAGATGATCGAGCGCACCAGCGCCGAAGACGTGGTGCTGGTCGACGGCGTGAAGGTGCTGCACGCCGACGGCTGGGCGCTCGTGCTGCCCGACCCGGAGGAGGCGCTCACGCACGTGTGGGCGGAAGCGGACAGCGACCAGGAGGCCCGGCGCCTCGCGCAGGAGTACACGATGCGCATCCGTCAGATACTGCGCTGATTGGTAACGCTCGCTCGGTCGCTAAGGTGCGGGCCGCATGAACTACCCCGAGGAGCTCCGCTACAGCGCCGAGCACGAGTGGGTCGCCGTCGACGGCAACCTCGCGCGGGTCGGCATCACCGACTATGCGCAGGACGCGCTCGGCGACGTCGTCTACGTCCAGCTCCCCGAGGTCGGCGCCACCGTCGCCGCCAGTGCGAGTTGCTGCGAAGTGGAGTCGACGAAGTCGGTCTCTGACGTCTACGCGCCGGTGAGCGGGACCGTCACCGAAGTGAACGAGTCGCTCGGTGACACACCCGAGCGACTCAACCACGATCCCTACGGTGACGGCTGGATCTTCGCGATCGAGATGTCGGATCCGTCCGAGCTCGACCAGCTCATGGACGCCGCCGCCTACCGGCAGCTGGTCGAAGAACAGTAGGGCGATGTCGACCACCTGGCAGCTGGTCGACGACCTCGACGCCCGTCACGACGCCGCCGGGCAGATGGCGGCCGATCTCGCGCTCCTCGACGACGTCGCCGCGGGGGCGCCGCCGGCC
>JBOGFJ010000098.1:0-12592 GCA_050743385.1 Acidimicrobiia bacterium
GCTCGAGCTCGGTGATCTCCTGCTCGGTCTGGTCGCGCTCGGCGAGCGTGCTCTCGTAACGCTCGGCGGCCGCGGCGGCGGCCGACTGGGCTTCCTCCAAACGTGCCATGGCGTCGTCGACCGGGTCGAGCGCGTACGAGGCGAGGGAGGCCAACGACACCAGCGCCGCGACCGCGACGGCGAGACTGGCGATCGCCGCCGGCCACCGGCTGCGGCGAGGCATGGTCGAGGAGTCTAACGAGACGGAGTCTGTGATGTCTGTGATGTCTCTGTTGTCCGCGATATCCGTGATGCCCATGATGCCGGTGATCGGCAGGGAAATGGGATGAGCGATCGGTCGTGGGAGACCCACGCCGGCTGGTGGCAGCGGGAGTACACCGACGGTGCCGACCCCGAGTACGAAGAGCAGATCCTGCCGCTCGTCGACCGGCATCTCACGGGCGCCCGGCGGGTGCTCGACGTGGGCTGCGGCGAGGGCCAGGTGGCGCGCCGGGTCGCGGCGCTCGGCGCCGGGTTCGTCGCCGGGGTCGATCCGACGGCGGCGCAGCTAGCCGTCGCGCAGGAGCGGGACGGCGGGCCGAGGTACGCGCGCGGGGCGGCCGAGGCGCTGCCGTGGCGGACGGGCGCGTTCGACGCGGTGGTGGTGTGCCTCGTGCTCGAGCATGTCGACCCGTTCGAGCCCGCCATCGCCGAGATCGCCCGCGTGCTCGGGCCGGGCGGGAGATTCGTGCTGTTGCTCAACCACCCGCTCCTGCAAACGCCCGAGAGCGGGTTCGTCATCGATCACGACCTCGGTGAGCAGTACTGGCGGCTCGGGGCCTATCTCCCCGACGACAGCGCGCTGGAGGAGGTCGCGCCCGGCGTCGCGCTCACCTTCCTGCACCGGCCGCTGTACCGGTACGTCAACGCCCTTGCTGGGCACGGTCTGCTGATCGAGCACATGGACGAGCCCGCGCCGCCCGATGGCTTCCTCGAGCGCGCCCCGGAGTACGACCACGCCGGCACGATCCCGCGCCTCCTCGTGCTGGTGACGCGCAAGTCGGTCTAGTCGCCCGCCGTTGCGCTGCCGCCCGGCAGGTCGAGCATGCGTTGGAGGGCGATGCGGGCCCATCCGGCGGTGCGGTCGTCGACGACGATCTGGTTGACAAGCTCACCGCGTGCGAGCGCCTCGAGGCACCACGCCAGGTGAGGCCCGTCGACACGGAACATCGTCGAGCACGGGCAGATCAGCGGGTCGAGTGACACCACCGTCTTGTCGGGGTGCTCCTCGTCCATGCGCTGGACCATGTGGATTTCGGTACCGATCCCGAGCACGGCGCCGGCAGGCGCGGCGTCGGCCCACTCCAGGATGCGCTCGGTGGAGCCGACCTTGTCGGCGAGCTCAACGACGTCGTGCGCGCACTCGGGGTGCACGATCACCTGCCCGTCGGGATGCTCGACGCGGAACGCGTCGATGTGCTCGGGCCGGAACCGCTGGTGCACCGAGCAGTGCCCCTTCCACAGGAGGAAGGTCGAATCCTTGACGTCGCGCTCTTCGAGCCCGCCGAGCTCGTGGCGAGGGTTCCACACCCGCATGTCGCCTTCGTGGTAGCCCATGTCGTAGGCGGTGTTGCGGCCGAGGTGCTGGTCGGGGAAGAAGAGCACCTTCTCGCCGCTGGCGAGCGCCCACTCGAGGATCGCAGCCGCGTTCGACGACGTGCAGACCGCGCCCCCGTGCTCACCGACGAACGCCTTGAGCGCGGCCGACGAGTTCATGTAGGTGATCGGCACGATCCGGTCGACGTCGGTGACGGCGGCGAGCGCCTCCCAGGCCTCCTCGACCTGGTCGATGTCGGCCATGTCGGCCATCGAGCAACCCGCGTTCAGGTCGGGGAGGACGACTCGCTGATGGTCGCCGGTGAGCACGTCGGCCGACTCGGCCATGAAGTGCACGCCGCAGAACACGATGTCGGTGGCGACGTGGTTGTCTGCCGCCAGGCGGGCGAGCTTGAACGAGTCGCCGCGGGCGTCGGCCCACTTGATGACCTCGGGCCGCTGGTAGTGATGGCCGAGGATCATCAGCCGCTCGCCGAGCGCCGCTTTGGTGGCGGCGATCCACTCGTCGATCTCTTCGGGGGCCGCGAGGGTGTAGCGGTCGGGTAGCGGAGCCTGGAGTCGCAACATGTGGACTGCCCCTAGGGGTGCGGGCTCCGGTTCTGGCCGGCGGGGACAGCCTGGTCGCCTCACCGCGGGGTTGTCGGCCCCGGAGCGGATATGTGGCCGGAATGCCAGGCCGGCCTTCGACGAGCATAACGCCAGTACGGGTCGCGGACCTTCCCACCCCCTGGGAGAATGGGGTCCCATGGCCCGCCGTCCCGAGCCCGGAACCATCCCCACCGGCCCCGGCGTCTACTCCTTCCTCGATGCCCACGGCCGGATTCTCTACGTGGGGAAGGCCAAGAGCCTGCGGAGCCGGCTGTCGAACTACTTCGGCCCGGCGGAGTCGCTACCGGAGCGGACGCGCCAGATGGTGACCGTCGCCGACGGCGTCGAGTGGATCGAGGTCCGCAACGAGGTCGAAGCCTTCTTTCTGGAGTACAACCTCATCCAGCGGCACAAGCCCCGGTTCAACATCCGGCTCAAGGACGACAAGTCGTACCCGTTCCTCGCGGTGACGCTCGACGAGGAATGGCCCCGGGCGATGGTGATGCGAGGGGCGAAGCGCAAGGGCGTCCGCTATTTCGGGCCGTTCGCGCACGCCTACGCCATCCGCGAGACCCTCGACCTCCTCCTGCGCACGTTCCCGATCCGCACGTGTACCAAGAACAAGTTCGAGCGGCACCAGCGGCTCGGCCGCCCGTGCCTGTATGCCCACATCGAGAAGTGCGCCGCCCCCTGCGTCGCCGCGGTCGAGCGGGAGGAATACGACGCGCTCGTCGACGAACTGCTGGTGTTCCTCGACGGCGACACCGCGCCCGTGCTCGACCGGCTCGACAAGCAGATGCACGAGGCGGCCGACGCGCTCGAGTTCGAGCGGGCGGCGCGGCTGCGCGACCAGATCACGTCGGTGCGCAAGGTCATCGAGCGCCAGCAGATGGTGGCGGCCAAGGAGGAAGATCTCGACGTCGTCGGCCTCGTCGAAGATCCGCTGGAGGCGCAGGTCGAGGTGTTCTTCGTGCGCAAGGGTCGCGTCGTCGGGCGCAAGGGCCTCGTCGTCGACAAGGTCGAGGACGTCGAGACGCCCGCACTCGTCGGCCGGGTGCTGGAGCAGCTCTACGCCGCCGCGCCCGCCGAGGACGTCCCCCGCGAAGTGCTGGTGCCGGTCGCACCCGACGACGGGCCGCTCTACGAGGAGTTCCTCGGAGCCGCCCGTGGCTCGCGTGTCCGGGTGCGGGTGCCGCAACGCGGCGCAAAGCGGGAGCTGCTCGGAACCGTGACCCACAACGCCCGCGAGGCGTTCGCGCGGCACAAGCTCAAGCGCGCCTCCGACCACAACGCCCGTGCCCGTGCGCTCACCGCCTTGCAAGACGCGCTCGGGCTGCACGAGGCGCCGCTGCGAATCGAGTGCTTCGACATCTCGAACCTCCAGGGCACCGAGATCGTCGGCTCGATGGTGGTCATGGAGGACGGGTTGGCCAAGCGGTCCGACTATCGGCGCTTCAAGGTGCGCCATCAGGAGGGTCAGGACGACCTCTCGTCGATGGAGGAAGTGCTGACGCGCCGATTCCGCAAGTACCTGGAGGAGCGCGACGAGGGTGCACGCAAGGGCAGGCGCTTCGCGTACCCGCCGAACCTCCTGCTCGTCGACGGCGGCAAGGGCCAGCTCGGCGTGGCGGTGCGCGTACTCGAGGAGCTGGGCCTGGAGGAGATCGCGGTCGCCGCGCTCGCGAAGCGCTTCGAGGAGGTGTACGTGCCGAACCAGGCCGATCCGGTGCGCATCCCCCGTGACTCGGAGGGCCTGTATCTGCTCCAACGGGTGCGGGACGAGGCGCATCGGTTCGCGATCACGTACCACCGTCAGCTCCGGGGCAAGAAGATGACGCGTTCCGTGCTCGACGACATCCCCGGGCTCGGCCCCGGGCGCCGGGCCCGACTCCTGAAGCAGTACGGGTCGGTGAAGCGGCTGCGTCAGGCCGACCGCGACGAGCTGATGGCTCTCACCTGGCTGCCCGACCGGGTCGCCGACGCACTGTACGAGCACCTCCACGGGCCAGGCGCGACGATGGGTGCATCGTGAGCACGGATTCCCCTCTCGATGTCACGATCGTCACCGGGATGTCGGGGGCCGGCCGGTCCGCGTCCGCCGACGTCCTCGAAGATCTCGGTTTCTTCGTGATCGACAACTTGCCGCCGGCGCTGATCGCGAAGGTGGCCGAGCTCGGTCGCGGGAAGGACGAAGCCGGGCGCTTCGCCCTCGTCGTCGACACGCGCTCGGGCGAGTTCATGCACGACCTCGAGGAGGCGCTGGCCGAACTGCGCGAGAGCGGCGCCCGCACCCGGATCCTCTTTCTCGACGCGTCCGACGAGGTGCTCGTGCGTCGCTACGACGCCACCCGCCGCCGGCACCCGCTCGAGGAGACCGACCGGGTGTCGGAGAGCATCGCACGCGAGAGGGGGCTGCTCGAAGAGCTCAAGGGGCAGGCCGACGTCGTCGTCGACACGTCCGATCTCAACGTGCACGAGCTCCGCGCTCGGCTGCGCGAGCTGTTCGGTGATACCGCGCGTACCGACGCCAGTCTTCAGACGAGCATCGTGTCGTTCGGCTACAAGCACGGTCTGCCGCTCGACGTCGACCTCGTCTTCGACTGCCGGTTCCTACCCAACCCGCACTGGGTAGAGACGCTGCGGCCGCTTCCCGGCACCGACGCGAAGGTGCGGCGCTACGTGATGACGCAGCCCGAGACCAACGATTTCCTGGCCGAGCTGGAGCGGTTGTTCGCGCTGCTGTTACCCGCGTATGTGCGTGAGGGCAAGGCGTACCTGTCGATCGGGGTGGGTTGCACCGGTGGGCAGCACCGCAGCGTGGTGATCGCCGAGGAGCTGGCCAAAGTGCTCGAACGCCTGGGTTTCGACTCGAAGGTCCATCACCGCGACGTGGATCGCGGCTGATGACGGAGCCGACGGTGGTCGGGCCGGCGGTCGTCGCGCTCGGCGGCGGCCACGGCCTCGCCGTCGCGCTGCGCGCCATCCGCGAGTACGCGGGTTCGCTGACCGCGGTCGTCAGCGTGGCCGACGATGGTGGTTCGTCGGGGAGGCTGCGGCGCGACCTCGGTGTGCCCGCTCCGGGGGACCTCCGCAAGTGCCTGGTCGCACTGGCCAGCGAGGATTCGGTCTGGCGCGACGCGTTCGAGCACCGCTTCGAGGTGGGCGACCTGGGTGGCCACGCCCTCGGCAACCTCGTGATCGTCGGCCTCGCCGAGACACTGGGCGACTTCACCACCGCGCTCGAGGAAGCTGGACGGCTGGTGCAAGCCGTCGGCAGGGTCCTGCCGGCGACGGCCGAGCCGGTCGTGCTCAAGGCCGACGTCGAGGGCGAGGCGGTGCAGGGGCAGGTGGCGGTGGCTACGAGCGCGGGTCGGATCCGCCGGATCAGCCTCGTGCCCGACGACGCCGACGCCCGCCCCGAGGCGGTTGCAGCCATTGCCGCCGCCGACCAGGTCGTGCTCGCGCCGGGGTCGCTGTTCACGAGCCTCCTCCCGGTGCTCTGCGTGCGCCAGCTACGGGAGGCGGTGGCCGAGGCCCAGGGGCAGGTGGCGCAGGTGGCCAATCTGCGTCCCGAGATGCCCGAGACCGCCGGGCTCGACGCCACCGACCACCTGCGGACGGTCCTCGACCACGGCGGAAGGGTCGACGCGTTCGTCTACCAGGGCCACGGCGCCCTGATGGCCGACGATGCCCGGATCCGCGAATGGGGTGTCGAGCCCGTCGCCGCCGAGGTGGCCCGGCCCAACGGGCTCGTCCACGACCGCCACAAATTGGCGACGGCCCTGCAGGCTCTGCTGTAGTCCGAGGCGTTCGACGGAGGAGGAGCGGTATGACGGTTCGAGTAGGGGTCAACGGGTTCGGGCGGATCGGACGGTCCTTCTACCGGGCGATCCTCGACCGGGGCGACACTGCCGGTGTCGAGCTGGTCGCCGTCAACGACCCGATGGGCGACAGCCACACGATGGCGTTCCTTCTCAAGCACGATTCGGTCGGCGGCACCATCCCCAACGAGGTCAAGGCGGGCGACGCCGGCTTCTCGGTCGACGGCAAAGAGGTCAAGAAGCTCGAGGTCATGGACCCGGCCGAGATCCCCTGGGGCGAGAACGGCGTCGACGTGGTGATCGAGTCGACGGGGCTCTTCACCGCCCGTGACAAGGCCGCCGGTCACCTCCAGGGTGGCGCCAAGCGCGTGATCATCTCCGCTCCCTCCGGCGACGGCGACGCCACCATCTGCATCGGCGTCAACGACGACGTGTTCGACCCGAAGCAGCACACCGTCATCTCGAACGCATCGTGCACCACGAACTGCCTCGCGCCGCTGGCGAAAGTGGTCAACGACCGTTTCGGCATCGAGCAGGGTGTCATGACCACCGTGCACGCCTACACCAGCGACCAATCGCTCCAAGACATCGCCCACCCGAGCCGCAAGGGCAAGCCCGACCTCCGGCGCATGCGGGCGGCGGCGCTGTCGATCATCCCCAGCAGCACCGGCGCGGCCAAGGCCATCGGCCAGGTGCTGCCCGAGCTCCAGGGCCGCCTCGACGGCATCGCCATGCGCGTGCCCACGCCGACCGGCTCCATCACCGACCTGACCGCGATCGTCGAGAAGGACGCCACCGCCGACGACGTGAACGCGGCGTTCGCCGAGGCCGCCAACGACGCTCGCTTCAAGGGTGTGCTCGTGTACAGCGACGAGCCACTGGTGTCGGCCGACATCGTGGGGCACCCGGCGTCGTGCATCTTCTCGGCCAAGGACACGATGGTGAGTGGCCGCATGGTGAAGGTGCTCGGCTGGTACGACAACGAGTGGGGGTTCTCCAACCGCCTGGTCGACCTGGTCGAGTTCGTCGGCAACCAGTGACCCACGCGGCCCTGCCGCGCCTGGACGACTTGCGCATCACGCGCGGCACCCGGGTGCTGATGCGGGCGGACTTCAACGTCCCGTTGCGTGACGGTGCCGTCGCCGACGACCTGCGGATCACCACGGTGCTGCCGACGCTGGCGTGGCTGCGCGATCGGAAAGCGTCGGTGATCGCATGCGGGCACCTGGGCCGGCCGAAGGGAGAGGTCGCCCCGCAGTTCTCGATGGCGCCCGTGGCCGCACGGCTCGGAGAACTGCTGGGCATCGAGGTGCCGTTGGGCCCGGCCGAGATCGTGGGACCGAAGGTGGAACCGCTGGCGGCCGGCCTCCGGCCGGGCGACGTGTTGTTGCTCGAGAACCTGCGCTTCGACCCGGGCGAGACCGAGAACGACCCGGCCTTCGCCACGAACCTGTGCGAGCTCGCGACCGCGTTCGTGAACGAAGCGTTCGGGGCGTCGCACCGCGCCCACGCGTCGATCGTGGGCCCGCCCCGCGTGCTCCCGAGCGCCGGCGGACGGTTGCTCTTCCGCGAGGTCGACATGCTGTCGCGCCTGCTCGAGGGCCCGGCGCGGCCGTTCGTTGGCGTGCTCGGCGGCGCCAAGGTGAGCGACAAGCTCGGAGTGATCGACGCCCTCCTCGAGCGTTGCGACACCATCCTCGTGGGCGGGGCGATGATGTTCACCTTCCTGCTGGCCGAAGGCCACCTGGTCGGCGACTCGCTCGTCGAGCCCGACATGGTGGGGGAGTGCGAGCGGCTGCTTGCGACCGGACGCGTGCGCGTCCCCGTCGACGTCGTGATCGCGCGTGAGGTCGAAGACGACGCCGACACGAGGATCGTCGCCGCCGGCGCGGTGCCGGACGGGTGGAAGGGGCTCGACATCGGCCCGGAGAGCGCCGCGCTCTTCAGCGACGAGATCGCGGGTGCGAAGACGGTGCTCTGGAACGGCCCCATGGGGGTGTTCGAGGTGAAGCCGTTCGCAGCCGGCACCCGCACCGTCGCCGAGGCGGTGGCGGCGTGCTCCGGGTTCACCGTCGTCGGTGGGGGAGACAGCGCCGCCGCGGTCCGGCAGTTCGGGCTCGCCGATCGGGTCGACCACGTGAGCACGGGTGGCGGCGCATCGCTCGAGCTCATCGAGCAGGGCGATCTGCCTGGCTTGGCAGCGTTGCGAGAAGGGAGACGATGATCTGATGGCCGACCGGCAGCCGATCATGGCCGGCAACTGGAAGATGCACCATTCACATCTCGAGGCGATCCAGGTCGTGCAGAAGCTCTCGTACCAGCTCGACGGGAGCGACTACGACGCCTGCGAGGTCGTGGTGTGCCCGGCGTTCACGGCGCTGCGCTCGGTGCAAACCGTGCTGGAGGCTGACCGGATCCCGATCGCGCTGGGCGCGCAGGACGTGCACTGGAAGGACCAGGGCGCGTTCACCGGTGAGGTGAGCCCGCCGATGCTGGCGAAGCTCAACGTGCAGTACGTGATCGTCGGGCACTCCGAGCGGCGCCAGCTGTTCGGCGAGACCGACGAGACGGTGAACCTCAAGCTCAAGGCCGTGCTCGCGCACGGCATGTCGCCGATCGTGTGCGTGGGCGAGACGCTCGAGGAGCGGGAGGACGGCCGTACCGATACGCGCGTGAGTGGGCAGACGCAGGCGGCGTTCGCGAAGGTCAAGGCCGAAGACGCCCTGCGCTGCGTCGTGGCCTACGAGCCGATCTGGGCCATCGGGACGGGCAAGAACGCGACCCCGGAGCACGCCAACGCCACGATCACGGTGATCCGGCAGACCCTGCGGGAGCTCTACAAGGGCGACGCCGACGAGATCAGGATTCAGTACGGCGGCAGCGTGAAGCCGGGCAACATCGCCGACCTCATGGCCATGCCCGAGATCGACGGCGCCCTGGTGGGCGGCGCCTCGCTCGACCCGGTCGACTTCTCCCGGGTCATCAAGTTCCGGGCCTGAGCGATAGGCTTTCCCGCTGTGCTGAACATCCTCCTCATCGTCTTCCAGGTCGGCACCGGCCTGCTGCTGATCACGTTCATCCTCCTGCACGCCGGGCGCGGTGGCGGCCTCTCCGACATGTTCGGTGGCCAGATGGGCGGTTCGATGGCCGGGTCGACGGTGGTGGAGAAGAACCTCGACCGCCTCACGATCGTCACCGCGGTGGTGTTCACGTTCGCCACTGTGTTGCTGGCGCTCCGCCTCGACACCTGACGCTCGCCGGCGAGTGCGCGCCCTGGTCGGACTCGGTTTCGTGCTGGCCGGTCTCGTCGGCTTCGGCTGCGGGGATGGCGCGAGCGATGTCGAGCTCGTGCGCGGTGTGACCGTCGACGTGGATGCCCGCGACAACACTTTCGAACCAGAGACCACCGAGGTCGCGGCCGGTACCAACGTGCGGTTCGCGAACGTCGGGCGCAACGAGCACAACGTCATCCCGGTGTCCGACGACCAGGCAGACCTGCTCGTCGAGACTGATGCGCTCCGGCCCGGTGACGAGGCCGTCGTACGTCTCACGGAGCCGGGGACGTACCGCTATTACTGCTCGATCCACGGCACGGCCGAAAAGGGCATGATCGGGAGCATCGAGGTGGCCGGCTGACATCGGGGGGACGCATGGAGCAGGTGGGCAGGAGGCGGAAGCTGGGCGTGACCTTGACGGCGATCGCGCTCGCCGTCGCCGCCGGCTGTGGCGGGGGATCCGACGACTCCGGCGACCGCGGCGGTAGTGGCGACGCCACCCTCGAGGTGCCGGCCGAGTTCGACACCATTCAGGCGGCCGTCGACGCGGCGACGCCCGGCGACCTCGTGCTGGTGTCGCCCGGGGTGTACCGGGAGGCGGTGACCGTAGAGACCGACGAAGTGGTCATCCGCGGCCTTGACCGTGCCGAGACGATCCTCGACGGCGAGTTCGAGCGCGAGAACGGGATCCGGGTCGTCGGGGCAGACGGCGTCGCGATCGAGAACCTCACCGCTCGCAACTACACCTACAACGGGTTCTTCTGGACCGGCGTCAGTGGCTATCGGGGGTCGTACTTGAATGCGATCCGCAACGGCGACTACGGGATCTACGCCTTCGAGTCGGTCAACGGGGTCTTCGAGCACTCGTACGCGTCGGGCAGCCCCGACGCCGGCGTCTACATCGGCGCCTGCTACCCGTGCAACGCGGTGATCGACGATGTCGTCTCCGAGTGGAACGGCCTCGGGTACTCGGGCACCAACGCCGGTGGCGACCTCTACATCGTGAACTCGGTGTTCCGTGACAACCGGGTCGGGGTGGTGCCCAACGTCGGGACCTACGAGCCCTGCTTCCCACAACGCGAGGTGACCATCGTCGGCAACCAGGTGTACCGCAACAACAACGGCGAGAACGACGTCATCGACTTCGCGCAGCTCGCACTCGGCAACGGCATCCTGCTCGCGGGGGCGCTCGACAACGTCGTCGAACGCAACCGCGTCTGGGAGCACGACATCACCGGCATTGCCACCGTCCCGCTCCCCGAGGACGACCCGCAGGAGGTCGCGAGCGACGACCTCACCGATTGCGAGGGCGAGCCCATCCCCGACGGCGTCGTCGATGTCGCCGAGGCGGAGCTTCCCGACACCCTCCTCTGGCCCGCGCAGGGCAATCGGATCGTCGACAACGTGGTCGAGGCGTCGGGGCTTGCCGATCTCGCGGTTGCCGACCTCGGCCTCTCGCCCACGCCCGACGGCGGCAACTGCCTCTCGGGCAACACGGTGGGATCGACCGCGCCGGTCGATCTCCAGGCCAAGGCGCCGTGCGATGGCACACCTTCCGCCGCAGGCTGGGACGACGGCGCGCTCGACGTGGGCGCGCTGATCGCACGCGACAAGCCGCCGCCCGTGCCGTACGAGGAAGTCGACCTGCCCGACCCGGGCGACCAGCCCGAGATGCCCGATGCCGCCACCGCGCCGGCGCGCCCGCAGACGGGGCCGCCCGACCCGCCCGACGTTGGGGCGATCACCGTTCCGCCGCGGGTGTGAGCACGCGCCAGACTGATGGCGTGACCACCGGCAGGGTCATCGTCGACCGCCACGAGGCCGGTGGTGTCGCCTGGGAGATGGCGCGGCGCGAGGCCCCGGCCTTCCTTGCCGGGAGTGTTCGCGGCTATTGCGGCTACATCGAGCGCAGCGCGTTACCCGTGCGGCGGCGCGAGGTTCCGCACGGCGGCGTCGTGCTCATCCTCAGTTTCGGTGATTCGATCGACGTCACGACCGCGAACGGCGGCGAGGCCCGCCCGCAACGGCTGCGATCGTTCGTGGCCGGGCTCCACGACGCACCCGTGTTCACCCAGTACGAGGGATGCCAGCACGGCGTGCAGGTCGACCTCACGCCCCTGGGTGCCTTCCGCCTCTTCGGGGTGCCGGCGCACGAGCTGGCCAACCATTCGGTCGGGCTCGACGACGTACGCGGTCGCGAGATCGAGCACCTCATCGACCGGCTGGCGTCGGCGCGCGCCGGCTGGTCGGCACGGTTCGACATGGTCGACCGCACGTTGAGCGAGTGGCTGGCCGACGGCCCCGATCCCGACCGGCCGGTGGCGTGGGCGTGGCACCAGCTCGAACGGTCGAACGGGCGCGTGACCGTCGCCGACCTCGCCGACGAGATCGGGTGGAGCCGGCGGCACCTCGCTGGTCGGTTTCGCGAGCAGATCGGTCTCGCGCCCAAGCCGACCGGAAGGGTGCTGCGGTTCCGGCACGCCGTAGATCTCCTCGAGCGTGCGTCCGACCAGACCATCGCCGACGTGGCGGCCACGGCGGGGTATGCCGACCACAGCCACCTCGTGCGCGACTTCCGGGCACTCGCGGGCTGCTCGCCTTCGGAGCTCGTCGCCGCCCGGATGCCCGGCGGCGGGGGCGTCGCCGCCTGACGAGTTCCCATTCGTCCAAGACGCGGGGCCTCGGGCGGTCGTACCGTGTCGGGCATGACGACAAAGACCAGCCAGACCATCTTCCCGACGCTCCACTACGACGACGCCCCCAAGGCGATCGAGTTCCTCACTGAGGCGCTCGGCTTCACCGAGAACGCCCGGCACGAGAACCCGGACGGGACGATCGCCCACGCCCAGTTGTTGTGGCATGGCGGGATCGTGATGCTCAGCTCCGCCGGCGCCGAGGAGTCGATCTTCGACCTTCGCCCCGTCTGCGTCTACGTGGTGGTCGACGACGTCGACGAGCACCACCGGCGGGCGGCCGCCGCTGGCGCCGAGGTCGTGATGGAGCCGACCGACCAGGACTACGGATCGCGCGACTACGCCGTCCGCGACTTCGAGGGCAACGTCTGGGCCTTCGGCACCTACCGCCCGGAACTCGACGCGACCTGACGCAGCACCCGACCATGGCGCTCCTCTGCCGCCTTCGGTCGTTTCGAGCCGCTGAGAGCGGCTTCAGTGACACAGCGCGGGCTTCGGTAGAATCGCCGTTCGCCGTTCTCCCGAGCGGCGCACGTCGGAGTGGCGGAAACGGCAGACGCGCCAGCTTGAGGGGCTGGTGCCCGCAAGGGCGTGGGGGTTCAAGTCCCCCCTCCGACAC
>JBOGFJ010000099.1:0-4722 GCA_050743385.1 Acidimicrobiia bacterium
GCGGTGGTGGTGGCGGCGGCGGTGGGGGAGGCGCCAGCCTCGGTGCGAGCATCGAGCCCGGCGCCCGCGCCGGCGACGGCGTCGTGGTGATCACGTGGACCGTGGGCGCGCCACCGGCACCGGCACCGGCACCGGCCGCGCCCGTCGCCGCGACCGCGCGCTTCACCGGCTGAACAAGAGCGACAGGGAACGGCGAGGCGGGCGCGGTCACCGAGCCATCCCGCCCGGAGGGGAGCGAGATGAGTCGCTGGTACCGCTTCTTGTACCGGGTCGGCTTCACGCCCTGGGAACAGGACTCAGCGACGGCGGCTCCGCAGTTCAGCGCACTCGTCGCACAGGAAGAGGCGACGCGTGAGCCGCCGTACGGATCCGCGCTCGATCTGGGCTGTGGCACCGGCAGATGGTCGGTCGAGCTCGCGCGGCGGGGCTGGCAAGTCGTTGGCGTCGACGTGATACCCAAGGCGGTCGAGGCCGCGCGGCGACGCGCGCAGACGGCCGGCGTCGATGTCGCATTCTTCGAGGGCGATGTCACGGCGTTGCGCAGCGCCGGCGTCGGCTCGGGATTCTCGTTCCTCCTCGACGTGGAGTGCTTCAACCACCTGAACGACTCCCAGCGCGAGGCGATGGGCAGGGAGGTCGATGCGGTCGCAGCAGCCGACGCGACCCTGCTTCTCTTGGTGTGGGCCCGCGCCCGCAGAGGCCCGCTCCCGCCGGGCGCGAGCCGAGAAGACCTGCAGACCGCGTTTCCGGGATGGCAGGTCGTCGACGAGCAGCCGTATGACGGCGAGCTACCACGACCGTTGAGGAGTGTCGCCCCTCGTTGGTACCGCCTGGCGCGCGCCTGAGAGTGCACGCTCAGCTCCGAGCTTGATCCCGCCCGAAAGTCAGGTGCCGAGGTCGTCGGGGCGAGCGACGACGCCCGCCGAGGAAAACTTGCAGAGCGCAACTATCTGCGGGACCATCCAAGGCATGGACCGGACGACAAGACGGGCCGACCACGTCGAGGCGCTCCAGCGCACGCTCGCGATGGTCGTGCGTCGGACGGTGGTGCCGCGGGTGCACGAGCGGATCGTGGCGCTCGCCGGCGTGGAGATCGAGCAGGTCGAGGCGGTGGCGCTGAGCCGCCTGGCTGACGCGCAGGGGATGCGCTTGGGCGAGCTCGCCCAGCAGCTGCGCGTCGACTGCTCGACGGCGAGCCGTCACGTCTCCCGGCTCGTCGAGCGGGGCCTGGCCCGCCGCGAGCCCGATCCGCTCGATGCCCGCGCGGTGGTGCTCACCGCGACCGCCGCCGGGCAGCGCCTGATCCGCAGGCTGCGAGCCGCGCATTGCCAGTTGCTCGACGAGCGCCTCGCGACGTGGTCCGACGACGACCTGCGCGCCCTCGTCGGCCTCACCGGCCGCCTCGTCGACGACCTCGCGGCCCTCACCGACGGCACCGAGCCGGCGTTGGCGTGACCCGCGTCAACAGCGAGGGCACGACGCACGCGCCGGCGGTCGCCGGTGACGCCCGAGCGCGCGGCCATGCCGGTCCGACGGAACCGACGCGTGACGGCGCCGGTCCGGGACGCTACCTCGGCATCGCACCGGGGGAGGATCGCTACCGGTGGGTGGCCATGGGTGTCGTGCTCATCGGGACATTCATGGTGATCCTCGACACCACGATCGTGAATGTCGCGCTGCCCCAGATCGGGATCGCGCTCGGACGCCAGTCGGGCATCGACTGGATCGTCACCGCCTATCTCCTCGCCGTCGGCCTCGCCCAGCCCGCCACCGGTTGGCTGGCCGACCGCTACGGCCGCAAGCGCATGTTCATCATCAGCCTGGTGCTGTTCGCCACCGGATCGCTGCTCGCCGCGCTCGCACCCAACCTCGAGGTGCTCGTCGCGTTCCGGGTTGTCCAGGGCCTCGGCGGCGGTGCCCTCATGCCGGTCGGGATGGCCATGATCTACGAGCTGTTCCCGCCGGATCGTCGCGGGATGGCGCTCGGGGTCTGGGGCGTCGCTGCCATGGCCGGGCCCGCCTTCGGCCCGGTGATCGGCGGCTGGCTCGTCACCACCGTGAGCTGGCACTGGCTGTTCCTCATCAACGTCCCTATCGGGGCGATCGGCGTGGTCGCCGCCATGCGGCTGCTGCGCGACACCGGATACCGGGAGCACCGGCCGCTCGACGCCATCGGGCTGTCGCTGGTGAGCGCCGGCCTCGTGCTCTGGTTGCTCACCTTCGCCCAGGCCCCCGACTGGGGCTGGCACTCACCGCTGACGACCGGATGCCTCGCCGTCGGCGCCCTCCTACTCGCGCTCTTCGTGACCTGGGAGCGGCGCGTCGCGCACCCCGCCATCGACGTCACCATGTTCCGGGTGCCGATCTTCACCCTGACGATGGTCGTCATCGCCCTCCTCGTGGTGGTGCAGTTCTCGATCCTCGTCTTCGTCCCGCTGCTCCTCCAGACCGTCCGCGGGATGACCGCCCTGCGCGTTGGCACGATGCTCGTTCCCGTGGCCGTGGCTGCCGCGATCTCCTTCCCCATCGGTGGTCGTCTCACCGACCGCATCGGACCCCGGGTGCCGGTCACGCTCGGGGCGATGCTGCTGGTCGTCTCGGGGTGGATCCTCGGTCACCTCAGCGTCGACTCGTCGACGGTCACCGTGGAGGTCGCCCTGGTCGCCCAGGGCCTCGGGTTCGGCTTCGCCATGATGCCGTGCGCGGTCACCGGGATGAACGTGCTGCCCGGCCGCTTCGTGGCGCAGGCCTCCGCGGTGCGTCAGCTCAACGTTCGCGTCGCCGCCTCGTTCGGCATCGCCGTGCTCTCCGGCATCGTGGTCGCGCGCATAGGCGTCGTCTCTGCGGCCGGTCCGGACCAGATCGCGCCCGAGATCGCCCAGGCGGCCTACAACCAGGTGTTCGTCGTGGCGGCCGGGGTCGGTCTCGTCGCCGCGACCCTGGCCCTGTTCCTTCCCGGACGCGCGCGGACCGCCAGGATCCTCGCCGAGCGAGCCGAGGAGCACCGCGAACTCGTGCTCGACGTCGCCTGACGAAGTCAGGGCCGGGCGACGATTCCCTTCTCGACCAACGCGTCGACATCGTCGGCGCGGCCGAGCCAGTCGAGGATCTCGACGGTGTCTTCACCGACGCGCGGCGGCGGGCCGAGCGGGCGCGTCGGCGTGTCGGACGCGTCGATCGTGTTGCCGAACTGACGGATCAGCCCCATCGTCGGGTGCACATATTCGGTGACGAGGCCGAGCCGTTCGTTGTCGGCGTCGAAGAGCACGAGGTCGCCGCCCTTCGGGTCGATCGCGACCTCGTTGGGCACGCCGGCGTCGTCGAGGAACCGTGACCACGAGACCGCGGTCTTGGTGCGGAACCGCAGCTCGAGCTGGGCGTCGTTCTCTGCGCCGAGCGTGCGCAGCAGCGCCTCCTTCTCTTCCGGCTTGATCGCCGCCACCTGCACCCAACCGTCCTGGGTCTCGTAGAGGCGGTAGCTCGGTCCGAAGCCCGTCTGGTGCGGGTCGAGCTGCGGGCGCGGCACCGCCTCGCCGTCGGGTCGCACCATCGCGTCGGACGCGAACACCGCCCCGCCGTCGAGCAGGCTCGTCCAGAGCTCCTGGCCCTCGCCGGTGCGGTCGCGGTGCACCAGCGCGGCGAGCACGCCGACGACCGACAGCATCGCGTTGGCGGCGTCGCACATCCCGAAGCGGTAGTAGAGCGGATCGTGGCCGTAGGGCGTCGCGCCGGCGTCGTATTCGAGGCCGGTCGCCGCCTGGTACAGCGGGTCGAGCCCGCCGAAGCGCGACAGCGGCCCCTCGAGCCCGTACGCGTACGTGTTGCAGTAGACGACGTCGGGCTTCACCGCCTTGCACGCCTGGTAGTCGATGCCGAGGCGGGTCGCCACGCCCTTGGTCATGTTGTGGTGCACCACGTCGGCCCGGCGCACCAGCTCCAGCGCGATGTCGAGGCCCTCGGGATCCTTGATGTTGAGCGCGATGTCACGCTTGCCCCGCTGGCAGCCGACGAACGGCTTGCCCGCCATGCGCATGCCGTCGCCGGTGACGGGCTCGACCTTGATCACGTCCATGCCCAGGTCGGCGAGGATCATCGGCCCGAACGGCCCCGCCAGGTACTGGCCGAAGTCGATCAGACGCAGCCCGTCGAGCGGCCCCCGGCTCTCGGCGCGGGGCGGGCGCGTCTCCTTCGGAGCCGCCCACGGCTTGCGCTGGGCGGCCTCTTCCAGCACCTCCTCGGTGTGCTCGCCGACGCGCGGCTGGGGCCCCTGGATCGCGCCCGGCGTCCGCAGCAGGTTGATCGGCACGCCGATCTGGCGCAGCCGGCCGAGGTCGGGGTCGTCGACCTCCACGACCATGCCGTTGGCGTCGAGCTGGGGATGCGGATCGGTGAGCGCCTCCTCCATCGTGATGATCGGCTCGACCGCGTGGTTGTTTGCCTGCAGCTCCTCCACCAGCTCGGCGCGTTTCCACCGCTTGAACGCCGTGCGGCGGGCGTCGTTCATGCGGAGCTGCTGCTCCAGTGGCAACAGCCCCTCGAGCTCCTCGGGCGGCGGCGGCTCGACCCCGAGGATCTCGTCGAGGCTGCGCTTCGGTGCCAGGCCGCTCATGACGCTGACGTGCACGTACTCGCGGCCCGCGCACTCGAAGATCATCCCCTGGTGCACGCCCGGCGGGTAGGTCTTCGCCATCAGCTCGTGGAAGGCGGCGTCGACCTTCTCGA
>JBOGFJ010000100.1:0-14244 GCA_050743385.1 Acidimicrobiia bacterium
CGGCAGCGCCGATCCCGGCGGCGGCGCCGGCGGCGACTCCCGCGCCCGCAGCTGCGGGCCCGGGGCCCGTGTCCGCGCCAGCAGCGGCAGCACGGTCGGGCTCGCCCGCGGCCGCGAGCGCAGCACCCATCGCGATCGAGTGCTTCGGATGAGCGTCGACCGCCACGGGCCGGCCGAACTCCGCCCCCACCAGCTGCGCCACGAGCGGAATACGCGACGAGCCGCCGACGAGCAGCACGGCCTTCACCTGATCGGGCTCGACCGCGGCGCCACGCAGCGCGCGGTGCATGGCCTGCGTGCTCTCCACGAGTGTCGGGCGCACCATCGCCTCGAACTCGGCGCGGGTGAG
This sequence comes from Acidimicrobiia bacterium, assembly GCA_050743385.1. Taxonomy (GTDB): domain Bacteria; phylum Actinomycetota; class Acidimicrobiia; order IMCC26256; family JACDBD01; genus JACDBD01. Next base: position 350 of record JBOGFJ010000100.1, read on the forward strand.
CCGTACCTCGGTCTGGAGATCGGGCAGCAGCACGGGGATCGACACGTCTGTGTCGGTCGACAGCGCCTCTTTGGCGTCGATGCACTCCTGGCGGAGGCGCGCTACCGCCGCCAGCGCTGTCGGGTCGTCCTCGTCGAGCGCCTCGACCGCGCCGCCGAGCGCGCGGGTCACGTGCGCGAACACAGCGGCGTCGAAGTCGATGCCACCGAGGCGCTCCACGCCCTCGGGCGTGCCGAGGATCTCGAACCCGCTCGTCGTCTTGCGCAGCACAGCGGCGTCGAACGTGCCTCCACCGAGGTCGTACACCGCCACGACGTCGCCCGGGTCGACGCGCTCGGTCGCCGCGTAGTGGATGGCTGCAGCCTCGGGCTCGGTGATCGTCCTCGCGTTCCGGAGGTCGGCCTGGTGGATCGCCTGCTCGAGCAGGTCCTTCTTGTACGCGCCCCAGTTCGCCGGGTGGCTCACCACCGTCGCGTCGGCCGGGCCGCCCTCGCGCCGGGCGACCTCGTCGACGACCCAGCGCAGGAGCTTGCCCATGAGCGTCTCCGCCGAGTACGGCGCGCCTCCGAGGAAGATGGGCGTCGTGTCGCCGATCCGGCGCTTGAACTCGCGTGCAACCCGGTCGGGCTCGGTGAGGCCACGGCGGCTGGCGGCGTCGCCGGTGAGGATGGTCTCGTCGGCGCGCAGGAGCACCACCGATGGGACGGCGGCCGAGCGGTTCCCGAGGGTCGCGATCTCGACCCGGCCGTCGCGGCTCACCGCCGCGGCCGTGTAGGTGGTGCCGAGATCGACTCCCAGCGCGTACCCCATCGTTCGCTCCTCTGCCCGGCCGCGTGGGCCATTCCGACATCTGCGGGCGACCATACCAACGGCCCCTGCGGCTGTCGCCGGGGCAACGACCCGTTTTCTGTGGGTGGGTAGGGGATGTCCCCGATGCCGGAGCCGGGCGTCACGCCTACGGTGGCACGACGAGCGTTGCAAAGGAACGCTCCCGACCCAGGATGCAGAGGTGGCCCAGCCGTTCCTCGATGTGGCCCGGGAGCTGATCGACAGCCCCGAGGCCAAAGCCGACTACGCCGAGAACCCGGACGGGTTCCTCGCCGCGCGCGGCCTGGAAGGGCTCAGCGCGGCCGATCTCGAGGTCGCGGTCGGATTCGTCGCCGATGCCGTACCGGCGCCGTTGGCGCGCCAGCTGTCCCCTTCCTCCTTGCCTTCGGCACCGGAACCGGCCGCGCTGGCCCGGCTGGCGGCGACGACCGAGGTGGAGGCGGAGGTGCGCGAGGCCGAGCCCGGCACCCTGGGGCTCGGCGCTGTGATCGACCCCGGCGGCGAGCTCGATCTCCCCGACTCGGTCGACTTCACGACGCTCGCTCCTCCCCCCGACGAAGCTCGCGTCGATTCGGAGGCGGGCGCGGAAGGGTCGAACGGGAACCAAGCGGACGCGGTGGCGCCGGAATTGTCCGAGACCGACGTGATCGACGACTCCGATCTCGCGCCGTCGACGCTCGACGAAACTCCCGGCACCGACGACGAGGTTGAACAAGACGGAGAAGCAGAGGAGTCGGAGCGCGAGGCCGGCGAGTTCGACTTCGATCCCGAGCTTCAGCCGACGGTTGAGAGTGACGCCGGGTTGCCGGCGGCCGGCCCGGTTGCTGCGCCGGAAGTGGTGGAGCCTCCTCCGGAAGAGACGTTCGAAGATCTCATCTGACCGCTCTGGTCGCGCTCGCAATCTCCCGCCCGTTCGCCAGCCACTTTCTTTTCGATGTCCTCTAGTCACGGTGAGCGCGATCCCCTATGGTCGCCTTCGCAGTTGCGGTAGATCCCCGATTCGCCATGAAGGCGGCACCCGTAGCTTGCGTCGTAGCCCTCCAATAAGGGTGGGGGGACGACAAAGGAGAGCGAACGATGCCTGTTACGAAGACCGAAGTGAACGTCGCCCAGGAAGTCATCAACGTCCTGCTCGGCGACAAGGGTGAGGCCGAGGCCTACTCGCAGAACCCCGAGGGCTGGCTCGACAGCCACGGCTACGCGGACGTGTCGGCCGAGGCGGTGGCGACCTGCGGTGTCGGCGCCGGCGGTGGTGCGGGCGGCGGCGGTGGTGCCGGTGCGTCGGCGAGTGCGTATGCCGCGGCTCCGCCAGTGGGTGCCGGTGCGGTCGCGCAGCTCGACTACATCGTCTACAACAACTACTACGAGGACAACTCGATCACGAACAACATCGAGAACCACGGCAACCTCGACTTCGACCAGACGGTCCAGAACGTCGAAGGTGACGGAAACGTCGTGGCCGGCGATGACATCGAGGACTCGCAGGTACAGACCGGTGATGGCGTGCAGGTCGAGGACAGCGTCCTGACCGACACCAACGTCGAGACCGGTGAGGGCGACCAACTCATCGACGAGAGCCAGACCACCGCGACGTCGGGCTTCGGCGACGCCCAGGCCGGCTCCGCCGGTGGCGACGTCACCCAGACCACGGGCGACGAGGCTCCGCCTGAGGACGCGCCCGACCCGGCTGCCGACCCGATCCTCTAGTCGAACGGAAACACAAGCATCAGGGCCCCGGGGCTTCGTCCCCGGGGCCCCGGCGCGCCCGTCACCGTCGCAGTACCGTCACAGACCCATGAACGAGCCGACCACCGCGGAGGCAGCTCCGCAGAGCCAACTCGTCGAGCACGCGCTCGGCGCGCTGGTCCAATGCGAGATCGCGGTCGAGGCCCACGACCGAACCGACCTTGCCCAGCGCATCAAGCACGCCACTCACCGCCTCGAGGACCCCTCGACCCACCTGCTGGTGGTAGGAGAGTTCAAGCAGGGCAAGAGCTCGCTCATCAACGCCCTGCTCGACGCGCCCGTATGCCCCGTCGACGACGACATCGCCACGTCCGCGCCCACGGCGGTGCGCTTCGCCGACCCGCCGTCGGCCGCGGTGCTCTACCGCCCACCCGAATCGGCCGATGGCACGGTCGAGCCCGAGCGCGAAGCGATCCCGGTCGACCGGGTGCAGGAGTTCGTCACCGAAGCCGCCAACCCCGAGAACGAGCGCCGCGTCCACTCCGTGGAGATCGGCGTCTCGCGTCCCCTCCTCTCCGAGGGGCTGGTCCTCGTCGACACCCCCGGTGTGGGCGGCCTCGGATCGGCGCACGCCGCCATCACCGTCGGCGCGTTGCCGATGGCCGATGCGCTCGTCTTCGTGTCGGACGCATCGCAGGAGTACTCGGGGCCCGAGCTCCAGTTCCTCGAGACCGCCCGGTCGCTCTGCCCCAACATCGTCTGCGTGCTGACCAAGACCGACTTCTATCCCGAGTGGCGCAAGATCCTCGATCTCGACCGCGCGCACCTCGAGCAGGTGGGGATCGAGGCGGAGATCCTGCCGCTGTCGTCGACCCTCCGCCTCCAGGCGCTCGAGACCGGCGACCGCGAGCTCGACGAGGAGTCGGGCTTCCCGGCCCTGGTCGACTACGTGCAGAGGGAGGTCATCGCCGCGGCCGAGCAGCTGGCCGTGAACGCGGCGGTCAACGACGCCCTCGCCGTCGTGGAGCAGCTCGACGGCCAGTTCCGCACCGAGAAGGCCGCGCTCGACGAGCCGGAGCAGGCCGGCGCACTCGTGTGCGACCTCGAGACGGCCAAGGAGCGCGCCGATCGGCTCCGGAGCCAGGCGGCGAAGTGGCAGGTGACGCTCGCCGACGGCATCGCCGACCTGAACGCCGACGTCGACCACGACCTGCGCACGCGTGTCCGGCGGATCGTCCAGGAGTCGGACGAGGCCATCGAAGCGACCGACCCCGCCGACATCTGGGAGGAGTTCGAGCCCTGGCTCTACCGGCGTGTCGGCGAAGACGTCGTGAACAACTACAAGTTCCTGCAGGTGCGCGGGGAGGAGCTCTCGCAGCGTGTCGCGACGCACTTCGAGGTCGACAGCGCCGACATCCGCGCCAAGATCGCGTTCGCGGGCGCCTTCGACGTCGGCCAGGCCGTCGACGTCGACACCGGGATCAACACCGACACCATGAGTGCCCCCCAGAAGCTGTGGACCGGTGTTCGGGGTGGGTACATGGGGGTGATCATGCTCTCGATGTTCGGAGGCATGGTCGGCCTGACGCTCGGGCCACTGCTCCCGCTGGCGGCGGGCCTGGTGTTGGGGCGCAAGTCGCTCCGCGACGAGAAGGAGCGCCAGCTCACCATCCGCCGCCAGCAGGCGAAGAACGCCTTCCGCAAGTACGTCGACGAGGCACAGTTCGTCGTGGGCAAGGACAGCCGTGACCGGCTGCGCATGATCCAACGCCAGCTGCGCGACCACTACTCGTCGCGGGCCGAGGAGTTTCTCCGTTCGCTCAGCGAGACGCAGCGCGCCGCCCAGGCGGCCGTGCAGTCCGACCAGGCCACCCGCCAGCAGCGCCAGCGCGCGGTGCAGGGTGAGCTCGAGCGCATCAGCGTGATCCGCAAGAGCATCCGCGAGGTCGCGGCCGAGGCGGCGAAGGCCGGCGCGGCGATCTCGTGAGCGGTGCCCCGTCCCTGCTCGACGAGACCCGCGCGCTGCTGCGCGATGCCGTCGCGGCCTACGCCGGCACCGAGGAGGCTGCCGGGCTCCAGTCGATCCTCGACCGGCTCGACGATCCGCTGCGGGTCGCGATCGCCGGACGCGTGAAGGCCGGGAAGTCGACACTGCTGAACGCGCTCGTGGGCGAGGAGCTGGCGCCCACCGACGCGGGCGAGTGCACGAAGATCGTCACCTGGTACCGCGACGGGGTGACGTACCGGGTCGAGCTCCATCCCCACAAGGGAGTGCCCCGGCAGGTGCCGTTCGCGCGCGACGCGGGGGCGATCGAAGTCGAGCTGGGCTCGACGCCGGCCGACCAGGTCGAACGGTTGGTCGTCGACTGGCCGTCGTCGTCGCTGAAGCAGATGACGTTGATCGACACGCCCGGCATCGGGTCGTTGTCAGCCGAGGTCTCGGCCCGCACGCACGCGTTTCTCGCGCCCGACGACGACCGGGTGACCGCGGCCGACGCGGTGCTGTACTTGATGAAGCACCTGCACAACACCGACATCGACTTCCTCGCCACGTTCCACGACGAGGAGGTCTCGCAGGCGACGCCCGTGAACGCGATCGCGGTGCTCTCCCGCGCCGACGAGGTTGCCGCCGGCCGGATCGACGCCATGGAGTCGGCCACGAGGATCGCCACCCGCTACCGCTCCGATCCGAAGGTGCGGCGCCTCGTCCAGACGGTCGTGCCCGTGGCCGGGCTGCTCGCGGTCACCGGCGAGACCTTGCGCGAGGCCGAGTACGCCGCGCTCGCCAGACTGGCCGCGTGCGAGGATCCGCCGGTCGAGAAGCTGCTCGTGTCGGTCGACCGGTTCGTGAACTCGCCGACAACGGTCTTGACGTCGATGGAGCGGGAGGCGCTGCTCGATCGCCTGGGTCTCTTCGGTATCCGACTCGCTACCGGGATGATCCGTGATGGGCGCGCGCCCACGTCGGGCAAGCTCTCGGCCGCGCTCGTCGAGCAGAGCGGTCTCGACGCGCTGCGCAACGTCCTGCTCTCGCAGTTCGCCGAGCGACGCGACGTGCTCAAGGCGCGTTCGGGGCTGCTCGCGGTCGAGGGTGTGGCTCGCGCCCGTCCCGTCGCCGGGTCCGGCGCGCTGATGAACGAGGTGGAGCGTGTGACCGCGGGCGCGCACGAGTTCCAGGAGATTCGCCTGCTGAACGCGCTCCGGTCGGGCGCGGTATCCGCCAAGCCGAAGGATCTCGAGGTCATGGAGCGCCTGTTGGGTACGACCGGCGCCGCGCCCGCGGCTCGGCTCGGTCTCGGGGCCGGCGCCGCCGACGCTGATGTTCGGACCGCCGCGCAGGAGGCGCTCGCCCGCTGGCAGCGCCGCGCCGAGAGCCCCATGGCGTCGCGCGAGGTCGCAGACGCGGCCCGCGTGCTCGTCCGCACGTGCGAGGGGATCCTGACCCGACACGCGTGACGCATGCCTCGAGCGCCGAGAGGGTCGTCAGGAAAGCATCAAGAGGGTGCGGCCGTTTGCGCGCGCAGTGCGGCCAGCATCTCGGCGCGGGTCGTCGCGCCGACCTTCTGGCGGATCTTGGCGACGTGGTGCTCGACGGTCTTGGGCGAGATGAACAGCTGGGCGCCGATCTCCTTGTGCGTCAGCCCGTCGAGCACGTAGGCGGCGACCTCCTGCTCGCGCTCCGAGAGCGCCTCGACCGTTCGTGACGGCCCTCCCCCCTCGCGTGCCGGGATCGACTCCTTGAGGTCGCGTGCCCGACCGAGCAGGGCGCGCGTGACCGATCGGTCGGTCGTGCGAATCGCCGCCTGGCCCGTGAGGCGGGACGCCTCCCACGAGAGCCCGGCGGCCGCGAGACCTGCCGTCGCGGTATCGACCGAGTCGGGATCGACCTCGCCGCCGAGGAGATCGCGCCAGGCCCGGGCGGCCGGCGCCAATCCCGCGAGCCGCTCGTGCGCCGGCGTCGTCGCCTCGAGTGCAGCTGCACATCGGGTGACGGCGGCCGCGTCGTCGGCGGCGACGGCGGTCTCGAGCGCGGCCCACCGCAGCGCCAGCGTCCACAGCGGGGGGTTGCCCAGCTCGGCGACGATCCGAGCCACCTCCGCGAGCTTGGCCACTGCCGCCGAACCTCCCGACTGGAGCCGCACCGCGCTCGTCGCGAGCTCGGCGAGCGGCTCGAGCGCGAAGAGGTCGGCTTGCGCGCGGAGGAGCGCCGGCTCGGCTCGTTCCCACACTCCGCCGAGCCGGGCGAGGTCGCCCCTCCGCCGGGCCAGGCCGGCGTCGAGCGCCGCCCGCAGGAGCTGCTCCCGCGTCGCGAGGCCTTCAGGTTTGATCTCGTCGAGCGTCAGTTCCGCCTGGGTCCAGTGACCGGCACGCATGGCCACCCAGCCGACGAGGAGGTGATGGCGAGCGGCCAAGCCCGGCCCGCCGACCTCGTGCTCGACCGCGCGCGCGAGCAGATGCTCCGCGAGCGTGAAGTCGCAAGCGGCGGCGGCGACCACCGCGCCCAGCGCATGGGGCGTATCGGGGAGCACGAGGCGCCCCGTGCTCGCCTCGAGCAGCTCGGCCGACTCGACGAAACCGGCGAGCGCGTCGCCGAGCGACCCGTCGACGGACCGGACCGCGCTCGCCGCCAGCGCCACGATGGCCTCGACCGCGAGGCGGGCGGGGCGCTCGAGCTCGTCCTCGGCCTCGGCGAGGGCGGCGCGGGCGTCGGTGACCCGGCCGAGCGCGACCAGACCGGGAACCGCGAGCAGCCGGAACACCGCGTCCGGGGTGTCGGGGTGGTCGCGCACCGCTCCGAAGAGCTGTGCCGACCGGCCCCACAGGCCGCGGCTGCCGAGCACGCCCGCGAGCACCGCGGTTGCGCGCGCCCGATGGGACGGGTCTCCCTCCGCCAGCGCGGTGTCGGCGAGCTCGACCGCGCTGTCGAGGTCGCCGGTGAGCGCGGCGGCCTCGCCCCGGTAGGCGGCGATGGTGGCTGCGTCGGCGCCGGCCTCGAGGGCCCGCTCCAGCCATTCGCGCGCGAGCGCGGGCGTCTCCGCGAGTGCGGCGTTGCCGGCGGCGACGAGCGTCGTCACCGCTTCGGGCCCCACGGCCCCACCGGCGACGAGGTGCTCGGCCGCCCGCCCGGGCGGGTCGCCCCGGTCGACGAGGGCGGTGGCGAGGCGCGTGTGGAGGCGCCGGCGCTCGGTGGTGGGCATGGCGTCTGCGACGGCCTCGGCGACGATCGGGAGGAGCTCGTCGTGACCGGGCACGAGCAGCCCGGTGGCGCGCAACTCGTCGACCACGGCGGCGAGCGCACCCGGCTCGAGATCGGCGAGCGCGACGAGCAGCTCGTCGTCGAGCGCGGAGCCGAGGCTCAGAGCCCCCAGTGCCCGACGCGCCGGCTCGCCGAGGTTGCCGCTCACCGCCCGCACGCGCTCGACCAGCGGGGCCGGCACCGGTCCCGGCGGCTCGCGGAACGCGCCGCGCTCGAGCACACCTGCTGCCGCCCACGCGCGCACGAGCTCGTCGACGAAGAGGACCACGCCCTCGGTTCGTACCATCAGCGCGTCGACGAGCTCGTCGTCGACGGGGGCGTCGAGCGCGCGCGCGGCCCGCTCGCCCACGTCGGCGTCGGTGAGCGGCGGCAGCCACAGGAGCGGGCCGTGACGGGCGACGACGCTGTCGAGCGCGGCCAGCTCCTGCGACGCGGTCGACGGGCGATGTGCGACGACGACTCCCGCACCCTGCTCGCGGCTGCGTTCGGCCACCGCGACGAGGACGTGCAGCGACGACGGGTCGAGCCACTGGGCGTCGTCGACGACGAGGGCGCCGGCACCGAGGCGCTCGCCGACCGCGGCACGCGCGCGGCGCTCGCCGGCACCACCGGGCTTGGGCGCATCGCCGTCGAGCAGCGCCTCGATCGCGGCGAACGGCACGTCGTGCTCGAGCCTGCGTGCGGTCACCCGGGTGACGACGACGTCGCGATCCTCGAGGACGGCGGCGACCGCGTCGAGCACCTCGCTCTTTCCGTACCCGCCGGGACCCACGATGACGCCCGCCGCAGGCGTGCCGTCGTCGCCGACGATCGGCTCGACCACCCGCTGCACGTCGGACGGCGGCCCTGCCACGGGTCGCGATGCTATGGCCGGCGGGCCTCCAAGTCGTCCAGTAGCTCGTCGGGCACGGCGAGGTCGCCCCGGCCGATGCCGACACGCAGGTCAGGCTTGTTGTCGCCGTGGTAGTCGGAGCCGCCGGTCACCGCGAGCCCATGACGGACGGCCAGCTCCGTGTACGCCGCCCGCTCGTCCGGCGTGTAACGGCCGTACTCGCACTCGAGGCCGTCGAGCCCCTCGGCGGCGAGCACGCCGACGAGCTCGTCGAGCGGTCGGGCCTCGAGCTCGAGCGATCCCGGGTGCGCGACCACCGTCACCCCGCCGGATGCGTGCGCGAGCTCGATCGACTCCTCGGGCCGCAGTCGCACGCGCTCGAAGTACGCCGGCTTGTCCTTGGCGAGCCAGCGGTCGAACGCCTCCTGGATCGAGGCGACGTACCCCTTCTCCATCAGGACTCGCGCGATATGAGGGCGTCCGACCGAGCCGGGGCCCGCCTTGGCCAGCACCTCGTCGAGGGTGATCTCGATGCCGTGGCCTCGCAGCGACTCGAGGATCTGATCGTTGCGCTCGGCCCGACCGGCTTGCAGCGCCCCCATCCGGTCACGCAGCGGTCCCGACGAGTCGTCGACGAAGTAGACGAGGAGGTGCATCGAGCCAGGCGCGCGCCCGCCGAGCTCGCACGAGATCTCGCAGCCCGGCACGAGTCGCACCCCGTGTGCCTCGGCCGCGGCGCGGGCCTCGGGAAGGTGGTCGAGCGTGTCGTGGTCGGTGAGCGCGAGCGCCGCCAACCCCGCCGCCGCCCCCAGCGCGACGACATCGGCGGGCGGGTCGGTGCCGTCCGAGACGGTGGAGTGGCTGTGGAGGTCGATCACGAAGGCCTGCCATCCACGAAGGGAACACGTGGCATTGCGCGGGAGCGACGAGCGGCCCGAAGAGCGGCGGCAGGTACCCTGTCGCCGAGGGAGTGCGACCAGGCAATGAGGTCGATCACGGGCGCGTTACGCGGGCCGCGGCGCGGGCCCCGGCACCGCCAGGCCCATGCTCTCCAGGTACGACAGCACCTGGGCCGCCGACGCCGCGACGTCGCGGTCGTGGGTGACGACCCGAACCTCGGGGTCGAGCGGCTCCTCGTAAGGGTCGGACACGCCGGTGAACTCGGGAATCTCTCCCGAGCGCGCCTTGGCGTAGAGGCCCTTCACGTCGCGGTTCTCGCACACGTCGATCGGCGTGTCGACGTAGACCTCCACGAAGTGGTCGATCTCGGCGCGTACCTCGTCGCGGATCTCGCGGTAGGGCGAGATCGCCGCGGTCACGGCCACGACGCCGTTCCGGGCGAGGATCTTGGCCACCCAGCCGATGCGGCGGATGTTGGTGTCGCGGTCTTCCTTCGAGAATCCGAGACCTTTGGAGAGATTCGTGCGCACCTCGTCGCCGTCGAGCAGCTCGACCCGGTGACCGCGCCGCCGGAGCTCGTCGACCACGACCTCGGCGACGGTGCTCTTGCCCGCCCCCGACAGGCCGGTGAACCAGAGGCAGAAGCCGGTGTCGGTGTTCGTCATCGGGCGAGGACCGTAGTTGACGGGAGACTGATCCTCCGCATGGGATACTGAACGTTCAGAGAGGAGAGCACGGGTGGCGGCTGAGGGAATCGGCGAGGCCTGTGGCGTCTTCGGCGTCTACGCACCGGGTCATCCGGTGGCCAACCTCGCCTACCTGGGTCTCTACGCCCTCCAACACCGGGGCCAGGAATCGGCCGGCATCGCCGTCAGCGACGGCGAGACCGTCACGGTTGTCAAGGACATGGGCCTCGTCACCCAGGTGTTCGACGAGCGCCGCCTCGCCCCTCTCGACGGCCACCTCGCCATCGGGCACGTCCGCTATTCCACGACCGGGTCGAGCAACTGGCGCAACGCCCAGCCGGTCTACCGGTCCGTGGGCGACGCCGGCTTCGCCCTCGGCCACAACGGCAATCTCACCAACACCGGCGAGCTCGCCGAAGGCCTGGGGATGCTTCCGGGCCTGACCGCGGCCCAGGCCCTCGCCGACTCCACGACCGACTCCGACCTCGTCGCCGAGCTGCTGGCGCGGGCGTACGCGCCCGAGGCCCGCTCCGACGGGCGCGACCTCGAGACCGCCCTGGCGTCGGTGCTTCCCGACCTCGCGGGCGCGTTCACGTTCGTGCTGATGGACGAGGCCCACCTCATCGGGGTGCGCGACCGCCACGGCTTCCGGCCGCTCGTGCTCGGCCGGATCGAGGGTGGCTGGGTGCTGGCGAGCGAGAGCGCAGCCCTCGACATCGTCGGCGCTCACTTCGTGCGCGACATCGAGCCGGGCGAGATGGTGGTGATCGACGCCACCGGTGTGCGCGAGCGGCGCTACGCCGAACCCACCCCGAAGCTGTGCCTGTTCGAGTTCGTCTACTTCGCCCGTCCCGACACCCGGCTCTACAACCAGAGCATCCACGCCGCCCGCCAGCGCATGGGCGAAGAGCTCGCCCGCCAGGCGCCGGTCGAGGCCGAGATGGTGATGCCGGTGCCCGAGTCGGGGATCCCGGCCGCCCAGGGTTATGCCCGCGCGTCGGGCATCCCCTACGGCGACGGGCTGGTGAAGAACCGCTACGTCGGCCGCACGTTCATCCAGCCCAGCCAGCAGCTGCGGGGGCAGGGCGTGCGGCTCAAGCTCAACCCGCTGCCCGAGAACATCCGGGGCAAGCGCCTCGTCGTGGTCGACGACTCGATCGTGCGAGGCACGACGACGCGCCAGGTCGTGTCGATGCTGCGGGAGGCGGGCGCGGCCGAGGTGCACTTCCGGGTGTCGTCGCCGCCGTACCGCTGGCCTTGCTTCTACGGGATGGACACGGGCAATCGCTCCGACCTGCTCGCCGCCGACATGTCGGTGGGTGAGATCCGCGACTTCCTCGGCGTCGACTCGCTCGCGTACCTCGAGCTCGACCGGCTGCTCACCGCCACCGGTGCGTCACCGGCGTCGTTCTGCACCGCGTGCCTCTCGGGCGAGTACCCCGTGCCGGTTCCCGAGGCCGACGCCAAGCTCGTGCTCGAGGAGGACGGGTCGGTGCGGGCGCCCTCATCGGTTCCCTCGTCGACCGCGTGACCGATCGAACCAGGCGCCCCGACGAGCCGCTCACGTACGCGGCGGCTGGTGTCGACATCGCCGCCGGCGACAAGGCCGTGGAGTTGATCAAGGATCACCTGCGCTCGACCCGACGGGCCGAGGTGATCGGCGACGTGGGCGGGTTCGCGGGGCTGTTCTCGCTCGGCGGGCTGCGCCATGCCGACCCGGTGCTGGTGGCGTCGACCGATGGCGTGGGCACCAAGTCTCTGGTGGCGCGGCTGGCGGGCCGCTACGACACGATCGGCATCGACGTCGTGGCGTGCTCGGTCGACGACATCGCCGCCAACGGCGCCGAGCCGCTGTTCTTCCTCGATTACCTCTCGGTCGGCAAGCTGGTGCCGGAGACCGTCGACGAGATCGTCGCCGGAGTGGCGCACGGGTGCCGGCAGGCGGGGTGCGCGCTGCTGGGCGGGGAGATGTCGGAGCATCCCGACGCGATGGAGCCGGGCGAGTTCGACCTGGTGGGCTTCGCCGTCGGCGTCGCCGCGCGTGACGGCCTGCTGCCGGCCGGCGTCGCCGCCGGTGACCAGGTGCTCGGGATTGCCAGTCCCGGTCTTCGCTGCAACGGGTACTCCCTTGCCCGTCGGGCACTGCTCGATCGGGCGGAGCGGTCGCTCGTCGAGCCCGCATGGGAGGGCGCCGGTGTGAGCCTGGGCGAGGAGCTGCTGCGTCCAAGCGTCATCTACGCGCCGGCGCTCGCCCGTCTCCGGGCGTCGTGCCCCGTGCATGCGTTCGTCCACGTGACCGGCGGTGGCATCGCCGGGAACCTCGTCCGGGTCGTGCCCGACGACTGCGATGCCGTCGTGCGTCGGGGCACCTGGCCCGAGCCACGGATCTTCGCCGAGGTGCAGGCGGCGGGCGACGTGCCCCACGCCGAGATGGAGCACGTCTTCAACCTCGGCCTCGGCATGCTCGCGGTCGTCGCTCCCGGCGACGCGGCCGCCGCCCTGGACGCGCTGGCGGCCGACGGTTTGGAAGCCTGGAATGTCGGGAATGTGACGAGTGGGCACCGGCGGGTGACCGTCGAGTCCTGATGCGTGGGATGACGCGCACCCACCTCCCGGATGACTAGTCATTCCAGACGGCACCAATGACGCCAACGGGCTATCGCCCCCCGGAAAGCGCGCAGGTTACGCTAATCCCCGAAATGGGACACCCGGGCAGGGTCCGGTCGTCCATCGCAAGGCAACCGAGACCATCCGTATCGACGACAAAGAGAAGAGAGAAGACAGTGGAAGAACGAGCGTTGGACACGACCTCCGACCCGGACGCACTCCTGACACCCTCCGAGGTGGCCGCGATGTTCCGGGTGAACCCCAAGACGGTCACCCGCTGGGCCCGGGCCGGGAAGATCTCGGCGATCCGGACGCTCGGCGGCCACCGCCGCTTCCGGGCGGCGGAGATCCGGCGGTTCCTCGAGCAGGTCGAGGAGGGCGCCGAGACCCCCTGACGCTCTCGCCGCGGTGTCAGAGTCAGACGGCCCGGGCCGGAAGCCCGGGCCGTCTCGCGTCACGAGCTCCTAATGCAGTTGCCGCACGCAGCGCGTCCAAAAGTGACGTTGACGCGGGAGCACGCGGAACGTGGTGGTCCTCGGCTGGTACTCCGGGAGGGCGCGCGACCGGCGGAGCTCGTTGATCTCGCGGAGCGCGGTGAAGCGCTCTCGATCGGCCCCGAGGAGCTCGCCGTGGCTGACACGACCGGTGCGCATGCGGCGCTCCTCTCGCCCGTCACTCGCGCGGTGACGAGAGCCTCACCTGCGCCGAGCGTAGCCGCATGTCCCGCTCCGCAAGAAGGCCTCGCTTCACGTCGAGACCTCACCGGTCGATCGCGGAGAAGGGGTTAGTTGTCACACCCCAGGCGTATCGTGAGCACATGTTCGGTTCGTCCGGGTCGGAGATCGGCGAGGCCGTAGCAGCGGCTGCCTCGGAGGACCGCGACGGCTGGTCCGGCGCCGCCCGTTCGGCTCGCCTGATCGAACTGCTCGAGGTGCGGGAGCGGCTCGACGCCGAGATCCTCCGCTGCACCGGCGAGTGGGACGCGGCGGGGGCGTGGGCCGAGGATGCCGCGGCGACGCCGCAGTCGTGGCTGGTCCACCGCGCCCGGGTCACGCGCGCTGACGCGGTGCGCCTCGTCCGCGCCGCCCACCTCGCAGGG
>JBOGFJ010000101.1:0-3443 GCA_050743385.1 Acidimicrobiia bacterium
CCTCTGAGCTCGTGGTCGACAGGAACGCTCCGCTGAAGCTGGCGGCGATCACGAGCAGCACCGCGGCGATGACGATGCCGTCGATGAGGACGAGCACGAGCGATCGGTACTTCGCGATCGCGAGGTATACGAGCCCGGCGACCAACCCGAGGACGGCTACGCGCGTGATCGTAACCGCCATCGCGGCCAGGATCACCGGGATGCTCAGGAAGAAGAGCTGATTGCGGAGCCGACGAGGGGCACGCATCGCGACCGCCAGCCCGATGAGTAGCACGACCATCAGGTAGAGCGCGAAGGCAAAGCTCGTGTCGAAGGTCGAGAAGGAGCGCAGGAAGCCACCCGTCGTGCGGATGTCGGTATTGAACTCGTAGCCGAGGTCGACGAGTCGTTCGGCACCGAGCAGTTGCTGAACGAGACCGAACACCGCGGTCGCGAACCCCGTCGCCATCAGAATCGTCACGAGGTGGTCGCGTTCCCGCCCATTGAAGGGGCAGCGCCAGACGGCGAAGCCGAGCAGGAGGTAGAAGAAGCCGACCTTCAACCCGACGAGCCCGCGCGTACCGCCCACGACCGCGGCAGAGATCAGGCCGAGCGCCGTCAGAGCGATGATCAGGTACGCCCACTGCGGAAGTTCCCGGCGGGTGGCAGATCGGGCGGCGAACGGGGCCACGAACGTCGCGCCGAGCACGGCGATCGTCAGCGCTTCCTTCCAACCCGCCGGAAAGCCCCAGATCTGCTGGAGCCCGTCGAACGGCAGCAGCGCGGCGAGGAGCAGCACACCGCGCTGGGGCCGCAGCACCAACGCGACCAATCCGCCGACGACGACCGGCGCCACCAGGATCGCCGCGAGGAGAAGCAGCGGTGACCGCCCGGTCACGAGCACCAGCGCGCCCGATGTCACGCTCAGCGCGAGCGCGCCGCCGATAGCCGGGACCGTGAAGTCGACGGTCGCGACGCGACCGCGGCCAGGTTCGTTCGTGCCGGAGCGCGCTGACGCGGAGGGCTGTCGCGCGGGTGTCAGCATCACCGGAACCTCGTAATCACTGCACTACCCTCGAACGCGCGCGTGGATGTCATGGAGCACTTTCGCCTGATGTGGCGGCGCCGGTGGATCATCGTCGCCGTGTCGTTGATCATCGCCGCGGGCGCGTACGCCTGGAGCCGCGCACGCCCAAAGGTCTACCAGGCCACGGCCCAGATCGACGTGATCTCCGATGCCACGGCCGATACGACATCGCTCGGTCGCGAGAACGTCGAGATCGTGTCAGGCCGATTCGCGGCACTCGCTGACACGAGCAGCATCCTGCGCGACGCGATCGACCTGTCCGGACTCAACATCTCCCTCTCGACGGCGCGCGGCCGCGTGACAGCCGACGACTCCGACACCCTCGGCTTCGTCGAGGTCGTCGCGCGCGGCCCGTCTCCCGCGTCCGCGGAGGCGCTCGCCGACGGCGTCGTCGAGAGTCTCCAGCAGGACGCAGAGGACGCCGCCGTCGAGACGGACGAGGAGCAGGCGCCCATCCCGCGCGTGGTGTCACCTGCCGACGCCTCGCCCACCCCCATCGAGCCCAAGCCCGAGCGCGATGCGGTGCTGGCGTTCCTCGTCGCGCTCGTCCTGAGCGCCGAGACCGCGGCGCTCTTGGGTACGGTCGCGGGCCGGTTCCCGGCCGGGCGGATACGGGAGGAGGTCGAGGAGGTGACGGACGTCCCGGTGCTCGCCCGCATCCCTCGCAAGGGCCACGACGAGGTCGTCGAGGCGTTTCGTGAGCTGCGGGCCCAGGTCGACTTCGCCCGCGGCGGCGTCGACGTGCGCAGCGTGGCGGTCACGGGGGTCGACCCCGGCGGCGGCGCGTCGTATGTCGCACGGGGACTGGCGCAGATCGCCGCCAACCTGAAGGTGTCGGTCGTCCTCGTCGACGCCAACCTCCGCCGGCCATCGGTCGCCGAGAACCTCCACCTCCCGCCGTCCCCCGGGCTCGGCGACCTGCTGCTCGGAAGCGCGTTCGAGCCGTCCATCCTGCGCCAGGCAAACCCGCTCCAGAAGCGGTTCCGCGTGCTCACGGCCGGACTCGCGGTTCCCGACGCGCCCGGGCTCCTCGGCGGCGGCGCCCTCCGCAAGCTTCTCGACCAGCTGACCGACGTGGAGATCGTCGTCGTCGACACACCGGCGGTCACCGAGTCGGCCGATGCGCTCGTCATCGCGGCGCAGGTCGACGCGTCGATTCTCGTCGTCGATGCCTCCGCGACCCGCAAGCGCGCTCTGCACGACGGGGTGCGCCGCCTCACTCCCCACGCCCGGCTCCTGGGCACGGTGCTGAATCGGGACGAGCTTCGGTCAGCGAGACGCTGGCGCCGCTGACGGGCGTGCGAGTCGCCATCGTCCACGAGCGTTTCACCATCTGGGGAGGCGCCGAACGGGTCGTCGCCGAGCTCCATCGCATGTTCCCGACCGCGGTCGTGCACGCCGCCATCGTCGACCGCAGCGTGCTCTCGGACGGGCTCGCCGACGCCGACATCCGCTCGACCTGGCTCGACCGCCTGTACCGCGGGAACGACCGTTACGCGCACCTGCTGCCGCTGCTCCCGGTTGCCCTCGCGCGGCTCGATCTCCGAGACGCCGACGTGGTGCTCACGAGCCATTACGCCTTCGCCAACCGCGTCCGCCCGCCGCGCGGCGTGCCGGTGGTGTCGTACACGCACACCCCCGCCCGCTGGATGTGGGACCCGGCAAAGCGCGCCGGCGAGCGCGGCGGAAGCGCGGGTCGGGTCGCGCTGGGCGCGTTCGCCGAAACGCAACGGCGGGCCGACCGAGCGGCGGCACAGCGGCTCCGGCTGATCATGGCGAACTCGCGCAACGTCAGCGCACGGGTGACGCGGTGGTGGGGACGAACAGCCACGGTCGTACCGCCGCCGGTCGACATCGACTGGTTCACGCCCGACCCGGGCATCGATCGAGACGATTTCTTTCTCGTAGCCGGTCGCCTCGTGCCCTACAAGAAGACCGACGTCGCCGTCGCCGCGGCCACGCGGGCAGGTGTGCGGCTCTTCGTGGTCGGTGTGGGCCGGCAGCGGCAAGAGCTCGAAACGCGCGCGGGGCCCGGCGTCGAGTTCCTCGGTCGCGTCGACGACGAGACACTGCGCGACCTCTACCGGCGGTGCCGCGCGCTGGTCTTCCCGGGTGAGGAGGATTTCGGCATCATTCCCGTCGAGGCGCAGGCGTGCGGCGCCCCGGTGCTCGCGCAGGCGGCCGGCGGTGCGCTCGAATCGGTGGTCGACGGTACGA
Source organism: Acidimicrobiia bacterium (assembly GCA_050743385.1). Classification (GTDB taxonomy): domain Bacteria; phylum Actinomycetota; class Acidimicrobiia; order IMCC26256; family JACDBD01; genus JACDBD01. The sequence continues at coordinate 3,284 of JBOGFJ010000101.1, forward strand.
CCGGCGTGCTGTACGCGCCCGGCCGCACGGGGACCGCGGGGGAGGTGGAGGCGCTCGCGACGACGATGCGCAGCTTCGACCCGACCCGCTTCGACGCTGCCGACATCCGCCGTCAGGCCGAGCAGTTCTCGCCGGCTCGGTTTCGGGAGGGCTTCGGCAC
>JBOGFJ010000102.1:0-8605 GCA_050743385.1 Acidimicrobiia bacterium
CATGAACGTCGAGGACTCCCTCGAGAGATTCGGGCTGTCGAAGGAACGCGCCGACGACGTCGCACGCTCGCTCCAGGGCTCGGGTGGCGGCGACCGCTCCGAGTTCACCGCCAAGGCGGGCCGCAAGGCTGAGCAGATCTTCGAGGCGGTGCAGCGCGACTTTGCGCAATCGACGAGGGTGGTGTTCTACGCCATGGCGCTCGTCATGGCGGTCGCGGCGGTGGTCGCGCTGGTCGCCCTGCCGTGGGGACGGCAGGAGACGGTCGTCGACCCCGAGGCCTCCGAGACCGCCCCGACCGGATAGGAGAGGACGCATGCAACCGCTCGAGGCCATGGAGACGGCGATCGCGCAGACCCGGCCGATCGTCGCCGCCATCTCCCCCGACCAGTACGAGGGCACCACCCCCTGTACCGACTGGGATGTCCGGGCGCTGCTCGACCACCTGCTCGGCGTGCTCGCCTTGTGGCGCGACCTCCCGAGCGGGACGGCGGACCCGGCGGTGCTCGGGCAGGCGCACATCGGGGACGATCCGTCACGGTCGTACGACGCCCTCGCTGCCGCCGTGCTGACCGCGTGGCGGGCGGACAGTGTGGTCGACAACCCGGTGCAGTTCCCGGGCAGCGAGATGCCGGGAGGGTTCGCGGCCCGGATGCTGGCCGGAGACGTGCTGCTCCACGGTTGGGACCTCGCCCGGGCGACGGGCCAGACGCGGAGCTGGGACGAGGAGCTGGCGGCCGACATCCTCGACTGGCAGGAGCAGGCGGCGCGCCGCTTTCCGCCGGATGTGCGCGCCCGCGCCTTCGCGCCCGAGGTCGCCGTGCCGGCCGGCGCCGACACCATGACTCGGCTCGTCGGCTTCGTCGGCCGCCAGCGGTAGGCTGCCCGGGCAATCACGACCATTCCCTCGGATCTACCGAGGTTGATCGGCTAGTTTCCCCGCACATGCCGAGCTATCGGCCGGGGCAGGCGGCGGAGCTGCTGGGGGTGAGCGTCGACACGGTGCGGCGCTGGGCCGACAGCGGCAAGCTCCCCACCCGCCGAAGCTCCGGGGGCCAGCGGGTCATCGACGGCGGCGACCTGGCGCGCTTTCTCGCATCCGCCCCACCGGCAGCCGAGCCCGACGTCATCGTGGGCCGGTCGGCCCGCAACCGCTTCGCCGGCATCGTCACCCGGGTGGAGCGCGACACGGTCACGGCAGTGGTCGAGATCCAGGCCGGGCCCCACCGGGTGGTGTCGCTCATGACCCGCGAGGCCGCCGACGAGCTCGCCCTCGCCCCGGGCGATCGGGCGGTGGCGGCGGTCAAGGCGACCAACGTCGTCGTCGAGGTACCGCGCCGGCGGTGAGGCGGCCGGCCGCGTGCGTGATGGTCGCGATGCTCGTGTCGGCCGCAGCCGGCGCGTGCAGCCGCAGCGCCGACACGATGCAGGTGCTGGCCGCCTCGTCGCTGACCGAAGCGTTCGAGGTCGTCGCCGACCGCTTCGAACGCGCCCACCCCGACACCGACGTGGAGTTGAGCTTCGCGGCATCGTCGGAGCTGGCTGCGCAGATCGAGCAGGGCGTACCGGCGGACGTGTTCGCCGCTGCCGACGAGGTGACCATGCAAAGGCTCGTCGACAGGGGCGACGTCGCCGGCGAACCCGCGGCGTTCGCGCGCAACCGGCTCGCCATCGCGGTCGAAGCGGGGAACCCGGAGGCGATCAGTTCGCTCGCGGACCTGGCCGAACTTGGGCTCGTCGTCGTGCTGTGTGCGGAGCAGGTGCCGTGCGGTCGGTTCGCGGACGAGGCCCTCGAGCGAGCCGGCGTGCAGCTCACGCCCGCGACCCGGGCGGAGAACGTGAAGGCTGCGCTCTCGCTCGTACAGCTCGGTGAAGCCGACGCTGCGATCGTGTATGCCACCGACGTCGAGGGCAACCCGCAGGTCGAGGGCATCGCCATAGCCGAAGACGAGAACGTCGTCGCGACGTATCCGATCGCCCGCCTCGCGGCGGCCGGTAACGAGGACGACGCTCGCATATTCGTCGACTTCGTCACCTCGCCCCGCGGTCAGCACGTGCTCGAGTCCTTCGGCTTTCTCGCGCCATGAGTCGCCACACCGTGAACCGCCGCGCCGGCCGACGCCCGCCCGCCCTCGCGCTCGTCCTCGCGGCGGTGGCCCTCACGACTTTCCTGGTCGTGCCGCTCCTCGGCCTGCTCGAACGCGCGCCGTGGCGGGAGCTCCCCAGCCTCCTGGGCGAGCCGGAGGTGCGGACCGCGCTCCGGCTCTCCGTCGTGTGCTCCCTCTCGGCGACGCTGCTGTCGGTCGTGCTGGGCGTGCCCCTGGCATGGCTGCTCGCGCGCACTCGCTTTCCGGGACAGTCCGTGGTGCGCGCGCTCGTCCTGATCCCGATGGTGCTGCCGCCGGTGGTCGGCGGGGTCGCGCTCCTGCTCGCGTTCGGGCGGCGCGGCCTCGTCGGGCAGTGGCTCGACGAGTGGCTCGACATCCGGCTGCCGTTCACGACCCCCGGCGTCATCCTGGCCGAGACCTTCGTGGCCATGCCCTTCCTCGTCGTCACGGTTGAGGCGGCCCTCCGCTCGCTCGATCCCCGGTACGAGGAGGCGGGGACCACGCTGGGAGCGGGCCGGTGGACGGTGTTCCGCCGGGTCACGCTGCCGATGATCGGCCCGTCGCTGGCCGCGGGTGCCGCCCTCACGTGGGCGCGGGCCCTGGGCGAGTTCGGCGCCACCATCACGTTCGCGGGCAACTTCGAGGGCCGGACCCAAACCATGCCGCTGGCGGTGTTCCTCGCGCTCCAGACCAACCCGCCCGCGGCCATCGCGTTGAGCCTGGTGCTGCTGGCCATCTCGGTGACCGTGCTCGCAGTCGTCGGAGCGCGCGTGCTGGGCGGGCAGCGCGAGCGGGAAGCCACCGCCGCCGCCGTGCCGCTGTGAGTCTCGACGCTCGCGTCGTCGTACGGCTGGGCACTCTCGATCTCGACGTCGAGATACGCGCAGAACCCGGCGAGCTCGTGGTCGTCGCCGGTCCGAACGGTGCGGGGAAGACCACGCTGTTACGTGCGCTCGCGGGAAGCGAACCTCTCACCGAGGGTCACGTGCGGCTCGACGACGAGTGTCTCGACGATCCCGCGCGCGACCGGTTCGTCCCTCCCGAGGCGCGCTCCGTGGGCGTCGTGTTCCAGGATCTCCTCCTGTTCCCGCACTTGAGCGCGCTCGAGAACGTCGCGTTCGGGTTGCGAGCAGGCGGTGTTCCCCGCGTCGAGGCCCGCCGCCGCGCTCACGCGTGGCTCGACCGGGTGGGGTTGGCGGCATCGGTGCGCGCCCGCCCGGCGGAGCTCTCCGGTGGTCAGGCCCAGCGGGTAGCGCTCGCCCGCGCTCTCGCGAGAGACCCCCGGCTGTTGCTACTCGACGAGCCGCTGGCCGCGCTCGATGCGACGCTGCGCGTGGAGATCCGTCGTGTGCTCCGGCGCCACCTCGACTCGTATCCCGGAGTGCGCGTGCTCGTCACTCACGATCCGATCGAGGCGATGGCCCTGGCGGCGCGCCTCCTGATCGTCGAGCGAGGACGCATCGTCCAGGAGGGGGCGCCCGCCGACGTTCGCTCCCGGCCTCGATCACGGTATGTCGCCGACCTCGTCGGCGTGAACCTGCTGCGCGGCCGTGGCGTCGACGGTGCGGTCGCACTCGAGACCGGAGGGATGCTCATCGCGGCCGATCAGGTTCCCCTCCACGAACCGGTCCTCGCGGTCGTGCACCCACACGCGGTGTCGCTCCACCGCCGATCGCCCGAGGGCAGCCCGCGCAACGTGTGGGAGACGCGCGTCGAGGGCGTCGACGACGAGGGGACGCGCATGCGAGTGCGGCTCGGCCCGCCGATCCCGATCGTCGCGGAGGTCACACCGACCGCGGCCCGCGAGCTCGGGCTCGGCGCGGGAACACCGGTGTGGGCCTCGGTCAAGGCGACCGAGATCACCGTGTACCCCGAGTGACCGTCAGCCGACGAGGAACGAAGCGACGCCCCACACCATGACGACGAATCCGAGCACCATGTACAGCACCGTGCGGGCAACCGGCGCGCGTGCCAGATCGGCGGAACGCTCGCCACCCGCGCCTCCCGGCTTCGCCGGGCGCGCCGGTGCGATCGGGGGATCGTTGCGGCGACGGACGAGGGCGACCAGGTTGCCGATGAAGAGCGCGGCCCCGACCGCCGCGATCAGCTCCCGCAGAACCTCGTCGTAGAAGCTCACGCACCCATCGTAGAGACCTGCGCTCGGTCCACCCCTACGCGCCCGGCTTGAAGATCATCAAGTAGAGGATCACGACGAGGAGGACGTTGAGCGTGGCCCCCGTCGCGCCCACCCGCTTCCCGCTCTCCGCGAGCGCGGCCGCCTGGGGCGGCGGTCCCCCGGCGCCGGGCGGCGGCGGACCACCGGTCACCATCTCCTCCATCAAGGTGATCATGCGCCGCACGTTCGGTTGGAGGATCCCGTGGGACAGGCCGATCCCCACGACGTAGAGGAGCATCGACAGCCAGATCCACGTGTCGCCGAAGCTCCAGGCCTCGTCGCTCATGAGCACCAAGAGGAAACCGAGCACGAACACGGCGTAGATGAAGTACTCGGCGATCTTCGCCACCAGAAAGTTGGCCTGCAGGATCGCCAGACCCTCAGACCCGCGCCGCGCCCGAACCTGCGCGCCGTAGATCGCGTTGAGGAACACCGCCCCGAACCCGATGATCGCGGTGAGGATGTGCAGGAGCAGGACGAGATCGTAGGAATCGTCACCGACCGCAGCCAAGATCACCGGCAGACCTCCTCGACGTCGACACGACCGGCGCATCGTAGAGGGGGCGCGACGCCTGTGCTACAACCCGCCCGTGCGTCTGCTCGTCGCGTGGTGCTCGGTCGAGTACGAGGGCCGCTTGGGCGCGCATCTGCCACCGGCGCTCCGGCTCATCCTGTTGAAGGCCGACGGGTCGATCGCGGTGCATGCCGACTCCAAGGCGTACCAGCCGCTGAACTGGATGAGCCCGCCGTGCCGGATTCTCGAAGGCGACGGCAGGATCACCGCATCCACTCCGAAGGGCGAACGCCTGGTGATCGAGCTGCTCGATGTCGTGCACGATCTCACCGTCGATCTCGGCGACGACCCCGGCCTCGCGAAGGACGGCGTCGAGGCCGAGCTCCAGCAACTACTGGCGGCCCGCGTCGACGCCCTGCGCGCCGACCTCCGCATCGTGCGGCGTGAGTATCCCACCGACATCGGGCCCGTCGATCTGTTGTGTCGCGATGGCGACGGGCGCGCGGTCGTCGTCGAGGTCAAGCGCGTCGGCGAGATCGCCGGTGTCGAGCAGCTGCTGCGCTACCAGGAACGCCTCGACCGAGACACGGCCCTCGCGCCGACCGCCGGGATGTTCGTGGCCACGCGCATCAAACCTCAGGCGCGCGTCTTCGCCGAGAGCAAGGGTGTGCTGTGCGTGGAGGTGGACCTCGAAGAGCTGCGCGCCGGCGCGCCGGTCGATCCACGCCTCTTCTGACGCTCTGGTCGCACTCGCTCCGCTCGTCGCTCCGCGGTGGCAGTCAGCCGGTCCCGAACCGCGGCTTGCGCTTCTCCAGGAACGCGGCGAAGCCCTCCTGGGCATCGGGGCTCACACCCGAGCGGGCCATCACGTCGAGGGCGTACGCGTACGCGTCGCCTTGGGACATGTCGATCTGGGCGTAGAACGTCTGCTTGCCGAGAGCCTTCGAGCCCACGCTCCCTCGGGTGGCACGCCGCAGCAGCTCGAGGGTGGCGTCGTCGAGCTCCGGCGCCGTGACGACGCGATTCACGAGCCCCCATTCGGCGGCGGTGCGGGCGTCGATCGTGTCGCCCGTCAGCGCCAGCTCGACGGCGCGCTTGCGCCCGACATTGCGGCCGACGGCGACGAGCGGCGTGTGGCAGAACCACCCGCCCTTGCCACCCGGGGTCGCGAACCCGGCGGTGTCGGCGGCGACGGCAAGATCGGCGGTGGCGACGAGCTGGCAGCCGGCGGCGGTGGCGAGGCCGTGCACCCGCGCCACGACCGGTTGGGGGATCGTCTGGATCGTTGTCATCAGCTCGGTGCACGCCTCCAGGACGAGGCGCACGGCGTCGAGATCGGCACCGGCGAGATCGGCAAAGTCGTGGCCGGCCGAGAAGACCGGGCCATTGGCGGCGAGGATGACACCACGGTCGTCGCCCTCGCCGGCGGCGCGGAACGCGGCGGTGAGGTCGGTCATCAGCCCGAGCGACAACGCGTTGCGCCGCTCGGGTCGGTTCATCGTGATCGTGGTGAAGCCCTCTTCCGACTTCACGATCACGCTGTCGTCCACGGAACCCACGGTAGCGCCGTCGGCGAAGGTCAGTCCCTCGCCATGTTGGCGAACTTGGTGAAGTGGTCGAGGAACGCCAGGCGGGTGTGGCCGGTGGGGCCGTTCCTGTGCTTGGCCACGATGATCTCGGCGGTACCGCGCTGGTCGGACTCCGGGTTGTACACCTCGTCCCGGTAGATGAACGCCACCACGTCGGCGTCCTGCTCGAGACCACCCGACTCACGCAGGTCGGCGAGCATGGGCCGCTTGTCTTGGCGATACTCGAGTTGACGGTTGAGCTGCGACAGCGCCATCACCGGGCAATCGAGCTCACGGGCGAGAATCTTCAATCCGCGCGACAGCTCCGACACCTCCACCTGGCGGTTCTCCGCCCGGCGAACGCCGCTGCTCATGAGCTGGATGTAGTCGACCACGATCATCCCGAGGTCGCCGTGGCGGGCCTTGATCCGTCGCGCCTTGGCCCGCATCTCCATCACCGTGCAGTGGGGATTGTCGTCGATGAACAGCGGCGCCTCGGCGAGGCGACCGACGGCATGGCTGAGTCGGGTCCAGTCTCCCTCGGGGATGTTGCCGTTCCAGAGCTTGCGGGCGTCGACGCGCGCCTCGCCCGCGAGCAGACGCTTCGCGAGCTCGAGGTTGCCCATCTCCATCGAGAAGAACAGCGTCGGCCGCCGGCTCTCCATGGCGACGTTGGCGGCTGCACCCAGAGCGAAGCTCGTCTTTCCCATCCCCGGTCTCGCGGCGACGATCACGAGGTTCGATGGCTGGAGACCGAGCAGCAGGTCATCGAACTCGACGTAGCCGGTCGGCACTCCGGTCACGTCGCTGTCGCGCCCGTACATCGACTCGAGCTGGTCGAGGGTCGACTGCAGCGCGTCGGAGATGCCCGTGAGTGACTCCGCCACTCGACGCTCCGCGACCTCGAACACGAGCGATTCGGCGCGGTCGAGCGTCTCGGTGACGTCGTCGGGAGCTTCGTAGCCCATCTCGGCGATGTCGCCGGCGACGGCGATGAGCCGGCGCAGCAACGCGAGCTCACTGACGATGCCCGCGTAGTGCGCCGCGTTGGCGGACGCCGGCGTGCCCGCCTGAATGCGCAACAGCGTCGCCTTGCCGCCGAGCGCGTCGAGGAGCTCGGCCCGGCGGAGCTCCTCGGCGACCGTCACCGGGTCGACCGGCTCGCCCTGGCCGTAGAGCGCCATGACGGCCTCGTAGACATGACCGTGGGCAGGCTTGTAGAAGTCGGACGCGTCGACCCGCGCCTCCACGGCGGCGGTGATCGCGTCGCGCGAGAGGAGCATCGCGCCGAGCAGCGACTCCTCCGCCTCGAGGTTGTGCGGCGGCACCCGGCCGGCGGAGCGGCGCCGCACGTCCTCGATCGACTGGACCACGGCTACTCCTCCTGTTGCGCCGTTCATGTACCGGAAACCTGCCCGTTACCGGACACGGCGAGGCATCGTCGCGTTTCGCCGTTGTGGATCACTAGTGGGAAAGCCCTGTGATTTCGTTGTGGATCTCGGCTCTCGTCATCCCCAGGGTTGGGGAGAACACTCCTGTTATCGCGCTCGGGTGTGACAGCTACGTCCCCGAACGTCAGGAAACGCGCCCAACGCCAGGTCAGGACGCAGGCCCGCGAGCGAGCCGGGGGGAGTGGTATGGGGGGAAGCGGCGCCGGCTACTCGGCGACGACATCGACGGCCAGAACGGCCTCGACGTCGGGATGGAGCCGCAGCGGCACCTCGACCGCGCCCAGCTCCTTGAGCGGCTCGCCCAGGCGAAGGGCGCGCCGGTCGATCTCGAAACCCGCCTGCGCGTGCAGAGCCGCAGCCACGTCGGCCGCGGTCACCGAACCGAAGAGCTTGCCGCCCTCGCCGGCGCGTGCCCTGATCTCGATACGGCGCCCGGTCAGTTGGTCGGCAACGCCCTGGGCCGCGTCGCGGTCACGGGCGTCGCGCGCGGCGCGGCTGCGTCGCATGGCGTCGGCCTGCTCGACGACGCCTTTGGTCGCGCGGATGGCGAGACCGCGAGGAACGAGGTAGTTGCGCGCGTAGCCGTCGGACACTTCGAGCAGGTCGCCCTTGTGCCCCAACGTCTCGACGTCGGTGCGCAGCACGATCTTCACTCGCTGGCCTCCGGCTCCGACCCGGTCTGCGTCGGCGCCGCCGGCTCGGCGGCGGCGGGCGCTGCGGGCTCAGTGGGCGCAACCGCGTCCGGGGAGGCATCCGCGTCAGCGGAGGCAGCGGCGTCGGGCGGCGGGCC
>JBOGFJ010000103.1:0-6496 GCA_050743385.1 Acidimicrobiia bacterium
TCGCTGCGCTGCGTGACCGCGTCGAGGGCGAGCGAGGCGGGGAGGAGCTCGCGCGGATCCGGGCCGTGCTGGCACCGGTCGAGGCCGAGCTGTGGGCGTCGGCCGACGATGCCGCGGCCCGCGGTCCGGCCCGGCAGGCGGCGTTCGTCGCCGGCGCCTGGACCGGTGTCGAGGCCGCACTCCAGCAGCTGGCCGTCTAGGTTCGCGAGCCTGTGCGGACGAGCGTCCCGCAGGGTGACGGCAGGTACCCTGCCGCCGAGCGACGGAGCCCCTGGATGCAGTACAACCTCGCTGATCTCTGGGAGAAGGTCGCCGACACGGTGCCCGACCACGAGGCGCTGGTGTGCGGCGACCGGCGGCTCACGTACGCCCAGGCCGACGAGCGCGTCACCCGCCTCGCCCACCACTTGGCGTCCCGCGGCGTCGGGGCCGGCGACCACGTCGCCCTCTACCTCTACAACGGCGTCGAGTACCTCGAGGCGATGCTGGCCGCCTTCAAGCTGCGGGCGGTCCCGATCAACGTGAACTACCGCTACGTCGAGGAGGAGCTCCGCTACCTGCTCGCCGACTCCGACGCCAAGGCGATCGTCTTCCACCGTGAGTTCGCCCCCAAGCTCGGGGCGGTGCTGCCCGACCTCCCGCTCCTGAGCACGTTCGTCGCCGTCGACGACGGCACCGACGCCGACGCCGAGACCCTCGGTGCGAGCGAGTACGAGGCCGCGCTCGCGGCGAGCTCGCCCGAGCGTGACTTCCCGCCCCGCTCGGCCGACGACGTCTACATCCTCTACACGGGCGGTACCACGGGAATGCCCAAGGGGGTGATGTGGCGCGCCGAGGACATCTTCTTCGGCGCGTTCGGCGGCGGCGGGATCGGCAACGAGATCACCTCGCCCGAGGAGATCGCCGACCGGGCGCGCGAGGGCGGCCGTACCCGGTGCCTGCCCGCGTGCCCGTTCATGCACGGCACCGCCCACTGGATGGCGTTCGGCGCGCTCTACACCGGCGGCTGCGTCGTGATCTCCCCCGAACGTCATCTCGACCCCGTCGGCCTCTGGGAGCTCATCGCACGCGAGCAGGTCAACTTCCTCGTGATCGTCGGGGACGCGTTCGCCCGACCGCTGGTGGAGGCGCTCGACGACGGCGCGTCGGGCACCGACGTCTCCTGCTGCACGGTCGTGCTCTCGGGCGGCGCCATCCTCTCCCCCACCGTGAAGCGCCGGCTGGCCGAGCGTTTGCCCGGCAGCCTCATCATCGACGGCTACGGGTCGTCGGAGTCGGGCGGGCAGGGCCAGTCGGTGACGGTCGCGGGTGGCGAGGTCGAGCAGGCGCCCCGCTTCGCCGTCAACGACGAGACCACGGTGCTCGACGACGACTTCCGACCGGCCGCGCCGGGCGTCGTCGGCAAGCTCGCCCGGCGGGGGCGCATCCCGCTCGGGTACTACAAAGACCCGGAGAAGACCGCGGCGACGTTCCCCGTCGTCGACGGCGTGCGCTGGTCGGTGCCGGGCGACCATGCCCGCATCGAGGAAGACCACACGATCACGCTCCTCGGGCGCGGCTCGGTGTCGATCAACACCGGGGGTGAGAAGGTGTACCCCGAGGAGGTCGAGTCCGCCCTGAAGGGCCATCCCGCGGTGTTCGACGCGGTGGTCGTGGGCGTGCCCGACGAGCGTTGGGGCGAGCGGGTGGTCGCGCTCGTCCAGGCCCGTTCCGGCGCGGAGCCCGCCCTCGACGACCTCGACGCCCACGTTCGCCGGCAGGTCGCGGGCTACAAGGCACCGCGCGACGTCGTGCTCGTCGACACCATCGTGCGGTCACCGTCGGGGAAGCCCGATTACCGCTGGGGCAAGGCCACCGCCGCCGACCGGCTGGGCATCGCGGCGCCGCGCCCTGGGTAGGGCTGCGCGCGTGAACCGTCTCGCCACCGAGACCAGCCCGTACCTCCGCCAGCACGCCGACAACCCTGTCGACTGGTACCCCTGGGGTGAGGAGGCGTTCGAGCGGGCACGCGCCGAAGACAAGCCCGTCCTCCTCTCGGTCGGCTACTCGTCGTGCCACTGGTGCCACGTGATGGCACACGAGTCGTTCGAGGACGACGAGGTCGCGGCGATGATGAATCGCCTGTTCGTCAACGTGAAGGTCGACCGGGAGGAGCGGCCCGACGTCGACGGCGTCTACATGCAAGCGGTGCAGGCCCTGACCGGGCGCGGGGGCTGGCCGATGACGGTGTTCCTCGCCCCCGACGGGCGGCCGTTCTTCGGCGGGACGTACTTCCCGAAGGAGGACCAGCCGGGCATGCCCGGGTTCGTGCGCTTGATGGAGGCCATCGACGATGCCTGGCGCACGCGGCGCGACGAGCTCGGCGACCAGGCGGGCAAGCTCCACGACCTGCTCGCGAGCAGCACGGGCTTCGGCGGCGCAGGCGGGGCTGGTGCTGCGGGCGACGGCGCGCTGTCGAGCGACGTGCTCACGAAGGCGGTGGCGGCCGTGGGCTCGCAGTTCGATGCGCGCTTCGGCGGGTTCGGCGGCGCGCCCAAGTTCCCGCAGGCGATGACGCTCGACTTCCTGCTACGGAGGTACGTGCGTGACCACGCCGACGAGACGATCGAGATGGTGCGGGTGTCGCTGGACGCGATGGCCGCCGGCGGCATGTACGACCAGGTTGGCGGGGGCTTCCACCGCTACTCGGTCGACGCCTACTGGCTCGTGCCCCATTTCGAGAAGATGCTCTACGACCAGGCTCTGCTCGCGAGCGCGTACCTGCACGGCTATCTCGTCACCGGCGAGGCCCGGTACCGGCGGATCGTCGAGGAGACCGTCGGTTACGTCCTGCGCGACCTGACGCACGCGCGCGAGGCCGCGTTCTTCTCGGCGGAGGACGCCGACTCCGAAGGCGTCGAGGGCAAGTTCTACGTCTGGAGCCGCGACGAGGTCGAGCGCGTGTGCGGTGCCGACGCCGGCGAGGTGATGCGCTACTTCGGGGTCACCGACAACGGCAACTTCGAGGACCCGCACACGGGGTTCCGCGGCAACATCCTCCACGTCGTCGATCGGGGTGAGGAGCGGCCCGAGGCGGTGGCGCGGGCGCTGCCCGCGCTCTTCTCGGCACGCGAGCAGCGCGTGCGTCCCGGACTCGACGACAAGGTGCTGCTGGGCTGGAACGCGCTCTTCCTCCGTGTGCTCGCGGAGGCGGCGGCCGGGCTCGAGCGCGACGACTGGATGCAGATCGCCCGGGCGAACGGGCACTTCCTGCTCGAGCGGATGCGCGGCGACGACGGCCGCCTGCGACGGTCGTGGCAGGAGGGGCGGGCCCAGCACCTCGCGTACGCGGAGGACTACGCCGCCCTCCTCGAGGCGCTGGTGACGCTGGCCGAGGTCGACGACGTCAAATGGCTCGCGTCGGCGCGCTCGATCGCCGACGACCTCCTGCTCCTCTTCCACGACGACGCCGAGGGCGGCTTCTTCACGACCGGTGACGACGCCGAGGCGCTGATCGTGCGGCCCAAGGACTTCCAGGACAACGCCACGCCGGCGGAGAACTCCCTCGCCGCCAACGGGTTGCTGCGCTTGGCAGCCCTCACCGGCGAGGCCCGCTATGGAGACGCCGCCGGGGACGTGCTCGGCGTGCTGGCGCCGGTCATGGGCGAGCACCCGACCGCGTTCGCCTACCTGCTCGGCGCGTTCGAGCGGGCGGTCACGCCGCCACTCGAGATCGCGGTCGTCGGTGACAGCGCCGAGTTGCGCCGGGAGGTCTTCGGGCGCCTCCTGCCCGCGGCCGTCGCCGTCTCCGCCGAGCCTGGGATCGACGGCTCGCTCACGCCCTTGCTGGAGGGTCGCGGCCTCGTCGACGGTCGGCCCGCCGCGTACGTCTGCGAGCACTTCGCCTGCCAGCGCCCGGTCACTGACCCGGCGGCCCTCCGCGCCCAACTCGACACCGCCATCGCTGCCCGCAGCTGACCTGACCCTGACCCCAAATTTCCGAACCTGCGCGCTAGTCGCGCCGGTTCCGGCGCGGCGAGCGCGCAAGAGCGTCGCGGCGCGCCTCGCGAACCGCGGCGACGACCTCGTCGGCGTGATACCAGACCTGGGCATCCGTGAAGCGCAGCACACGCCAACCGGCGGCTTCGAGTGCCGCTGTCTGCTCGTCGTCGGCTGAACGGTCGATGAGCGCGAAGTGATAGCGCTCGCTGTCGATCTGGACGATGAGCTTGGCCTCACGGTCGATGAAGTCGATCCGGCCGAGCCAGGTGGTACCTCCGACATCGACCTGGCGCGCCATCGACCGCTGGCCGTCGCGCTCGAGGATGTCACGGAAGCGACCTTCGAGCCCGCTCGCTGGCGGAACGTAGTCACAGCCCCGCGACGAGAGGAGCTCCCGGATGACTCGGGTGCCGGGCCGCCCGCGCTTCCCGAGAACGTCGAGCACGGCCGCCATTCGATGCCCGTCGAGAAGATGCTTCGACCACGCGGTCTCGAGCGCCCGCTCGACCCGTTTCGGGTACACCCTCGCGGCGAGATCGAAGACTGTCCGAGCCGGCGTCGTGATCGGAAACCCGTCGAACACCGTGACATGGTCCGGCGGAAGGCAAGAAGGCTGGTGGATCCACGGCAGCTGGCTCCCTCGCCGTACACCACTGCGCGGCCGACTCACGTGGACGTCACGAATGTCGAACCCGGGCAACTCCCAGAGTGCCGCCGCCGTCTCGTGCGAAAGCACGGCTCCGGGACCGGCATCCAGAACAGCGGTCATCGCCCGCTGGAGCTCGTCTACCAGCGTGCCGCGCACTCGCAACACGACCGGGGTGAGCACATGAAGCTCACCCGCGCGAACTCGGCGTGCGAGCTGTTCGCGCCCGACACCGAGTGCGCGTGCCTGCCATCGGGCTACGACACCGCGCTGACGTTCGGCCTCGGCGAGCAGATCTTTCCACGACATGGCCTTCCTCCGTAGCCAGCTCGAACCTGCGCGCCGGCCGCGCCGGATTCAGCGCGCGCGACGCGCAGCCTCGATGGGTGGTCGGAGGAAGCGCCGGAGGAAGTGCCGGGGAAGTGCGCCGGTTACTTGCGGGTGACGAGGCCGTCGGCGAGGGCCTCGGCCATCGCCCAGCCGAACGCGATGACGGCCTCGCCCTTCTCGGGCTTGACAGTGCCGATGAGCTCGGTCGCCAGCTTGCCGCCGGCCTTCACCGCGCGCGCGTCGAGCACGGGCTCGGGCGCGCCGTTGGCCTCGAGGCGGAACTTGCGGTCGTCGTAGCGGCCGTCGCAGCCGAAGCGACGGGCGAGGCGCCGGCCCCACGCCCGCTCCTCACCCGTGGGCGAGTACTTCGGACGCGGGCACACGTCGTCGAGCACCGCGAGCAGGTTGTACGAAGCCGGGTGGGCGAAGCGGCCGGCGACGAGCACGTCTTCGTCGGGAAACGAGATCGCCGCCCGCCGGTACAGCTCGCCCACGAGACCCTCGAGGTTCACGCGCGCCTGCTTGCCCCGGCGGATCGCCCCCAGGCCCCAGAGGATGCACGGGGTGCCGCCGATGCGCTCGAGCGACCCGAACAGGAACCCGTGCAGGTCGTCGTCGGCGCTGATGACCGCGACCAGTGGGAACTGCTCCAGGTGTAGGTCGAGTTGCTCTTCCCTCAGGGGAAGCCCGACGGCGCTGAGCAGCTGGCCGAGCTCGTCCAGCTCTGCCGGCTTCAGCGAGACGGAATCACGAGACTCGACGCGCATCGCCGCATCTTTCTTGCCGACGCGCTCCCACCTCGGCCAGTCGAGTTGACCACCCGGTCAAGGAGCGCCGCACCCCCGATCAGACCGAATCGGACATCGGCTCGGCCCGGCCCATGTCCCAGTAGGCCTTCAGCAGCGTGATCTTGGCGTCGTCGCCGATTACAAAGATCTCGACGGCGTCGAAAACCATCCCGCCGTCGCCGACGTGGGCGTTGATCGTGAAGACCATTGCAGCCTCGTTCCCGCACACGATGACGTCCTTGGGCTCGAGGACGATCCGTTCCGCCATCGTGTGGATCTGGTCCCAGAACGCCCTGATCCCCGCATGGCCCTCGTGCGGCGGTGCCCCCACGGGGTCGTGCCACACCGCGTCGGGCGCGAAGGTGGCGAGCAGCGCCTCCACGCTGTCCTGGCGGTAAGCGTCGACGTAGGCGTCGACCGTGGCGCGGACCTGCTCGGGCGTCGGCATGGCCGGGACTCTAGGCGCCTCGACTTCGGCGGTTGAGTTCGATCGGCTGCTTGTGAGAGGATTCACAAAGTTCCTCCGGGGTGCAAGGAGGCGCGATGAGAATCCTCGTGAGCGGAGGCGGGTTCGTCGGCACCTACGCCGCGCTGCGCCTCGAGCGGCTCCTGCGCCACACCGGACACGAGCTCGTGCTCGTCAACCCGGAGAACTTCCTCCAGTACCAGCCCTTCCTCCCCGAGGCGGCCTCGGGCAACATCGAGCCTCGCCACGTCGTCGTGCCGCTGCGCCAGGTCCTCAAGCGCACTC
>JBOGFJ010000104.1:0-4187 GCA_050743385.1 Acidimicrobiia bacterium
TCGACCTCGCCGACGGCGGTGATGCGACCGGCGTCGACCGCGACGTCGGCTGCCAAGGCCGGCGCGCCGGTGCCGTCGACCACCGTTCCGCCCCGAACGATCAGCTCGTGCATGGGGACCCGCTCTCTGGTCGCGCTCTCTGGTCGCGCTCTCTGGTCGCGCTCTCTGGTCGCGCTCGCTGGTCGCGCTCGGCTATCTTGCCCCAGAACAGGAACGCGTTCCAGTTTCCCCCGACTGGACGCAGAGGAGCGCCCCATGACGACCACCACCGTGCACGACGTGGACCTCGCCGACCCGGGCCGGTTCGTCGCCGGCGTACCCCACGAGATGTTCGATGTGCTCCGGCACGACGCGCCGGTGTGGTTCCACCCCGGCACCGCCGAGATCGCGGGCTTCTGGTGCATCGTCAAGCACGCCGACCTCGTCGAGCTGAGCCACGACTACCCGCACTTCTCGTCGGCGAAGGGCGGGATCACACTGCACGACGCGGCCGAGGAAGACCTCGAGATGCAGCGTCAGATGATGCTGATGATGGATCCGCCGCAGCACACGAAGCTGCGGCTTCTCGTCAACAAGGGGTTCACGCCCCGGATGATCGGCCGGCTCGAGGAGCACGTCCGTGACGTCGCGCGGGCGATCGTCGACGACGTCGGGCCGCGAGGCGAATGCGACTTCGTCGTCGACGTCGCGGCCGAGCTCCCGTTGCGGGTGATCGCCGAGATGATGGGTGTCCCCGGCGAAGACCGCCAGAAGATCTTCGACTGGAGCAACCGGCTCATCGGCTCGGAAGACCCCGAGTACAACGTGAGCGCCGAGGAGGCGATCGGCGCCGCGACTGAGATGTTCCTCTACTCGACCGAGCTCGCCGCTCGGAAGCGTGCGCACCCGGCCGACGACATCATCAGCACGCTGCTCCGGGCCGAGGTGGAGGGCAACACCCTGAGCGACACCGAGTTCAACCTGTTCTTCCAGCTCCTCGCCGTGGCCGGGAACGAGACCACCCGCAATCTGATCTCGCACGGCATGCTCGCCCTGATCGAACACCCCGAGGAGCGGGCGAAGCTCCGGGCCGAGCGGTCGCTGCTGCCGGGCGCGATCGACGAGATGCTGCGGTACGCGTCGCCGGTGATGTACATGCGGCGCACCGCCACGTCGGAGTTCGAGTTGCGGGGCCAGACCATCCGAGCCGGTGACAAGGTGGCGCTCTGGTACATCGCGGCCAACCGCGACGAGGACGTGTTCGCCGATCCGCACCGCTTCGACATCACCCGGCCGAACAAGGAGCTGGTGGCGTTCGGGGGCGGCGGGCCGCACTTCTGCCTCGGGCACAACCTGGCACGGCTCGAGATCCGGGTGATGTTCGAGGAACTGCTCGACCGGCTGCCCGACATCGAGCTCGGAGGCCCGCCCGAGCGGCTGCGCTCCAACTTCATCAACGGGATCAAGCACCTGCCGGTGCGGTTCACGCCGACCGGCTGAAGAGGAGGGCCCACGTGCGGCTCGCACTCACGGATGAGCAGCAGGCGCTGCGCAAGGAGGTGCGCGACTACTTCGCCGCCATGATGACGCCCGAGGTCGAGGACGAGATGGCCCGCCACGAGATGGGCGGTCCGCTCTCGCGGGAGCTCCAGCGGCGCATGGGCTCGGACGGCTGGCTCGGGATCGGGTGGCCGAAGGAATACGGCGGGCAGGACCGCTCCCCCATGGAGCAGCTCATCTTCTTCGACGAGGCGGCGCGAGCGGCTGCGCCGGTGCCGCTCCTGACGATCAACACCGTCGGCCCGACGATCATGCGCTTCGGCACCGACCAGCAGAAGGCCCGCTTCCTCCCCGGGATCCTCGCCGGCGAGTTGCAGTTCGCGATCGGCTACACCGAACCGGGCGCCGGCACCGACCTGGCGTCGCTGAGCACCCGGGCGGTGCGCGACGGCGACGAGTACGTGATCAGCGGTCAGAAGGTGTTCACGAGCCTGGCCGACCAGTCCGACTACGTGTGGCTGGCGGTTCGCACCGATCCCGACGCCAAGAAGCACAAGGGCCTGTCGATCATCATCGTCCCCACGTCGTCATCCGGGTTCAGCGTCAGCCCGATCCGGGTCGTCGGAGGCGCCCACACGAATGCGACGTTCTACGAGGACGTACGGGTGCCGGTGACCAATCTGGTGGGCGACGAGAACGAGGGCTGGAAGCTCATCACGACCCAGCTCAACCACGAGCGGGTCGCGCTGTGCAACGCCGGCACCGTTTACCGCCACCTCGACGATGTACGCGCCTGGGCGATCGACACCGGCGCGATCGGGCACGAGTGGGTACAGGTGGCGCTGGCGCGGGTGAAGGCGCGGACCGAGTTCCTGCGCCTCATGAACTGGAAGGTGGCGTGGGGGCTCACCACCGGCGCGCTCGACCCCGCCGACGCGTCGGCCACGAAGGTGTTCGGCACCGAGCTGTACTGCGAGGCCTATCGGGAGCTGCTCGAGATCCTCGGCCAGGCCGGCTATCTGAAGCGGGACACACCGGGCGCCGTGCTGCGCGGCCGCCTCGAGCGCGCCTACTCCGGCACGCTCATCCTCACGTTCGGCGGCGGCACCAACGAGATCCAGCGCGACATCATCGCCATGATCGGCCTCGGGATGCCGCGCGCACCGCGCTAACTCCCAGACTCGAGGCCCACGAGTCCGGATTCCGGACCCCACGGCCTCGAGTCTCGAAGATCAGTGCGGGCGTCGGCGGTTGCGGCGTCTCAGTGCCTCGGGCTGCCAGGGGTCGGGGCCGCTGATGCTCGTGCCGGGCGGGACGATGTCGTCGATGCGGTCGAGTACGTCGGCGTCGAGCCGGACGTCGACGCCGGCGAGCAGGTCGTCGAGTTGCTCCATCGTGCGAGGGCCGATGATCGCCGACGTCACGGCGGGATGCTCGAGCACGAACGCCATCGAGAGGTGGGTGAGGCTGGTGCCGGCGTCGGCCGCCACCTTCAGCAAGTCCTCCACCGCGTCGAGGCGCGCCTCGTGGACCCGGCGGCGGCGTTCGTCCTCGAACTGGGAGCCGAACCCGCGGCCGAGCCGCGAGTCCTTCGGCGGATCGACGCCCTTGCGGTACTTGCCCGTGAGGTAGCCACCGGCCAGTGGGCTCCACGGGATGACACCCATGCCGTAGCGCGCGCAGGTCGGGAGCAACGCCCGCTCGATCTCGCGCATCAGGATCGAATACGGCGGCTGTTCGCACACGAACCGCTCGCGACCGCGTCGCTCGGCCACCCATTGGGCCTCCACCACGTACTCGGCCGGGAACGTCGACGACCCGACGTAGCGGATCTTGCCCTGGTGCACCAGATCGCTGAGGGCGCCGAGCGTCTCGTCGACGTCGGTCGCCTCCTCGGGCCGGTGCACCTGGTAGAGGTCGATCCAGTCGGTGTCGAGGCGGCGCAGGCTGTGCTCGACCTCCTGGAGGATCCATCGGCGCGAGTTGCCACGCATGTTCGGGTCAGCGCCCATCGGCCCGTGGAACTTCGTCGCGAGCACAACCTGGTCGCGCCGGCCCTTGATCGCCTTGCCGACGATCTTCTCCGACTCGCCCGCCGAGTACATGTCTGCCGTGTCGATGAAGTTGATGCCCGCCTCGAGAGCCCGGTGGGTCATGCGGGCGCAGTCGTCGTGGTCGGGGTTGCCCCACGGACCGAACATCATCGCCCCGAGGCAGTACTCGCTGACCTGCACGCCGGTACGTCCGAGCTTCCGCATCTCCATCGCGATCCGCTCCCCCTACTCCTGGAACTGCGCCGACGGCGGCAGCTCGCGTCCCAGGACGGCGGCGCTGCGTTGGCGCAGGAGGTCGATGGCCGAGTCCATGGTCGTCACGTAGAACTGCCCGCTCCGCACGGCGGCGAACACCATCTCCGCGACCTCGTCGGGGTGGATGCCCCCGGTGGCGGTGAGATCGCGTAGCGCCTGGGCGACGAAATGGGCATCGGGCGCCTGGGCCTCGCTCGGCGGCTCGTCGGGCCGGTTGCGCTCCGAGGAGGCGATCTTGGTGTCGACCAGCCCGGGCACGAGCACCGACGCCCCGATCCGCGACCCCTGGGCGCGCAGGTCGTGGGCGAGACTCTCGGTGAGCGCGAGGGCGGCGAACTTGCTCACCACATAGGGAGCCGAATACGCCACGGTGAGCATGCCGGCGAGTGACGACGTGTC
>JBOGFJ010000105.1:0-8413 GCA_050743385.1 Acidimicrobiia bacterium
GGATGGAGCCAGTCGCCGCAGCGGGCCGGCCCGGCGGACGAGCTGGCCGAGCAGACGGACCGAACGTCGGGGCACGCGCCGCGAGCCCTCCGCTGCGACCTCGCCGAGCACCAGGCGGGCGCGCCGGAGTCGCGAGTCGGGGACGGCGTAGCGCAGGCGGTGTCCGAGCCCCACGTCGGCGCTCACGAGCGGCCACGTCACGTCGAGGACCGGCGCGAGCGCAGCGCGGCGCAGCCGGCCCCCGGAGAGCTCGACGAGGTCGGCGGGCACCGCTGCACCGAGCCGCCGGGCATGGCGGAGCATGACTGCGACCGCAGTCGCGCAACGGGCCGCGCGAGCACGGGTGGCGACGCGGGCCCAGTCGATGGTCGAGCCCGCCGCCGCGACCACCACCGCGATGTCGACCGACCAGATGAGGCGCTGGAAGTGGTGGAACGGCTTGGCGGCGTGCGACGCGAGCGCCACGATCTCGTCCTCGACGTCGAGCCCGAACGCGGCGATACCGAAGAGCCGGCGCGGGGTGCGTCGCCGCCAAAGATCTCGGGCTGTCAGCCGATCGGCGCGCTCGTGCCGCGACTCCAGCTCGTGGTGCAGCTCGAGCGGGAAGTCGGGCACCAGCGGATGCTGGAGGACGGTGTCGTAGTCGTGACGGGCGTCGCCGCGCCAGACGGTCCAGCCCGCGCCCGTGAGCGCTGCGATCCCCGCGTCGTGCTGCTCCGTCGGCAGCAGGAGATCGAGGTCGTCCATCGGGCGGAGCCCGGGCTCCGGGTACCGCGCCGCCACGGTCGGCCCCTTGAGCACGAGCGGCTCCAGCCCCGCGGTCGTGAGTGGCTCGATCGCGGTCGCGAGCGCGACCGGCAGCAGCAACGCCGCCTGGGCCCGGCGGACCTCGTACTCCGTGTGCAGCGGACTCCGCGCCGCCCCCAGCGCCACGAGGCGGTCGGCGGCCGCGAGTGCGCGCCACAGGAGCGGGCCCGCGTGCTGAGGGAGCGCCAGGTGCGCCGCGAGCGCGACGTCGGCGCCGGCGTCGACGACGGCGCACACGCACTCGGGACGCGGAACGGGCCGGCACGCCTCCCACAACAGACGCGTGGTGGCAAGCGCCACGTCGCCCCGCTGCTCGACGATCGCCGGCGCCGCCACGTCAGTACTCCGTGAGGGTGCCCCGACGGCACCCGATCCGGAGGGACAGGCGCACGGCGAGCAGCGATGCCGGCACCAGGATCGCGATGAACGCCACGATGCCGGCGAGTGCCTGCCAGGCGGGCTCGGGGAGCGGTGTCCCCACCAGCACGTTGCGCAGCAGGTCGACCGTCGGCGTGAAGGGCTGGACCGCGGACGCCCAGCCGATCCAGTCGGGAAGTAGCTCGACCGGAAAGTAGAGACCGGCGATGAGTGACAGGCCCGCGATGATCCAGGTCGCGCCGGCCGTCGCCTGCTTCATCACCAGCACGACCGCCATGAGCAACAGACCGAACGGGGCGAAGGCGAGCGCTCCGAGGAGCGCGACCGGAACGGCGAGCGCGGCCGTCGACCACCTCACCGACAGGTCGAACACGAGGGCCGCCGAGCCGAGCATCGCAAGGCCGAGTACGAGCGCGTTGACCACCGGGAACACCAACGACGCCGCCAGCGCCCCGGTCGCCCCGAACGGCGAGATGACGAGCCGCTCGAGCGTGCCCGCGACCATCTCCTGGCGCAGCCGGGCGGGGGGCGATTGCAGCACCGAGTTGACGATCTGGAGGATGAGCAGCCCGACGACGACGAACGCGTAGTACGCGTCCGGCGACGCGAACGTGCTGACCCGGATCAGGCGGGAGACGTAGAAGAAGAGTGTCAGGCTGAAGAACCCGCCGAGGAGCTGGGTCACCAGGCCGGTGCGGTACGTGAACGCGGTGCGGACGTCCCGGCGCACGACGGCGGCGGCGGCGCCGAGGTACTCGGTCACCATGGGCGCAGCTTCCCGGCGTGGAGCTCGTAGGCGCGGTCGTACGGGAGCACGGCGTCGTCGGCGGTCGGCGAGCACCAGAGCGCCGCGCCACCACGCCGGGTCACGTCTTCGAGCGCGTTGGCGAGCAGCTCGACACCGCTCTCGTCGAGGCTGGTGCGGGGCTCGTCGAGCAACACGAGGTCTGGCGTATGGAGCAGCGTCATCGCGAGGCGAACGCGTTGGCGTTGTCCCATGGAGAGCCGCTCGACCCGCCGTTCCGCAAACGGCGTGAGACCGAACCGGTCGATTGCTCCCGCCACCGCGTCGTGGGACCGACGCCCGCGGAGGAACGCGATACCGGCGGCGAACTCCAGGTTCTGGCGCACCGACAGGCGCGCGTACAGCCCGCGATCACCGGCGGCGAGGAACCCGAGGCGCCGATGGTAGGAGCGGCGGTCGCGATCGGGCCGGAGTTCGCCCAGGGTGACCGAGCCCGCATCCGGCACGACGATCCCCGTCGCGATCCGAAGCAGGGTCGTCTTGCCCGCGCCGTTGTCGCCGCCCACGCGGACGATCTGCCCCGGTTCCACGGTGAGATCCACGCCGTCGAGGACGGTGAGCTCGTCCCAGCACTTCGTCACCCCGACGAGGTCGAGCGCGTTCACCATCACGCCGCCGATCCCGAACGGCTGACGATGCCGTCGATGGCGTCCTCGAGCACGGCGGCGAGCCGGGCCGGCGGCAGGTCGCCGGGAGCGCACACGCGCAGGAGTGGGACGTTCGCGGCGATGTCGGCGAAGAGCGCGAACCGCCGGGCGAGGCGAGCCGGATCGCGTCCGCTGACGAGCGAGTGCGGGAGAAGCGGGGCCGCGCTCACCGGGAGACGTCGGCTCGTCACCCACGCGTCACCGCCTCGGACGAGGAAGACCACCGCTGCGAGCGGGAGTGCGCGCGTCACGGCCGAGTCGACCGCGATCCAGCGTTCACCGTCGACGACCGCGAGCACACGCCCGATCTGGTCGGCCGGCCCTTCGCTCCGGGGCGGCGCCGGCAGGTTCATCAGCGGCGGGCCCGGATGCGCGACCGGCACGCCGTCGAGACGCGACAAGCAAAGGACGTCGTCGCAGAGGAATCGCCGGCCTCGGTGCAGGAGCTCGGCGAGCAGCGTCGACTTCCCGCCACCCTCGGTTGCCACCACCGCGACCGCGCCGCCGTCGCGCTCGAACCCGGCGGCGTGGAGGGCCTCGTAGCCGCGCGCAAGCGCGGCCGTACCCAGACAGGTGTCGAGGAGGAAGCGCCGCCACGCGGGTTCGTCGGGATCGGCCGCCCAGCAGCGCAACACGCGCCCACCGGCTGCGAGATGGAACGCCGCCCGCCGGTCGTACTCGATCCGGTGGTCGCCGGCCCGTCCCCGCTCGATGCGGTACCGGCAGCCGTCCCCGAGCGCCGTCTCCCGCGCCACCGGCGGCGCGATCGGACCGCTGAAGGCCGCCCGAACCGTCTCCGGCGTGGTCACCGAGATCTCGACGTCGGGCGATCGTGGATCGGGCATGGGCGGAAGCTCGGGCAGGGCGAACCGAGCCCGGAGGCGCAGACCGAAGGCACGGTGGGTCGTCGTCCCTCCGAAACTGCCCATACCGCCCTATTCTGGTCGAAGGCCGCGGCCTGGGTCGAGCCTTCGGCGCCACCTTTCCCGTCGCGAGCGAAGAAACGTGACGCTCCGGGAAGGGCTACGGGTGGCTCAGCGGCCGGTGGCCGAGAAGTGCTGATAGTCGGCCGACGACCAGACCCCGCCCCACTGCCAGCCGATCGCGGCGAAGGCTGAGACGACCGCGTCGCCCGGACGGATCATGCCCGTGACCTCGAGCGACCGGTCGAGATACTGCGCCAACAGAGGATCGGCGAGGTTCGGGTCGCGGACGTACGGGTTCACGAGCGGATTGACGTCGATGGCGCGCCCGAAGGCGTGCTCCGACCAGGTACCGGGATTGCCGACCACCGCGCGGCAGTTGAAACCGGCGGTGTTGTTGGCTCGCGTCGAAGAGGCGTCGTCGGCCCCGTAATCGTCGACGAGCCGCACCCGCTCGATCGGGAACCGCGCGTCGAAGAGCGACGCGAACACGCTCAGCACCGCATCGGCCTGGTCGGCGTGCACGACGAGCTCACCCCGATGCTCGACGCCGTCGTAACCCCAGTGATCGAGGGCCAGGACCCGGAGGTCTTCCAGCGGCACCGGGCAGCCTGGCCGCCACGACGCCGACATGCGT
The DNA here is from genome assembly GCA_050743385.1 of Acidimicrobiia bacterium. Lineage (GTDB taxonomy): Bacteria > Actinomycetota > Acidimicrobiia > IMCC26256 > JACDBD01 > JACDBD01. The sequence continues at coordinate 4,198 of JBOGFJ010000105.1, forward strand.
GCCCGCATGGCCTCGTCGATCGGCGCGATCGCACCGTCGAACATCGGTGGCGGTGGCGGGCTCGTCGCTGTCGGCGTCGGCGCGGTCGTCGTGGACGACTGCGGTGGCCGCGCGGCCGAGGAGCGCTCGGGCGACGTATCGCTCGAGCAGCCTGCCGCCGCGACCAGCGCTACGACGAGAGCTCGAAGCCACACCACCACTCACGATAGGTGTCGCAGCACGCGGGAGTGCTTCGGCCTGGCGCCTAGCTCCGCGCCAACGGCGACGACGGGGTGAACCGCACCGGCATCGATTCGAGTCCGCTGATGAAGTTCGCCCGTCGCCGCGGGAGGGTGTCGGGATCGGTGGCGAGCTCGAGATCGGGCATCCGCGCGAGCAACCGCTCGAACATCACGTTCAGCTCGAGGCGGGCCAGCGCCTGGCCGAGGCAGTAATGCGCGCCGAAGCCGAACGCGACGTGCTCGTTGGGTTGGCGCTCCACGTCGAAGCGGTACGGGTCGGCGAATTTCTCCTCGTCGCGGTTCGCCGACTCGTAGAGCAGCATGCACTTCTGGCCCGCCCGGAGCGGTTGGCCCAGGAACTCGACGTCGCGGGTGACCGTGCGGCACATGTTCTTGATGGGTGAGACCCAGCGCAGCATCTCCTCCACCGCGACCGGGATCTTGGCCGGGTCGTGGAGCAGCAGCTTGCGCTGCTCCGGGTGGAGCACCAGCTGCTCCATCCCGCCGCTCACGACATGACGGGTGGTCTCGTCGCCGCCCACGAGGATCAGCAGCGACTCGTGCAGCACCTCGTCGGGGTCGAGGTGGTCGCCGTCGACCTCCGCGTGCACGAGCACGCTCAACAGATCGTCGGTGGGCTGCTTCTGGCGCGCTGCGACTGCGTGCGTGCAGAACGCGGTGTAGCCTTGCATCGCCTCCATCGCCTTCGTGTACTGCTCGTCGGTGGCGTTGCCGCTCTGCGCGCTCACCATGTCGTCCGACCACTGCAGCAGGTCGTCGCGATCCCCGGGCGCCACACCCAACATGTCGCCGATCATGATCATGGGGAGCGGAGCGGCGATGTCGCGGACGAAGTCGCACTCCCCCTGCTCACAGACCTCGTCGATGATCCCGTCGCAGACCTCGCGGACGTTGTGCTCGCTCTCGCGTACGCGCCCGGGGGTGAAGCCCTTGTTGACGAGCTTGCGACGCGCCCAGTGTTCGGGATCGTCCATGTCGATCATCATCGGGATCGGGCCGGAGTCGGGGCGGATGCCTCCGGCGCTGGAGAACGTCGAGGGATCTTTTGACGCCGCGATCACCGCCTCGTACGACGCCAGGCCCCACACGCCGTTGCGCTCGTCGAAGTAGACGGGCGCGTGCTTGCGCATCCACTCGTACTTCGGCTGGGGGTCGTCGACGTAGAAGCCGCCGTCGACCAGATCGATGTCGGGGTTGGTGACGATGCCGGGAATCTACCCCGGTTGGATCACTCCCCCGCGAGGATGCGACCGAGCTCGGGATACCCCTTGTTCGACTCGGCGCCGTCGACGTAGAAGGTCGTGCCGCTCACCCACGAAGCCTCGTCGCTGGCGAGGAACACCGCGGCGTCGGCAATGTCACCGGGGGTGCCGGCGCGGCCGAGCGGAATCGATTTCAGGTAGGCATCCCGCAGGGCGGGCATCGCGCGGGCGTACTCCGTGAGCGGGGTGTCGACGAAGCCGGGACCGATCGCGACGACCCGCACCCCGAGCGGCCCGAGCTCCATGGCAGCGCAGCGCGTGAGCATCGCGACGCCGGCCTTCGCCGTGCAGTAGGCGCTCATACCCTCGGACGGGACGATGGCGTTGATCGAGGCGATGTTGATGATCACGCCGGCGCGGCCGGCCGAGACCATCGTCTCTGCCTCGTGGCGGGTCGACAGGAACACGCCCTTGAGGCAGACGTCGACCACCAGGTCCCACTGGTCGGTCGGGTGCTGGTGGACCGGCGCGTACGTGCCGAGCCCCGCCGCGTTCAGCGCGAGGTCGAGGCCACCGAAGTCGTCGACGGCGCGCTGGACGAGGCGGGCCACGTCGCCGTCGTTCCGCACGTCGACCACCTCGGAGGCGGCGGCATCACCCAACTCTTTCACGACCTCGGCAAGGCCGGCTTCGTTCATGTCGCCGAGGACGACGCGTGCACCCTCGGCGACGAAGCGCCGGGCGCATTCGGCGCCGATACCCGACGCGCCGCCGGTGATCACGCCGACCCGATCACGCAGTCGATCCCCCATTGCGACCTCCTCGGGACGGCACCCTACTGCCGGATGCGTTCGCGGCCCCGAGACGCGCGCGACCGAGATCAGGATCACACGCTGGTCCTTCAACGCGGCGGCCACCAGCGCTTCCGATTCCGACGCCGCTCATTCTGCGTCGAGATAGGCCTCCGTGAGCCAGGCCCGGACCGTGGCGTCGACGTCGTCGGGGCCGTGCAGGTTCACCACGTGGTAGTAGCGGTTCCCCTCTCCGATGACCTTGCGGGACAGCCGCCCGTGCTCGAGCTTCTGAGGAAGGAGGAAGCCGAGGGCGACCCACTTCTGCATCGGGCGCAATTGGGCGAACGTCCGCGATCGCTTGAAGAAGATGCCGACCGACACGGGCTCCGTGTAGACGTCGTCGAGAGTGTCGAGGTGGGCCCGGACGGCCTCGTAGACCGGTCGTTCGTGTGACGGCCCGGTAGCGAAGTACTCCTCGAGCGTGAGCGCGGGCGCGCAGTCATGACCCTGGCCCTTCCTGCCGAACCTGCGTCCGCATTCGGGGCAGATCCATCGCGGTGACACCCGGCGATGATGACCCACGCGGCCGAACCCCCGGCGACGGAGGGCGGCGGTGACGGGAGAACCGGCGATTTTCGAACGTTTTCCCGCCACGAGCGCACCGGCGACGACGCACCGCGGCGAAATGTCCGGATCGGCGCCCGCCCCCTCGCGGGGACAGCAGGTATTCGCTCAAGAAACGGCGCCGAAGCGCCGATGAGGGCCTCGGGGACGGGCACCGACGCGATTGGACTCGGATGCTCCGCAACTTGCGCTTCCGTTCGAAGCTTGTCCTGGTACTCGCCGTCCCGCTCGCGGCCCTGCTCGTGTTCGCGGGGCTCGGCATCAGCGGGCGGCTCGCGGTCCTCGACTCGACGCAGCAGTACGGAGAGCTCGTCGAGCCCGACACCGCGCTCGACCATCTCAGCGCCGCGCTCGAGGACGAGAGCATCGTGTCGCGCTGGTACGTGGCTGCCCAGGGCGCCGAGGCGAGCGCGGAGCTGCTGACCGCCCGAGAGGAGACCGACCGGGCCATCGTCGACCTCCGTGAAGCGCTGCCCGACATCGAGGCCGCGGGCGTCAGCGACGACACCATGGGCCTGCTCGAGACCTTCGCCAATCAGCTCGGCGATGTCGAGACCTTCCGCCTCGACATCGACTCCCTCGGCGCGACGCCCGCCGATGTCGAGGACTTCTACTTCCGTCACGACGACCGCGTGCTCGGTGTGTTCGCCAGCATCGCCCACGACCTCGACGATCCCGACGTGTCGGGCGGGCTGTTCAACGTGCTCGACCTCTGGCGGGCTCGTCAGGCGAGCGCCCGCCAGAACGGGATCGTGATCGGCGCGCTCGCAGCCGGGAGCGTCAGCTCCGAGGGCCAGGCCGAGTTCGAGGCCCAGGCCAAGGCCGAGCGCACCTACATGACGACGTTCTTGACCGACGCGCCGGCCGAGCAGATCGCGGCCTTCGGCAGCGTCGCCAGGGACTACGAGCCCGGACGCGACGACGCCGAGTCGAGCCGCGGGAGGGTCCTGCTCGCGGCACTCCCGGAGGTCCGCACGGCCCCGGCGCAGTGGTATGACGCCACTGCCGTTCGCGCTGACGCGTTCACGGGTGGGGCCGCGGCGGCCGAAGACGTCGTCACCGACGATGCCCGCGCACGTGAGGACGAGGCGCGTTCGGCTGCGCTGCGCTACTCCGGGGGCGCCCTGCTCGCCGTACTCATCGCGCTCGTCGCCGCCTGGGCGGTCGCCCGCGCGACGACGCGTCCTCTCCACGCACTGACGCGGGCAGCCCGGGACGTTTCCCAACATCAGCTGCCCCAGCTGGTCGACTCGCTGCGCAGCAGCGGGGAGCCGTCCGTCGAGGGACTGCACCCGGTGAAGGTGTCGTCGCGCGACGAGATCGGCGATCTCGGTCGCGCGTTCAACACGATCCA
>JBOGFJ010000106.1:0-6196 GCA_050743385.1 Acidimicrobiia bacterium
GCGTCGTCGACACGAGCTCGCCGCGCTCGCCGTCGCCGACGGGCTCGGCGCCGTCAGGATCGAGGTGCTCGATGAAGCAGGTGTCCTCCCAGATGTGGCACGCGTCGTGCTCGCGGCACTGGGTCGCGGCGCCGACATCACCCACCCCGGTCTGCACGAACAGCTCGAGGCCCCACTCGTCCTCGACGACGCGCCGGGCGCGCGGGCCGATGGGCTCGCCCGCGAAGACGACCCCGCGGTAGCTCGAGAACGCCTCGGCGAGGTCGTCACCCGTCTCGGCGCGGTGTTGCTCGAGCGCGAGCACGAGCGGGCCGGAGAGGTTGTACCAGGCGGTCGGGCGTAGCTCGCGGCTGAACCGCACGAGTTGGGGCACCTCGGCGGGGGAATGGTCCAGGAACACGGGCGTGGCGCCGATGCCGCGGATGGTGTCGTGGATCCCCGGGCCGCGGAACGTGAACAGCATCTCGACGAAGTGATCGCCGGGCCGGCACCCGAGCTCCCAGAATTCGCGCACGAGCATGCTCGGACCGCGCCCCGCGTACGGCGCCGGGGTGGGGTCACCGGTGGTGCCCGACGTCGAGAAGATCGCGCTGAACACCTCGGTCATCTTCGGGTCGAGGCACAGCAGCCCGCCATACGCGTCGTGGTGGCGGTCGCGGAACGACCGGATCGTGTCCTTGTCGATGAACGGCACCTTCTCGTGGAAGTCGTCCATCGTCTCGATGTCGTCGATCGTTACGCCGGCCTCGCCCCACACCGCACGGACGAGCGCCGAGCGCTGGTACGCCCACGGGAGTAGGTCGCCGAGGAGCGTCTCCTCTCTCTCCCGTTCGATCTCGGCGCGCGGCTTGGTCTCGATCTCGGGCGAGAAGTAGCGGCGTGCGGGATCGCCCACGCCCGAGGAAGCTGACATGGCCGTCACGGTAACCCGGCCGCGTCACGGCGGTGCTTGTCACCCGCGCCCCGCCGCGGGTTGAATACGGCCATTCGCCGCGACCAGCGCGCGTACGCCCATCACGGGAGGAAGAGGCCCATGACCTTCCGATCCCGGCACACCCGGCGTTTCGTCTTCCTGCTCACAGGAGCCGCGCTGACCCTCGCGGCGTGCGCGCCGGTGAAGCCACCACCGCCGACCACGACGGTGCGGTTCGACTGCATCCCGGACCCCATGGGTACCGCGCAGGCGTTCACCGTGCCGGCGGGCGTGACCTCGATCGACATCGCCGCGATGGGCGCGCAGGGTGGCGCGGGCGCCGACGACGACGACGCGCTCGGCGGGCTCGGTGGGCGCGGCGGTCTGGCCGCGGCGACGTTCGCGGTCACCCCGGGCGCCATGCTCGATGTCCACGTCGGATGCCAGGGCGGCGACGCCGAAGGGACGACGGCCGGAGAGGGGGGTAACGGCGGCCTCCCCGACCCGGCTGGCGGCGAAGGTCGTGGTGGTGACGGTGGCTCGGGCGCTCTCCCAGCCGCAGGAGGCGGCGGCGGCGGGGCCTCCGACGTGCGGCTCGGGTCGACGGTCCTCGTTACCGGCGCGGGCGGGGGTGGCGGTGCCGGAGCCGCCGCTCTGACCGGCGACGGCGGTGAGGGCGGTCCGGGTGGTGGCGATACCGGTGTCCCCGGCACGAACGGATCGGGCCCGCTGCCGTGCACGGGCGGTGGTGGTGGCACGCCATCCACCGCCGGCGACGGCGGGGACGGCTGCTCGGTCGGCGGGGACGCCGGTGATCCTGGGACCGGCGGCATCGGCGGTGACGGCGGTCTCGAGAATGGCGGTGGCGGGGGTGGGGGCCACTTCGGCGGCGGAGGTGGAGGGGGCGCGGCAACGCTGCCGCAGGCCGGGGCCGGCGGGGGCGGCGGCTCGAGTGCGGTCGACTCGTCGGGTACCGACCCGCAGCTCCTCGAGGACTTCCTCGAGGGCGACGGCCGCGTGCTGATCAGCTACGAGGCGTAGCCGAGGGCCAGGGCTCCGGCGATGCCTGTGGATGAGGGGTGCGGAACATCCCCGGGCGCTCGCGAGGGTCGGAACGTCCGGATCGTCCCCTTGTTGGTCCGCGGAAAGGCGAGTTGAATACCGCGCGTCGCCGAACCCGCGCCGTCGGCGTTCGGGCTAGGGAAGGAGCGCCGATGCTGAAGCTCGGATCGCGGCCCTCAGTGCGTCTCCTGGTGTTGCTCGCCGCGGTCGGCGCGCTCGCCCTCGCGGCGTGCGCGCCGGTCAAGAAGAGCGGGCCGCAGATCCGCGCCACCTTCGACTGCCTCCCGGGCGCGGTGCAGGAGAGCCAGAGCTACGTCGTGCCCGACGGCGTGACGCAGCTGATCATCACGGCGACGGGCGGCGAGGGCGCCGCCGGCGAGACGGCCGCCGGTCAGCCGGGCGGCGCCGGCGGTCTGGGCGGCTCGGCGACGGGCACGTTCGCGGTGACACCGGGCGAGACGCTCACGGTGAACGTCGGCTGCGTTGGCACGACGGCCTCGTCCAACGGCGGCAAAGGCGGTGCTCCCGACACCGTGGGCGGCACTGCCCGCGGCGGTGGTGCCGGCACGAGCACAGGCACCGCTGGCGACGGTGGCTCGGGCGGTGGGTCCAGCGATGTGCGACGCGGAACAACCGTGCTCGTCGCCGCCGGAGCCGGCGGCGGCGGTGGTGGTGGCAACACCGATGGTGCCGGCGGCGCGGGCGGTGCCGGCGGCGGGGTCCCCGGGACGACCGGTGGAAGCGGCTCGGGCACCAACGCCTGCACCGGGGGCGAGGGCGGCACCGCGACTACGGGTGGCCAGGGCGGGACGTGTCCGCCTGGCGGCGGAACCGATGGCAACGACGCTGCCGGTGGTGACCCGCCGGGGACCGAAGGTGGCCCTGGTGGTAACGACACTGGCAGTGGCGGTGGCGGTGGCGGCGGCGGTCGCATGGGCGCGGGCGGCGGCGGGACGAGTAACACCGCCGCGACATCCGGCGCCGGTGGCGGCGGTGGCGCCAGCTTCGTGGACGCGTCGGCGACGAACCCGTCGACGGCTCCGGCCCTCCAGTCGGGCGACGGGAAGGTCTTCATCAGTTTCTGAGCGAGAGCAGCTCGGTCAGAACTTCCCGGTGCGGCCGTAGCGGTAGTAGCCGGCGAACTGCTCGTTGACCTCGGGCGGGATCGGCACGACCTCGCCGATCTGGCGCGCGCCCCACACGATCTCGGCCGTCCGCTCGACCAGTGCGGCCGTGTGCAGCACCTCCTTGGGCGTCTGGCCGACCGCGAACAGCCCGTGGTTGGCCATGAGCACCGCGGCGCGGTCGCCGACGCGTTTGGCGACCTCGTCGGCGAGCTCGTCGGTGCCGGTGGTGCGGTAGTCGGCGACCTCGACGTCGCCGCCCACGTACACCACGACCTCCTCGATCACCGCCGGGATCGGCTGGCGCGTCACCGCGAACATGGTGGCGAACCGGGCGTGGCAGTGCATGGTGGCGTGGATGTCGTCGTGGAGGCGCAGGGCGCTCAGGTGCAGCGCCTTCTCGGTGGTCGGGCTGCGCTCACCTTCGAGCACGTTGCCGTCGAGATCGGTGACGACGAGGTCGTCGAGCGTCATCTCCCTGTAGTCGAGCGACGACGGTGTGAGCACGGCATTGCCGTCGGGGAGCCGCGCGCCCAGGTTGCCGGCCGTACCCTCGACGAGGCTCGTGCGCAGCATCTCCTTCGCGACCCAGAGGACCATCTCCTTGGTCTCCTGGGCGCTCAGTTTGGGGTCGCTCACGCGAGCACCTCCGGGTTCACGAGGTTGTCGGGCTTGCCCCCGGCGAGCAGCTCGGCCAGCCCGTCCGCGATCAGCTTCGAATGGTTGGCCTCGGTGTCGTACGTGGCGCCGCCCATGTGTGGTGTCAGCACGACGTTGCTCATGCCGACGAGCGGGTGCTCGACGGGAAGATGCTCGCCCTCGAAGTGGTCGAGACCGGCTCCGCCGAGCGTGCCCAGCTGGAGCGCGGCGACGAGCGCGTCGGTGTCGTGCAGGGCGGCGCGTGCGGTGTTCAGGTACACGGCACCGTCCTTCATGCGCTCGAACTCGGCCGCGCCGATCATGCCGGCGGTCTCGGGCGTGACCACCGCGTGCATCGACACGACGTCGGCCTCCGCGAGCAGGTCGTCGAGCGAGTGGGTCGCGTCGTCGGCATACGGGTCGTAGGCGATGACGCGCATCCCGAGCCCCTCGAACCGCCAGCGCGCCGCCCGGCCGACGGCGCCCAGGCCGACGAGGCCCACGGTCCGGCCGGCGAGCTGCCGCGCCCGGAAGCGCTGGTACGGGATGGTCCCGTCCCGATACACGTCGCCGGCCCGCACGTCGGCATCGGCGGCCACGACCCAGCGGTTCACCGCGAGCAGGAGCGCCACCGCGAGCTCGGCGACGGCGTCGGCGTTGCGGCCCGGGGCACGCAGCACGGGGATCCCGCGGGCGGTGGCCTCGTCGATGTCGACGTTGTTGGGATCGCCTCGGCACGAGCCGATCGCGAGGAGCGGCCGCTCGAGCACCGGGCCCTTGACGGAATCCGACTCGACGATCACGACGTCGGCATCCTCGGCGTCGATGCGCTCGGCCAGCTGCTCCGAGTTGTAGAGGCGCAGCGGCCGCTGATCGATCCACGGGTCGAGCACGACGTCGACGAGATCGCGCAGCGTGTCGAGGCCCTCGCCGCGGAACGGTGCCGTCACCAGCGCTCGAGGTCGGTCTGCCACGGCGGTCATCTTCGCATGCACCTGACACGGGCGTCGGATAAGCGCGCCGGCTGCCGGGAACCATGGCGGCGATGAAACGGTCGTCCCTGCTCATGGCCGTTGCCATCGCCGTAGCTGCGGCCGTCGTGACGGCGGTGGCGGTATTCCTCGTCGGGCGGGGCGGGGGAGATCGGCCCCAGGTGATCGTCTACGGCGACTCGCTCTCGGCGCAGGCGAGCGACCATCTCCTTCGCATGCTCTCCGAGGGGGCGGACGCCGATTGTCGCGCTGCGCGTCTTCGGCGGCACCGCGCCGTGTGACTGGATCGGCAGCATGCGACAGGATGCCGAGGAGATTCGACCCGATGCGGTCGTGATCCAGTTCGCCGGCAACACGTACACACCCTGCATGCGCGGGCCGGACGGCGAATCGCTTTCGACCGAGGCGGTCGAGTCGCGTTACGCGGTGGATCTCGCTGAGGCCGTGGCGATCTTCATCGGCCCTGGTACCGCCGTTTATCTGGTCACCACGCCCCTGGGCGTCGGTCTCCGCGACCCTGTAGACCTCTCCGCGGTGTACCGCGACGTGGCCGCGCGCGCGGGACCGGCGGTCGAGGTCGTCGACGCCGGCGTCGCGCTGCGTGACGACCAAGGCCGCTACCCACCGGCGTTACCGTGCCTTCCGCACGAGACCCCGGCGCATGGTTGCGACGGTGGCCGGATCCCGGTGCGCAGCCGCGACGGTGTGCACTTCTGCGACGACCCGGGCGGCGCGCTCGCGTGCCCGGCGTACTCCTCGGGTGCGTGGCGCTTCGCCCGCGCCGTGTCCGCACCGCTGCGGCGGGATCTCGGCGATTGAGGCCGCCCCTGGCGCCGACGAGCCCGGGTGATCGTGGGGCCGCAGGTGACAGGGCGTAGGCTTTCCGCCCATGCTCCGCTTCGAGCGCGAGGTCGTGAGGAGCCTCGTGACCAGCTCCGACGACCAAGTGCGCTCGGCGGTCGAGGACTACGTCGACGGCTCCCTGCGAGCCATGCCCGAGTACCTCCGGGCGGGCGTGGCGGCCGAGTCGGTGGCGCTCGGGGCTTGGGCAGCCGTGCGGGGACGCCGCCGCCCGGGCGATCCCGAGACCCTCGTCTCCCTGCTCGACCGCTGGGAGGAGAGCCGGGTCGGGGTCGTACGCCAGTACGTCCGGCTCCTGCGTTCGCTCGTCTTGTTCGCCGAGTGCGAGCTGGCGCCGGCCGCCGGGTGATGGTCACGCTCGACACCGACGTCCTGATCATCGGGTCGGGTGCCGGCGGGTCCGTCACCGCCGCCATGCTGGCGCAGGCGGGGCGGGACGTGACCGTGGTCGAGGAGGGCCCCTGGATCGATCCCGACGCTATGGAACCGTTCTCGCTCGAGGAGATGGCGGCGAAGTACCGCCACCGCCCGACGGCCGCCCTCGGCACACCTGCGATCGCGTACGCCGAGGGACGTTGTGTCGGCGGCAGCACCGAGATCAACAG
>JBOGFJ010000107.1:0-27665 GCA_050743385.1 Acidimicrobiia bacterium
GCGCCGCCCTGAGCCCGGAGCGGTCAGTCCCGCAGGCCCTTCATCGCCCGTTCGGTCTCGCGCTTGGCATCGCGCTCGGCAATGGCGCGCCGTTTGTCGTAGTTGCGCTTGCCCTTCGCGACCGCGAGCTCGACCTTCGCCCGGCCGTCCTTGAAGTACACGCGCAGCGGCACGAGGGTGACGCCCTTCTCCGCCGTCGCGCGGGTCAGCTCGTCGATCTGCCGGCGGCGCAGGAGCAGCTTGCGGGGCCGGACGGGCTCGAGGTCGCCGGGCGAGAACTCGTAGGGCGAGATGTGCATTCCGTGCAGCCACATCTCGCCGTTCTCGATCCGGGCGTAGCCGTCCTGCAGGTTCGCGTGCCCGGCGCGGATCGACTTCACCTCGGAGCCGGCGAGCACGATCCCGCACTCGAACGAGTCGAGCACGTGGTAGTCGTACCGCGCTCGTCGGTTCCGGATGGCGACCTGATCGCCCCGTCGGGACATCACTCGACCTTATAGATTGCGGCCCCATGCCGATGTCGGGATCGATCCTCGGGAACGCCGTCCGCCGCACCGAGGACCCGCGCATCCTCAGTGGCGAGGCCCGCTACTTCGACGACCTCGAGATCACGGGGTTGCTCCACCTCGTGTTCGTCCGCTCCACGATCGCCCACGCACGGATCGAGTCGGTCGACACCTCCGAGGCCGCGACCATGCCCGGCGTCGTGGCGGTCTACGCAGCCGGCGATCTCGGCCTCGCACCGGTGCAAGCGTTCGCGATGGTGCCGCCGGCGCTTGCCCGCCCGCCGCTGGCCTCGGAGCGCGTCCGGTTCGTCGGCGACATCGTGGCCGTCGCCGCCGCCGAGACCCGAGCCCAAGCCGTCGATGCCGCCGAGCTCGTGATCGTCGACTACGACCCACTCCCGGCCGCCGCCGACGCTGAGGCGGCGCTCGAGGACGGCGCACCCGTGCTGTTCCCCGACCACGGATCGAACGTGGCGGTGGAGCTCGACTTCGGCGACAACGCGAACGTGTTCGACGGCGCCGACGTCGTGGTCGAGGGGCACTTCGTGAACCAACGCCTCGCGGCCGTCCCGATGGAGCCGAACGGGATCGTCGTCGAGCCCGACGGCGAAGGGCTGCGCATCCATGCTCCGACGCAGAACCCGCACGGTCTGCGCGATCCGCTGGCCCAGGCGCTCGGCCTCGCGCCCGAGCACGTTCGCGTGATCGCTCCCGCCGTCGGCGGCGGATTCGGCGCCAAGGCGTCGACCTACGTCGAGTTCGTGATCGCGTGCGCGGTCGCCCGCGCCCTCGGGCGCCCCGTCAAGTGGACCGAGACCCGCTCCGAGAACATGATCGCGATGAACCACGGGCGGGCGCAGCTGCAACACGTCGAGCTCGGCCTGAAGCGCGACGGCACGTTCGTCGGCCTCCGGGTGAGGGTTGTCGCCGATAGCGGCGCGTATCCGGGGACCGGCGCGTTCCTTCCCTTCCTCACTCGGTCGATGGCGCAGGGCGTGTACCGGATCCCGGAGATCCAGTTCAACTCGGTGAGCGTGGCCACCACGACTACGCCGGTCGGGGCGTACCGCGGCGCCGGGCGTCCCGAGGCGACGGCACTGCTGGAGCGCATCACCGACATGGCGGCGGACGAGCTCGACATCGATCCCGTCGAGCTGCGCAGGCGGAACCTGCTCGCCCCCGACGAGTTCCCCGTGACGACGGCAACGGGGTCGACGTACGACGTCGGCGACTACGCCCGAGCGCTCGACGAGGCCGTGCGTGTCGCCGGCTACGAGGAACTGCGGCGCGACCAGGCCGCGCGGCGCGAGCGCGGCGACGTCGTGCAGCTCGGGATCGGCGTGGGCTGTTACGTAGAGGTCACGGCCTTCGGGCAGTTCCAGGAGTACGCCGCGATCGAGGTGCGGGAAGACGGCAAGGTCGTTGCAACCGTCGGCACATCGGCGCACGGCCAGGGGCACGAGACGACGTTCGCGATGATCGTCGCGGAGCTGCTCGGCGTGCCGTTGGAAGACGTGCAGATCGTCCAGTCCGACACCGGGCTCGTGCCGCGAGGGATGGGCACGAGCGGCTCCCGCTCCATGCAGGCGGGTGGCAGCGCCGTGTACCGCGCCAGCGAGCAGGTGCTCGACAAGGCCAAGCGACTGGCCGCCCACCTGCTGGAGGCGAACGTCGACGACATCGTCGTACACGACGGCGCCGCACTCGGTGTCGCCGGCGTGCCCGCGTCGGCACTCGCGTGGGGCGAGCTGGCCCTCGCTGCAACCGACCCCGCCAAGCTGCCCGAAGGAATGGACCCCGGCCTCGCCTCCGCGCTCGACTTCGACCAGGGCGCGGCGAGCTTCCCGTTCGGCGCCCACATCGCCGTCGTCGAGGTCGACACCGAGACCGGCCGGGTCGAGCTCGTGCGCCACGTGGCCGTCGACGACTGCGGACGGATCCTCAATCCCCTTCTGGTCGCGGGGCAAGTGCACGGCGGCGTCGCCCAGGGTGTCGCCCAGGCGCTGTACGAGGGGGTCGTCTACGACGACGACGGCAACCCGCTGACGGCGAACCTCATGGACTATGCGATGCCGAGCGCGGCCGAACTGCCCAGCTTCGAGGCCAGCAACACGGAGACGCCGACGCCGCTCAACCCGCTCGGCGCGAAGGGGATCGGCGAGTCGGGGACGATCGGCTCGACGCCGGCGGTCCAGAACGCGGTCGTCGACGCGCTTTCTGTGTTCGGCATCCGCCACGTCGACATGCCGATGACGGCCGAGCGAGTGTGGCGCGCCATCCAGGACGCACGCGCCGGCACGTGAGCCTCGCGTCGCCCACGCTCCGTCTCACGGAGTCGCAGCACCGGCAGATCCTCGCCCACTGCTACGACGGCCTGCCCGACGAGGCGTGCGGCCTGCTTGCCGGTCCGGTCGGCGCCCGAGAGGAGCCCACCGGGGTGGTGACGGCGGTGTACCCGTGCACGAACGCAGAGGCATCGGCACGCACCTACACGGTCGACTCGCGCGACCTCATCAAGGCGATGCGCGACGCCGAGAACCGGGGCGACCAGCTCATCGGCGTCTTCCACTCCCACACCCACACGGTCGCGTACCCTTCGCCGACCGACGTCACTCAGGCGATGGAGCCGGGCTGGATCTACGTGATCGTGAGCCTGAAGGACGGTGGACCGGCGCTGCGGGCCTACCGCATCCGCGCGGGCGAGGTCGCGGAGGTGCCGGTCGTGCTGGAGCGGTCGGTCACCAGTAGTTGATCTTCGTGGCCCGCTCCTCGACGACGTCGAGGTCGTCGGTCCACGCCCCCGAAGAGAGGTACTTCCACCCGCCGTCGGGGATCAGCGTCACGATCGTGCCCGCGTCCATCGCCGCCGCCATCTTGGCGGCACCGGACACGACGGCGCCGGCGGAGATGCCGGAGAACACGCCGCACTCGTCGAGGAGTCGGCGGGTCCACTCGATCGACTCGCGGGGACGAACGATGAACTTCCGGTCGAGGATCTCGGGGTCGAAGATCGGCGGCACGAACCCCTCCTCGAGCGACCGCAGTCCCTGCACGAGCTCGCCCGCGGGCGGCTCGACCGCCACGACCTGCACCTCAGGCTTCTGGTCCTTGAGGTAGCGGCCCACTCCCATCAGAGTGCCGCTCGTGCCGAGGCCGGCGACGAACACGTCGACCTCGGGGCAGTCGCGCAGGATCTCGGGACCCGTCGTCTTGTAGTGGGCGGCCGCGTTGGCCGGGTTGCCGTACTGGAAGAGCAGCACGAGGGTCGGGTCGTCGGCCGCGAGCTTCTCCGCCAGCCGGATGGCGCCGTTGCTGCCCTCCTCGGCCGGCGACGGCGTGACGTCGGCGCCGAAGATCTCGAGGATCTGGCGCCGTTCCACCGACACGTTCTCCGGCAGCACGACGCGCAGGCGGTAACCCCGAAGGCGGGCGACCAGGGCGAGCCCGATCCCGGTATTGCCCGACGACGGCTCGAGGATCGTGTCGCCCCGCTTCAGGACACCTCGACGCTCGGCGTCGTCGACCATCTCGAGGGCGATGCGGTCCTTCACCGAGCCCCCCGGGTTCTGCCCCTCGAGCTTGCCCCAGATGCGCACGGACGGGTTGGGCGAGAGCGCGTGCAGCGCGAGCAGGGGGGTGTCGCCGATCAGGTCGAGGATCGACTCGTACCGCACGGGAGCTGCCGTCCCGCCGCCGACTCAGCCGCCGGCGACGGCCGGGAGGATGGAGACGACGTCGCCGTCGGCCAGCTTGGTGTCGAGCTTCTCGAGATATCGGATGTCGTCGTCGTTGCGGTACACGTTCACGAAGCGGTGCAGGCCTCCGTCGTCGTCGGTCAGCTGACCGGCCAGGCCCGGGTACCGCCCGACCAGATCCGCGAACACGTCCCCGATGGTCGCCCCCTCGGCCGGCACCGACGCAGCGCCGTCAGCGTGCGGTCGCAGGAGCGTGGGGAGGCGGACTTCGACTGCCATCGTGTCACTGTACAAGCCGACCCGCAGGGTCAGGATTCCCGCCGCTTCTCCGGTCGCCGCTCCGCGTGGGGGACAATGACGGGATGGTCACCGATACCGAGATCGAGCGGGCTGTCGAGGTCCTGCGGGCCGGCGGGCTGGTGGCCTTCCCGACCGAGACCGTCTACGGCCTCGGCGCCGATGCCGCCGACCCGGCGGCGTTGCACCGCCTGTACGCGGTGAAGCGACGGCCTCGATCCCACCCGGTCATCGTGCACATCGCTGCGGCCGCGGCGCTCGATCGCTGGGCGGCAGCCGTGCCCGTCGTCGCCTGGACGCTCGCGGAGGCCTGTTGGCCCGGGCCACTCACGCTGGTGCTCCCGCGGACCGAGCGGGTTCCCGACGAGGTGACGGGCGGGCGCGGCACCGTGGGCCTGCGTGTGCCCGACCACCCGCTCGCGCTCCGGCTGCTGCGCCGGTTCGACGGGGGGATCGCGGCGCCGTCGGCGAACCGGTTCGGCCGGGTGAGCCCGACGCGCGCCGACGACGTGCGCGCCGATCTGGGTGCCGACGTCGATGTCGTGCTCGATGGGGGCCCCTGCACCATCGGGGTGGAGTCGACGATCGTCGCCTTCTCGGATGGCGGCGGAACCGCCGAACCCGTCATTCTCCGTCCCGGTGGCGTGGCGACCGAACGGGTGGAGGAGCTCGCGGGTCGACCGGTCCCGGTGCGACAAGGCGCAACCGGCGGCGCCCCGGGCACGCTCCCATCGCACTACTCGCCGCGCGCCCGGGTCGTGCTCGTGGGTGCTGCCGACGTGACCGAGCGCGCTGCCCGCGAGCTCGCGAGCGGCAGGCGCGTCGGCGTGCTGGGCGAGAAGCGACCCGACAACCTGCCCGCCGGCGTCGTCGTGCTCGAGTCGCCCCGTGACGCCGACGAGTACGCCCGAGTGCTCTACGCCCGTTTGCGCGCGGCCGACGACGCCGGGCTCGAAGTCGTGCTCGCCGTTGCCCCCGCGGAAGTGGGCGTCGGGACCGCGGTCGCCGACCGCTTGCGCCGCGCGGCCGGGGCACGCTCGTGAGCAAGATGCCGACCGGTCACGACGGCCCTGTTGGCGTCTTCGACTCCGGCCTGGGGGGGCTGACGGTGATGCGGGCGCTCATCGACCTGCTGCCTGCCGAGCCCGTGGTGTACTTCGGCGACACCGGCCGGTTCCCCTACGGCACCAAGCCCGCCGACGAGGTCTTGAAGTACGCCCTCGCGATCGGTGACCTGCTCGCCGACCAGGGGGCCAAGCTCGTCGTGGTCGCGTGCAACAGCGCCGCGTCGGTCGCGCTCGAGTCCCTCCGGGCGCGCCTCGACGTGCCCGTGATCGGCGTGATCGAGCCGGGACTGCGAGCCGCTGCCCGCGTCACCCGCTCGGGCCGCATCGGTGTGATCGGCACCGTCGGCACGATCTCGTCCGGCGCGTACCAGCGCGCCGCCGATGTCGCCGAGCACGACGTCACGCTCACGTGCGCGGCCTGCCCCGGCTTCGTCGAGTTCGTCGAGGCGGGCGACGTGGAATCCGACCAGGTGCACGTGCTGGCCGAGCGTCTCCTGGCACCGGTTCGGGACGCGGGCGTCGACACGCTCGTGCTGGGATGCACGCACTACCCGTTGCTGGCGCGCACGATCAGCGACGTCATGGGTCGCGACGTCGTGCTGGTCTCCAGTGCCGACGAGACGGCATTCGAGGTGCGCACCCTGCTCACCGAGACCGGCCGCGCTGCTCGCGGGAGCGAAGCGCGTCACGAGTTCCTCACCAGCGGCGACGTCCAGACGTTCCGGCAGCTGGGCGAGCGGTTCCTCGGACCCGAGGTCGCGTCGGTGCAGCGCTGGGACTGGGACACGGGAGCGCGTTGATGGACGTGCGGACGAGCGACCCCGAAGGGGCGGCGCCGGCCACCTCTCCGGAGGATGGCCCGGCGCCGGGCGAGGGAGCCATGGGATGGACCTGACGGTGCTCGGTGCCTCGGGGTCGTACGGTTCGGGGACTGGCGGCGCGTGCAGCGGCTACCTGGTCGAGGCCGGCGGCACGTCCTTGTGGCTCGACTGTGGCAACGGGACCTTCCCTCATCTCCAGCAGCACGTGTCGGTGGAAGAGCTCGACGCGGTGGTGCTCACCCACGAGCACCCCGACCACTGCGTCGACATCTACGGTCTGCACGTCTTCCTGCACTATGGCCTCGAGCGCTCCGGGCTGCCCGTGTACGCGCCCGAGGGTGCCGAGCAGCGGCTGGGCACACTCGCGAGCGACTGGGGCAGCACCTTCGAGTGGAACACCCTCGGTGACCGTGACGGGGTGACCGTCGGTGATCTCGCGCTGCGGTTCTCCCGTACCGACCATCCGCCCCCGACGTACGCGGTCGAGCTCATTGGCGACGGCAAGCGGCTCGTCTACACGGCCGACACCGGCCCGGACTGGACTGTCGGCGCGTTCGGCGCCGGCGCCGACCTCGTGCTCTCGGAAGCGACCTACCAGGAAGGGCACAAGGGCTGGCCCCACCACCTGACCGCGGGCGAGGCGGGAGCGGCCGCTCGCGAGGCCGGCGCCCGCCGGTTGATGCTCACCCACCTCTGGCCGGAACTCGACCCGGTGGTGTCGGTCGCGGAAGGATCAGAGGCTTTCGGGGAGCCGGTGACCCTCGCGGCTCCCCATCTCGTCACCCGGGTGTAGGGAGCTCGACATGGGGAGTCGCAAGGACGGACGCGAGCCGGACGAGCTGCGCCCGATGACGTTCACGCGCGACTTCACCGAGTTCGCGGCCGGGTCGGTCCTGGTCGAGTTCGGGAAGACGAGAGTGCTGTGCACCGCGTCGGTCGAGGCGCGGGTGCCGCCGTGGCTGCGAGGTTCCGGGCGCGGCTGGGTGACCGCCGAGTACTCGATGCTTCCCGGATCGACGAGCGAGCGCAGCGACCGGGAGGCCGCCCGTGGCAAGCAGTCGGGGCGAACGCAGGAGATCCAACGCCTCATCGGCCGATCGCTGCGGGCGGTCACCGATCTGACGGCGATGGGGGAGGTGCAGGTCACCGTCGACTGCGACGTGCTCCAAGCGGACGGTGGTACGCGCACCGCCTCGATCTGCGGCGGCTACGTCGCCCTGCACGACGCCTTCTCACGGCTCGTGGCGGCCAAGACGATCGCCGCCCATCCCGTCGACGACGTCTGCGCAGCGATCTCGGTCGGGGTGGTCGACGCGCTCGCCCACCTCGACCTCGACTATTCCGAGGACGTGCGGGCCGAGGTCGACATGAATGTGGTGATGACGGGGTCGGGCCGCTTCATCGAGGTGCAGGGCACCGCCGAGGGCCTGCCCTTCTCGCGCACCGAGCTCGACGAGCTCCTCACCCTCGCCGAGGCCGGTATCGGTCAGGTCTTCGAGCTCCAGCGGGAGATGCTGGCGGAGCCACCCACCCCTCGCCGCGAATGACGACCTTCGTGCTCGCGACCGCGAACCGCGACAAGGCGCGTGAGATCGCGGCCGTGCTGCGGGAGACGAGCGTCGCGATCGACCTGGTCGATCGGCCCGCGACCGTGCCCGAGGTCGAGGAGGCCGGGGGCACGCTCGAGGAGAACGCCCGGCTGAAGGCAACCGCGCTGTGCGACGCAACCGACCTGCCAGCTCTCGCAGACGACACCGGACTCGAGGTCGACGCGCTCGACGGCGCCCCCGGGGTGCGCTCGGCCCGGTACGCAGGTCCGCGCGCGACCTACGAGGACAACGTCGTCCGCCTGCTCGCCGACCTCGAGGGCGTCGCGCGGGAGCGCCGGACCGCCCGGTTCTCGACGGTCGCGGTCGCCCGCTGGCCCGACGGGCTGGAGGTGGCGGCGCTGGGGACGGTCGAGGGCGTGATCGCCGCCGCGCCCCGAGGGCGACGGGGGTTCGGGTACGACCCCGTGTTCGTACCCGCCACCGGCGACGGTCGTACCTTTGCCGAGATGACCGACGACGAGAAGCACGCCCACTCCCACCGCGGGGAGGCGTTTCGCACCCTGGCCCAGGGCCTGCGGGTGATCGAGCAGACCGAGGGGAGATAGCCGGTGCCGGTGCATCCGCAGGCGCAGCTCGTTCTCGACGTCATGCGCGACTCCGGTCTCGTGATCGACGAGTCGACCGACGTGGCGGTGATGCGGGCGCAGATCGAGGAGTTCGCCAGGGCGGGCCGGGCGGCCGCCGAGCCGGTCGACCGGGTCGACCACCACGCGATCCCGGGCCTCGGGGGCCACGAGATCCCGGTGCGGGTCTACCGCCCCCGCGGCGACGGTCCACTCCCGATCTTGGTCTGGCTCCACGGCGGCGGTTGGACGATCGGCAGCCTCGAGACGCACGACAACACCTGCCGGTCCCTCGCCAACGCGGTCGGCTGTGTCGTTGTATCGGTCGCCTACCGCCTGGCGCCCGAGCACAAGTTCCCCGCCGCGGTCGACGACGCGCTGGCCGCGACCCGGTGGGCTGCGGGGCACGCGGGCCAGCTGGGCGGCGATCCGGCTCGCGTCGGCGTGGCGGGCGACAGCGCCGGCGGCAACCTGGCCGCGGTCGTCAGCCTCCTCGCGCGCGACGCGGGCGAGCCCGAGATCGCGTTCCAGCTGCTCATCTACCCGGTCACCGACCACGAGTTCGAGAGCAGGTCGATGCGGGAGAACGCGACCGGCTACTTCCTCGAGTTGGAGTCGATGCGCTGGTTCTTCAACCAGTACCTGAACGACCAGAGCGACGGCGCCGACTGGCGCTTCTCACCCATGCGCGCCGCCGACCTCACGGGCCTGCCGCCGGCATTCGTGCTCACGGCGGAGTTCGACCCCCTGCGCGACCAGGGCGAGCTCTACGCCCGCAAGCTCGAGGCCGCTGGGGTGGCGGTCGAGCTGCGTCGCTACGACGGTGTGTTCCACGGCTTCTTCGGGATGCGCGACTTCATGGAGCCGGCCCAGCAGGCGTTCGACGACGTCACCAAGGCGCTCCGCGCCGCGTTGGAGGCGTAGTGGCCGTCATCGACGTTGCCGGGTTCGTCGCCGACCTCAAGGACCACGCGGTCGAGCACGGCTTCCACGTCCACGACGAGCGCCACTTCGTCGAGAGCTACTCGCTGCGCCAGACCTGGGAGGTCGATCTCCATCCCGAGGAGGGGTGCGCCGGCCCGGTCGACCTCTATCTCTCGCTCGATATCGACCCGCGGGTGCTGCTCACCTTCGAGGACGAGGTGATGGGCCGGCCCGACGGCGACGACCCGCCCGACGAGTTCCACTTCCCGCTCAACTTCACCTGGGCGCTGCCGCCGCTCCCGCACGGGCCCGACCTGTTGGTCCTGTCGACCGAGCTGGCGGGTCACGGTGGCCCCGACCTGCCGCTCGAGGTCTCGGCGATCGACTCGATCCCCGCCGCGACCGACGCACCCGAGCGCAGCCTGCGGATCATCGCCCACCAGCGGGTCTCGCTGCTGCGGATCCGTGACGGCGACGCCGTCTCGTGCGATTCGCTGGAGCGTTGTCTCGGCGTCAGCCGCTACCTGCTCGAGAGCGCCAACGACTGGCTCGGTTGAGCCGAGCGCGCCGGCCGTTCCCGCCGCGCCACAATGGGCGCGTGCCGATGCGGACCGATTGCAAGCACTACGACAGCCGGACCTACCCGTCGGGCGAGGTCGCCCAGAAGTGCCGGCTCGACCTGGCGCCCGAAGCCCCCTGGCGCTGTCCCGACGACTGTCCCGCGTTCACGAAGCGGCGGATGGACGCCGGCTGGCAGTACGGGAGTCTCAGCCGCGCCACCCCGCCCGCGGCGGCCGAGCCCCAGGGCGAAGACATCGCCGCCCTGCTCGACGAGGCCGAGGAGATCGTCAACCTGGCCGCTCCCGATGTCATCGCCGAGTTCGAGCCCCGGAAGAAGAAGCGTCGCTTCGGCCGGAAGAACAAGAAGAAGAAGAAGTAGAAGCTGCCATCCCTCGATGAGGGGGCGGGCTTTGCCCGGCCCCGGGCTGCCGGCTGCGTGCGGGAGCGGCGAGCGAAGCGAGCGCGACCCAGAGAGGTGGCGTGCGAGCGGGGAGATTCGAACTCCCACGCCCCGAAGGGCACAGGGACCTAAACCCTGCGCGTCTGCCAGATTCCGCCACGCTCGCGTGCCCACGAGTCTCGCGCTAGCGTCCCGGTAGATGGGCGAGCAGGTTCCGATCGTCGACTACCTGGTGCTGGGCGACGGCGCGCCGCACCTCGTCGCTCACACGTGCACCGAATGCGGGGCGCAATACTTCGATCGTCGCAACGCCTGCGCGAAGTGCGGCAAACGGTCGTTCGACGTGCGGCCGCTCGGAGGCGAGGGCACGGTGCGCAGCTTCACGATCGTGCACCGCGCCGCGCCCGGGGTGCCGACGCCGTACGTGTCGGCGATCGTCGACCTCGACGGTGGGGGCGTGGTGAAGGCCAACGTCGTCAACGTCGAGCCGGTCCCCGAGAAGGTGTCGCTGGGCATGCCGGTGCGGCTCACGACGTTCGTTGCCGGCACCGACGACGACGGCACCGAGGCAGTGGCGTTCGGCTACGAGCCTGCGTAGAGGACGAGGAGAGGAAACGGTCATGACCAGCAACGGCGACAACGTCTGGGTCCTCGGCGCGTCGATGACTCGCTTCGGCCGCTATCCCGACAAGGACCTGATCGACCTCGGTGCCGACGCGGCGATGGACGCGCTCGACGACGGCGACGTGACGATCCACGACATGGACGTGCTCGGCGCCGGCAGCCTGTTCGAGGCGATGAGCGGTGTCGGCCAGCGCCTCCAGAAGCAGATCGGCCAGACCGGCATCCCCGTCTACAACGTCGCCAACGCCTGCGCCACGGGCGCGACCGCCGTGCGCACGGTGTACATGGCCATCAAGTCGGGCGAGGCCGACATGGGGCTCGTGGTGGGCATGGAGCAGATGGGCAAGCAGGGTCTGCTCGGCGGCGCCGGCAAGGCTCGGAGCGAGAAGCACGTCTACGAGCCCGGGGGGCGCTACGGATCCGTCATGGGCGTCGAGGGGATCATCGGCACCGGGCTCATGCCGGGTGTGTTCGCGCAGGCGGGTATGGAGTACGCGAACGAGCACGATGGGGTCGACTTCGAGCAGTTCGCCAAGGTGGCGGAGAAGAACCACCAGCACTCGACCCTCAACCCGCTTGCGCAGTACCAGAAGCCGTTCACGCTCGACGAGGTCATGAACGCCGAGATGATGAGCTATCCGAACACGCTGCTCATGTGCTGCCCGACGGGTGACGGCGCCGCCGCGCTGGTGCTCGTCTCCGAGGAGAAGCTCCAGACTCTGAGTGCGGAGCAGCGCAAGCGGGCGATCAAGATCTCCGCGTCGGTGATGACCTCGGACGAGTGGACCGAGAGCGACCAGGTGCAGCCCGACGTGAGCACGCTGACGCGCCGGGCCGCCGACCAGGCGTACGAGACGGCCGGCGTCGACCCGCAAGACCTCGACCTCGTCGAGTTGCACGACTGCTTCGCCACGGCCGAGCTCATCCACTACGACAACCTCTCGCTCTGTGGCCGCGGTGAGGCGGGCAAGTTCATCGACGAAGGCGCTCCGTGGCGGGACGGGAAGATCCCGGTGAACGTCTCCGGCGGCCTCATCTCCAAGGGCCATCCCATCGGCGCGACCGGGGCCGCCAACCTCTACGAGGTCGCCACCCACCTCCGGGGCGAGGCCGGCGACCGCCAGATCGAGGGCGCCAAGGTCGGCCTCACCCACGTGATCGGGCTCGGCTCGGCCTGCGCGGTCCACATCCTGGAGAAGCCGGCGGCCTGACGGTCGGCGGGCCGCAGTCCGCGAGCTCGTCTCAGTAGACGCGCGCTTCGGTCACCGTGCCGTCGGCGGTGGCCTCGACGCTGCCACTCCGCCGTGGTCCGCTGACCGAGAGCGAGAGTTCGACCGCGCCGGAGTCGTGGCTCCGGTCGACGCCCAGGTGGTTGACCTCGGCATCCTCGATCTGGAGCTGCACCATCGCGACCTCCGCCACCGTCGAGACGGCGTTCCAGTTCACATCCGAGAGCGAGAACAGCCGGTTGGGGAGCTCGTCGAGCACGGTCTGGTCGACGTGGACGGGCTCGGGGTCTCCCAGCGCACCGTCCCGGTAGATGTACCGGTCGAGGTTGTCGGGCTTGCCCGGATCCTGGGCCTCGAAGATCGCGTAGCGGTCGTAGAGGTCGAACGAGGTGACGAGGAGCGGGCCCAGCTCGCGCGTGATGTCGTCGACGACGGTCTGGGCGGCGCCCGGCGCGACGAGGTAGTTCGAGGTCTCGATGACCATCGGGCCGCCGGTGGCCTGCACCTCGGGATCACCGGGCTCCCGTTCACCGACCGGTGGGAGGGGGTCGCTCGACGCTTGGTGAACCTCCGGGTCGGAGCAGGCGCTCCCCGCCAGAGCGGCGACGAGTGCCCCCATCACGAGGAGCCGCAACCTCATACTGCGGTCCAACCGCCGTCGACGCACACGACCTGTCCGGTGACGTAGCTGCTGGCGTCGGAGGCGAGGAAGAGCAGCGCACCGTCGAGCTCGTGCTCGTGGCCGCCGCGACCGATCGGGGTGTGGTTGCGGATCCAGCGTTCGGCGCGCTCGTCACCGAACATCGTTCCCTGCGTCATCTCGCTCGGGAACCAACCCGGCGCGAGCGTGTTGACGCGGACACCCTGTCGGGCCCACTGGGCCGCCAACTCTCGTGTGAGGTTCACGAGGCCGCCCTTCGACGCCGCGTAGCTCGCCTCGGGGATCTGGCCCACGCCGACGACACCCCAGATCGACGCGATGTTGACGATGGTGCCGCCCCGGTCCGACTCGACCATCGAGCGCGCTGCCTGCTGCGCGAGGGCGAACGGAGCGACCAGGTTGACCTCGAGGACCTCGCGAAAGCGGTCGGGGGGCTCGTCGAGTGCGGGCATCCTCTCGTAGGTGCCGGCGTTGTTGACCACCACGTCGATCCGCCCCCAGCGATCGAGTGCGGCGGCGACGAGCTCGGCGGGAGCGTCGGGATCGGCGAGGTCGCAGCGATGGGCACCGGCATCGGTCAGTTCCCCCGCGAGCTTCTCCAGGCGGTCGAGGCGGCGAGCGGCGAGCATCAGGCTCGCGCCCGCAGCGTCGAGCACGCGCGCGAACCGTGCGCCCAGGCCCGAGCTGGCGCCGGTCACGATCGCGACGCGGCCGTCGAGACGGAACGAGGCCAGCGGGTCGAGCGGTGCCACGGGCGGCAGTGTACGGGTGGGTATGGTCGTCGGATGCGTCGTGTCGCGCTCGGCCTCGCCTTCGCTCTGCCGCTCACGCTTTCGGCGTGCGGCGACGACGACGGCTCCGGTTCGTCGGCCGCGACGACGGCTGCGAGCACCACGGCACCGTCGTCGGCCCCGCCGTCATCGGGCTCGGGATCGTGCACGTTCGAGGGCGGAACCGCACCGGTCGAGTTGGCCGGCCAGGCGGAAGTCATGGTCCTCACCGACGTACGCGTGGCCGGCCATCCGTGCTTCGACCGCGTCGTCTTCGAGTTCCGCGATCCGGGCGACCCCGGCTTCCAGGTCGGGTACGTGCCCGGCCCCATCGTCATGGACGGCTCGGGCGACCCCGTCGCGGTGCAGGGCTCGACCTTCCTCCAGATCCGTATGCCGTCGGCCAGCGGCTTCGACTTCGAGACCAGCACACCGAGCTACACCGGCCCGACCGAGTTCACGCCGTCCGACACGGCGCAGATCCGCGAGGTCGTGCGCACGGGCGACTTCGAGGCGCTCCTCACGTGGGTGGTCGGCCTCGACGAGCAGCGGCCGTTCACCGTGACCACACTCCAGGACCCGACCCGCGTCGTGGTCGACATCGGGTGACATTCGCGGCGCGGATTGGTACGCCCCCGGGGACTCGAACCCCGAACCCGCTGATTAAGAGTCAGCTGCTCTAGCCAATTGAGCTAGGGGCGCTCGGGCCGCATCGTATCGCTACCGTGTCGCCGTGGACGTTGCGATCACGGGCGCTTCGGGTCTGATCGGCTCCGCGCTCGTCCCCGCGCTCCGACGTGACGGTCACCGTGTTCTCCGCCTGGTCCGGGACGGCTCCGGCAGCGCCGACACGATCGAATGGGATCCCGCCGCGGGTCGAATCGACGCCGCGGGCCTGGACGGTGTCGCTGCGGTCGTGCACCTCGCCGGCGCGGGCATCGGCGACAAGAAGTGGACACCCGAGCGCAAGCGGGAGATCCGCGAGAGCCGCACCCGCGGGACCACGCTGCTCGCCGAGACGCTCGCGGGCTTGGCATCGAAGCCGTCGGTGCTCGTGTCGGCCTCCGGCGTCGACTACTACGGCGTGCACGGCGACGAGGTGCTGACCGAGGAGAGCCCGCCCGGAGACGGCTTCCTCGCCGAGGTCTGCGTCGCGTGGGAGGGCGCAACCGCGCCGGCCGAGCAGGCCGGCATCCGGGTCGTGCGAATGCGCACCGGGCCGGTGCTGTCGGCCGACGGCGGCGTGCTCAAGCGCATGCTGTTCCCGTTCAAGGTCGGTCTCGGCGGGCGCATCGGCACGGGAAAGCAGTGGATGAGCTGGATCTCGATCGTCGACCACGTCGGCGCGATCCGCCACGTCCTCGGCCGTGACGACGTCGCCGGGCCCGTCAACAGCACCGCGCCCAACCCGGTGACGAACGCCGACTACACCAAGACCCTCGGGAGCGTCGTGCGGCGTCCGACGGCGATCCCGACGCCCATTACACCCTTGAAGGTGCTCTACGGCATGGAGCTTGTGCACTCCCTGCTCCTCACCGGCCAGCGCGTGGTGCCGCGGCGTCTGCTCGACACCGGCTACCGGTTCGAGCATCCCGCGCTCGAGCCCGCGCTGCGCGCGCTGTTGGGCAAACCGGCGGCGTAGCGTGCGGCTCTGGGTCGACACCGATGTCGGCACCAATCCCGACGACGCCATCGCACTGCTCTGCGCCCTCGCCCATCCCGACGTCGAGCTCGTTGGCGTCAGCACCGCCGACGATGCCGACGGGGCGCGGGCGAGCGTCGCGCAGCGCCTGGTCGGCGAGGTTCCCGTCACCATCGGCTCGTTGCTGAATACGGAAGGGTTCGGGGTGTGCGACCCCGACGCCGTCCTCGCCATCGGGCCGCTGACGAATCTCGCCGTCCTGGTGAACGCCGGGGAAGTCCCGCGGCAACTCGCCGTGATGGGCGGGGCGCTGGCGCCCGTGCGCCATCGCGGCGCCCTGCGCACCGTGGAGCACAACTTCGCGACCGATCCGGGCGCGGCTGCGACGGTGTTGGAGCGCGCGCCACGCGTGCTCGTGTGCCCCCTCGACGTGACCGTCCGTACGTGCCTCGCCGAGAGCGACCGACACCGGTTGGTGGACGCCGACGACACGCTCGAGCCGATCCTCACAAGCTGGAAGGAGCGCGTCTGCCTCCATGACCCGCTGGCTCTCCTCGCACTGCTCGGGGACCCGGTGGTCCGAACCGAGCGACGGCGCCTGGCCGTGGGCCCGGACGGCGTCGTCTCGGTGGGGGAGGGCGCGGAGCACGACGTGGTCATCGACGTCGACGCGCCCGCGGCCACCGCGCGCATCCTCGCGCTTCTCGACCAGGGTGCCCGGTACACTGGCACGCCCGCCGAGGACGAGCGCCCGTAGCTCAGGTGGACAGAGCGTCGGACTTCTAATCCGAGGGTCGGGGGTTCGAATCCTCCCGGGCGCGCCGGCCACCGGTCTCGACCGGGGGCTGCCATGGTGGCCGTAGCTCAGTTGGTGAGAGCGCCGGGTTGTGGTCCCGGAGGTCGGGGGTTCGAATCCCCTCGGTCACCCCAATCGCGCCGTTCTTCGGCGCGCGCTGGCCGGCCGACGTCGAGGGTGCCACCATTCCTGACGCGCGCGTCAGGGGGTGTTGCGAGATGGCCGAGCAGTCACTCGTCATCGATGCCGACGGCCACACCATGGAGCCGGCCGAGCATCTCTGGCTCGACCGCATGGACCGCGACCGTTGGGGTGACTGGATCCCCCACAAGGTCGTCGAGGACGACGTCTACGAGATCACCTACGCCGGAGGCGCGGTGCGCGCGGGAGGGCGCGAGCTCCAGGACGCGATGAGCGCGGCGGTCGGCATGACCCCGGCCGAGTTCCACGATCTGCTCCAGAGCCTGCGCGTGCCCGGCGGCTACGACCCCGACGCACGAATCGCCGACATGGACCGCGACGGCATCGATGCCGCCGTCCTCTACCCGTCGTTCTCCATGTTCTTCGGGCCGGTCGACCCCATCCCCGCTTTCCGTGACGTCGACTTCGTCACCGATTGCCAACGGGCGTACAACGACTGGGTCGCCGAGTACTGCGCAGCCGATCCGACGCGCCTGTTCGGCATCGCCGCGGTTCCCCTGCAAGACGTCGAGCGCGCCGTCGGTGAGGTCGAGCGCGCCGTGAACAGCCTCGGTCTCCGCGGTGTGTTCATCCGCCCATCGGCCTACGTCGACGAGCTGCCGCTCAACCACTCGGTCTACGACCCGTTCTGGGGCGCGTGCCAGGACCTCGACGTTCCCGTCGGGCTGCATCCGGGCGTGCACGTCGATACGCCCGGCGCGTGCCGGAAGTTCGGGCTCGTGGCCGAAAGCGAGAACATGATGGTCACGAACATGGCCATGGACGAGCTTCACGGCGGCTCGGGGCTGGGCCAGGCCGTCGGCAACACGGTCGACATGGTCGTCACCCTCGGGCGACTCGTCATGGGTGGCGTGTGCGAGCGCTTCGAGCGCTTGCGCTTCCTGTTCCTCGAATCGGGCGGAGGCTGGGTGCCGACCCAGCTCGAGCGCATGGACGAGCAGGTGAGGGCGTTCCCACTCGAGAAGCGCTGGCTGAGCATGCTGCCGAGTGAGTACTTCGCCCGCCAGTGCTGGGTGAGCTTCGAGCCCGAAGAGTGGAACCTGGCGGCGTGCGCACAGCACCTCGGGACTGACCGGGTGCTGTGGGCATCCGACTACCCCCACCCCGAGTTCCATCCCGACGTCGTCAAGGAGCTGCTCGCCGCGATCGCGGATCTGCCGGGCGCCGACCAGCGGCGAATCCTGGGGACGAACGCAGTCGCCGCCTACAACCTGCCCCTGTGATCGGGGGCACGGCACCGACGGGGACGGGGCTCGACCTCGCCCGGATGCGCCGCGAACGGCGCGGGAAGCTGCTCGCGGCGATGGCCGCGCAAGGAATCGACGGTCTCGTGCTCCTCGGCCAGAACAACGTGGCGTATGCGACCGGCGCGCGCGTTCCGGCCGCCGAGCCCGCTCGGGCTGCAGCCAACCGGGCCGTGGCCGTGTTGCGCCGAGACGGCGAGCCGCACCTGTTCACGGCCGTGCCCGAGGGCGCACCGCCGGAGCTGCCGAGCGATCACGTGCACGCCGCCCTCGCGCCCGAGTGGGAGGCCGGCGCCCGGTCACTCGCCGAGCTGCTACCGCCGGGACGACTGGCATTCGACGAATACACCATGCCCGTGCGCGCGGCGCTGGCCGGGCGCGAGATCGTCGATGCCGCCGGCGTGCTCGGTGCGGCGAAGATCGTCAAGACGGGCGACGAGCTCGAGTGCATCCGCCGCGCCCAGGAGATCAACGAGAAGGCGATGCGCGACGTGGCGGCAATCGTCGGCCCGGGCGTGCGGGCCACCGACCTCTCGGGCCGCTTCCTCCGGCGGGTCTTCGAGCTCGGCGCGTCGGCCAACACCGTCGACCCGATCTTCCAGGTGATGCCGCCGAGCGTCGCCGCCGGGCCCTACTCGGCCACCGGCGACGTCGTGTTCCCGACCCCCACCCGGCCGCGCGAGCTGGTCGACGGCGACGTCGTCTGGGTCGACACCGGCATCAACTACGAGGGCTACGCGTCCGACTTCGGGTGCACCTGGGTCGTCGGTGGTGCCCGACAGCACCACCACGAGCAGTTCACGCGCTGGCGCGCCCTCGTCGACCGGGTGCTCGAGGTGGTCCGGCCGGGCGCGACCGCCGGCGACGTCGTTCGCGCAGCGGCTCCTGCCGGTCGCTGCCGGCCCTGGCTCCCGCACCTCTACCTTGCCCACGGCATCGGCACCGACAGCGCCGAGATGCCCTACGTCGGCACCGACCTCGGCGAGAGCTTCGACGACGGCGTCGTGCTCGCTGCGGGGATGGTGCTGGTGTTCGAGCCGGTGATCTGGGACGACGGTCGCGCCGGCTACCGGGCAGAGGAGATCGTGGCGGTGACCGAGACGGGCTGGACGGTGCTCGGCGCCCGCGCGGAGGCGCCGCGATGAGTGAGCGCCTCGACCGTGCAATCGCCGAGATGGCGCGCGCCGATGTCGACCTGCTCGTGCTCGGGCGCGAGGGCAACGCCCGCTACGTCAGTGGCGCCAACCGGCTGTCGCTGGCTGGCACGCGCGCGTTTGCACCCGGCTGCGCGGTCGTGCGAAGGACGGGGGCGGTGCACCTGCTCAGCATCACGGATGAGGGAGTGCCGGCCGACGTCCCGCCCGACCGGCTCTATCCCCTGAGCTGGAACCCGGCGAACCTGGTGGGCGCGGTGGCGGCGGCGCCGGGAGCGAGCGGCGCCCGCCGGATCGGCGTCGACGGGCTCACGCCGATGTTCGAGCAGCTCCTGGCGGGCGCCTTCCCCGACGCCGAGATCGTCGACGGCGAAGCGCTCATGCGGCGGGTACGTCGGGTGAAGTCGCCGGACGATGTGGCGGCCATCCGCGCCGCCGTGGACGTGGTCGAGCGCGCGCTCGCCGCGGTCGTGGACGCACTGCAACCCGGCGTGACCGAGCGGGAGCTGCTCGGGGTGTTCGAGGAGGCGCGCTGCGCACTG
Organism: Acidimicrobiia bacterium; assembly: GCA_050743385.1. Classification (GTDB taxonomy): domain Bacteria; phylum Actinomycetota; class Acidimicrobiia; order IMCC26256; family JACDBD01; genus JACDBD01. The sequence goes on from JBOGFJ010000107.1 coordinate 19,308, forward strand.
GGCGCGACCGTCCCCGCGTTCCAGGGCTCGTTCTGCGTGGTGGACGACGGCCGGTCGCGGCGGTTCGTGCGGGACCGCGCCGTCGAGGACCGTGACCTCGTGGCCATGCGGGCGGGCGCGCTCGTCGACGGGTGGGAGGGTTCGCTGGCGCGAACCCTGGCGTGTGGAGACGCGTGGAGCATGCGGGAGGCGGAGTCGCGTCGCTGGCACGAGTCGTGGCCGCACCTCGTCGACCGTTGCCGGCCGGGCACGCGCGTCGATGACCTACGTGCCGAGGACGGCGTCACCCTGCACGGCGTCGGCCTCGGCTACGAGGGCCTGGCCGGCGACGAGGTGCTCGAACCGGGCATGCTCGTGGAGCTGGAGCTCGAGCTCGACGGCGTCGTCGGCGCCGACATGCTGCTCGTCACGGCCCACGAGCCCGACCTGCTCACCCGGTTCCCGGATCGGAGCACCGACCCGACGTGATTGGAGCGGGTGACGGGAATTGAACCCGCGTCATCAGCTTGGAAGGCTGAGGCTCTGCCATTGAGCTACACCCGCGGTCGGGGAGGGCGGATTCGAACCGCCGACCGCCTGCCCCCAAAGCAGGTGCGCTACCACTGCGCCACTCCCCGGCGCGCACCAGGCTAGGGCAGGCGGACGCCTGCCCCACCTCCAAACCAGGCATCGTGCGCTACCACTGCGCCACTCCTCCCCGGGCGCGCAGCGCTCAATCCGAGCCGTCTTCGAGCCCCCGCCACACTGCCCGCAACGCCGGCGCCAGCCGGGAGAGCTCCTCGAGGTGGGCGGCGGCAAGGGACTCGAGCCGGCGCCGGGCGATCGGCGTGAGCGAGAGCCGCACGACGCGGGCGTCGGCGGGATCCACGACCCGGCGGACGAGCCCCGCCGCCTCGGCCCGATCGATCAGCCCGACCGCGCTGTGGTGACGGAGCTGGAGGTAGTCGGCGACGTCACCGATCGTCGGGCCCCGGTCCTCCCCGTGCCCGCGAATTGCGAGAATGAGTTGGTGCTGCGCGGTCGTGAGATCGACCTCGGCGGCCCGCTCCTGGCTCCAGTGCTCGAAGCGACGCAGGCCGGTTCGGAACTCGAGCAGGCGCCGGTAGTCGGCGTCGGTCAGGCGGCGAGGCACTCGTCAGCTCCCCCGTGGTCGGTCTCGACGGGGCAGGACACGCAGCCGGAGAACCCGCTCGCGATGGCGCTCCTCCTCGAGGTTGCGCTCGCGCGCCGCGAGAAGCTCGAACTGGGTCACCATGCCTTGGAGCCGGCGGGACCGGCCGTGCGCCACGACCGGGAGGACGCCCAAGCGTTGTGCGGCCATGCGGTCGGCGACCGCTCGCAGGGTCTCGTCGGGATGGGCGGTGGTGACGTCTCGGTGCATGAGCGCCTCGATCGACCCGGTGAGGCGAGCGTCGGCGGCCCGTTCCAGTACGTCGGCCCAGGGCACGACTCCGACCAGATCGCCGTCACGGTCGATGACCGGCAGGAGACGCTGGCGGCGCGCCTCCGGACGACGCTCGACGCTCGCGTACACCGCTGCGAGCGAGTGCTCGGGCCGTACGGTCACCACGTCGGTCGCCATCACATCCCGGACGAACAGGGCCTCGAGTGGACTCACCGCATACTCGCGCAGCACATGAAAGCCGCGGCGGGCGACCTTCTCGGTCAGGATCGAGCGCTTGAGTACGAGCACGCTGACGAGGTGCGCGATGGTGCTCGCGATGAGCAGCGGGAGCAGGAGGTTGACGTCGTTGGTCAGCTCCAGGGAGAACACGACGGCGGTCAAGGGCGAGCGCGTGACGCCGGCGAGAACAGCCGCCATGCCCAGCACGCTCCAGGCCCCGACGGAGCCGCCCGGGAGCACGGGGCCGAGCGCTCCACCCGCAGCGGCGCCCAGGATCAGGATCGGGGCGAGGATGCCGCCGCTCGTCCCGGAGCCGAGGGCCAGCGACCAGATCGCGAGCTTGACCACGAAGACGCTGATGAGGACGCCGAGGGCCAGGTTCCCTTCGATCTCGTCGGCGATGGTCTCGTAGCCGACGCCGAGTGCCCGCGGCTCGATGAGGCCGCCGATCCCGACGACGAGGCCGCCGATCGCGGGCCACCACATCCAGTGGATCGGCAGTCGTTTGAAGGCGTCCTCCGCCCCGTAGACCGCCTTTGTCAGCACCCACGCCGCGGCCCCGCCCACGAGCCCGATGACGACGCCGCCGAGGAGCGTCGCCGCGCCGGCGGGCACTGTCACCGTCGTCGGGAAGAGCGGCGCGGACTCGAGCAGCCCGAGCTCGACGAGCGCGATGCGAACGGCGGCGGCCACCGCGCTGGCGACGGCGATGAGGATCATCGACCGCGGCTTCCACTCGAAGACGAGGAGCTCGACACCGAGCATCACCGCGGCAACGGGGGTGCCGAAGACCGCGCTCATGCCCGCGGCCGCGCCCGCCACGAGCAGGCTCCGGCGTTCGATGGCGCTCAGGTGGAAGAACTGGCCGAACACCGACCCGAGCGCGCCGCCAGTGAGGATGATCGGGCCCTCCGCCCCGAATGGGCCGCCGCTTCCGATGCTCACCGCGCTCGAAACCGGCTTGAGGACCATCACCCGCGGCTCCGATTTGCTCCCGCCGACCAGGATCGTCTCCATCGCCTCCGGGATGCCGTGGCCCCGGATCCGCTCCGATCCGTAGCGGGCCATGACGCCGACGACGAGGCCGCCGGCAATGGGGATCAGCACCGCGAGCACGCCGAGGTCGTTTCCGGCCGGGGACCGCAGGTCGGTCGCGAAGCTCTGGAAATACGCGAGGTTGGTGAACAGCCCGATCAGCTTCAGGAGGGCGAGGGCGACGCCCGCTGCAAGCACACCGATGAGCGCGGCCAGCGGTACGAGACGCAGGATCCCGACGCCGGTCGTGAAGTCGGCCAGCTCGCGTTCCAGGTTGCCGGGATCACGCTCGTCGGGCCCGATGATGTCGTCGGCAGGGAGACGATCGCTCATCCCCGGCGGCTTCCTCTTTCCATCGTGCGACGACCATATCGTGTAACGACCCTTCTACCGAATCGCGGCGAGAAGGAAGTGCTGGCGCCCGGAGGCGCTGACGGGCGCGGGTGAGGCCCGTCACTCTCTGCGTGCTGCCTCCACCTTCTCGACCACCTCGAACGCGAGGAGGCTCGATCCGTGTGCCACCGGCTTGGTGCCCCGATCGGCGGACGCCTGCGCATGACCGCGCACGAATTCCGAGCTGTTCACCCAGCCCTGGAACGCCTCTTCGCTCTCCCAGCGCGTGTACACGAAGTAACGCGTCTCACCCTCGACGGGGCGCAGGAGCTCGAAGCCCTCGAAGCCGGGCATCCCCTCGACCTCGCGCGCCCGCTTCGCGAACCGTTCCTCGAGCTCGGGCCCCATCCCCTCGGGGACCTCGATGGCATTGATCTTCACGACGCTCATGGCCGCGCTCCTCTCGACGTCAGCCGGTCGGGTAGCCACCCGTGGCGAACACGTGACAGTCTGCGCGCATTCTCGTGGCAAACGCCGGTGCGGGGCGAGCCCGGTTGGCGCGGTCTCCTAGCGTGCACCGCGCGTGAAGGGTGGATTCCGAGGAGTGCGCAAGATCGCCGCGGCCGCGGCCGCTGTGCTCGCGAGCGCGCTCCCGGCCGGCGCCGACGAGGGAGGTGCCGGCGATCGCCCGGTGAGGTTGCGGGCCGACGGCGCCTTCGAGGGGTACACGCTGGTCGCGCCGAGCGAGTCGAAGACGACCTACCTGGTCGATCTCGACGGGGACGTCGTCCACCGCTGGCGGGCCGACATCACGCCCGGGCTCCAGGTCGAGCTCCTCGCGAACGGCCAGCTCCTCCGCCCCGGCAAGACGCGGGCCAAGACCCCGTTCTCGACGGGTAACGGCTGGGGTGGCCAGATCGAGCTGCTCGACTGGGACGGCGAGGTCGCCTGGCGCTACGAGTACGCCGACGACCAGCACCTCCAGCACCACGACGTGGAGCCGCTCCCGAACGGCAACGTGCTCCTCCTCGCCTGGGAGCTCGTCGGTGAGGAGGAGGCCATCGCCGCCGGTCGCGACCCCGAGCTTCTGCGAGACGGGGAGCTGTGGCCCGAGCACGTCATCGAGGTCGACCCTCGGACCGACCAGATCGCCTGGGAGTGGCACGCGTGGGACCACCTGGTGCAGGACCGTGACCCCGCGAAGCCGAACTTCGGCGATCCCGCGGTCAACCCGGGTCGGATCGATCTCAACTACGTCACCAACGCCGGGATCAGCGACTGGATGCACGCCAACTCGGTCGCGTACAACCCCGAGCTCGACCAGATCGTGCTCAGCGTGCGGGCGTTCCACGAGATCTGGATCATCGACCACGCCGTCTCCACCGAGGAGGCGCGCGGCCCGGCCGGAGACCTGCGCTTCCGGTGGGGCAACCCGGCGGCCTACGGAAGGGGCGACGTCGCGCCGCGCATGTCGTTCGGCCAGCACGACGCGGAGTGGATCGCGCCCGGACTCGACGGCGCCGGCCGCATCAGCGTGTTCAACAACGGGACGGTCTACCGCCCGTACACGACCGTCGACGAGGTCGCGCCGGCCGTGAACGGGCGTGACTACGTGCTCGGCGAGAGCGGCGTGTTCGACGCCCGAGTCGCGCGAGTGGTCTGGCCGCGGGAGCCCGACCCCGACTTCTACGCGCATCACACGTCGGGTGCCCAGCGCCTCCCCAACGACAACACGCTGATCGCCGACGGCCCGCACGGAGTCATCTTCGAGGTGACGCCGGCGGGCGAGAAGGTCTGGGAGTACGTCAATCCGTTCTTCGACAAGAGTGCCGAGGTCGTCGAGCTCGACGAGCAAGAGGTCTTCAAGAAGCGCCGTCTGTTCCGCGCCGAGCGTTATCCACCCGACTACCCCGGGCTCGGCGCGCTCAATTCCGAAGGGTCGGATCAGTAGCATCCGGGCCATGCGCCCGCCCCTTGTCCTCGCGCTGCTTCTCGCCGTCGTCCTCGGCGCCGCCTGCTCCGATGGCTCCGAGCCTGCCGCCGAGGAGCACCTGCCGCCCAACGACTTCGAGCAGCTGGCCGACATGTTCGGCGACGAGCTGGAGCCGCTCGGGCTTCGGCTGACGCGCGGGGCGCTCGTCGACACCAGCGACGGGTACGAGGAATCAGACCGGGGACGTCATCTCGCCGTGTACGTAGAGCCCACCGCCGAATACAGCACCGCCGACTACGCCGACGGGATCGTGCCGAGCGCGCAGGTGTTCCTCCCTGACGTGTTCGAGCGTTGGGACCGGCTGGAGACCTTCGACGTGTGCCAGGAGCCGCTCCCCGGCGAGGACGACCGGAAGGAGCCGCCGCCGGTCACCCAGCTCTACGTCTCGCGTGCCGAGGCCGACGCGGTCGACTGGCAGACGGTCGAGCTCGCCGAGCTCCTCGAGGCCACCCAGCCGGCGCGACGCGACTTCCGGCTCTACGTCTCGCCCACGATCAGATCCGACCCGGCCTTCACCGTGACGGACCGTTGAGCAACGCCAGCGCGAGCGCCGGACTCGACCACGCGAGACGCAGGTCAGATGCCGGCCTGCGCCACCGTGAAGCCGACCTCCTGGCCGTGTGACAGCTCGAGGTTGTGCCCGTCGGGGTCGGTGACGATCGCCCAGTACCCCACGGGCTCGCCGGAGTCGGTCGGCCCGAACACGTCACGGCCCTCCGCTCGGGCACGGTCGCACCGGCGGTCGACCTCGGCCCGGCTCTCACACGCCACTCCGAGGTGGGCGAAGCCGCCGAGCGAGTGCGACACTGCGGACTGCTCGATGAGCACGATCACGAACGGCCGCGTGTGGTCACTCAGCCACACCACCGTGGTGTCGGTGTCGTCGTCGTGGCGGCGGTGCACGACGTCCATGTCGGCGTAGCGACGGTAGAAGTCGACGCTGGTCTCGACGTCGGTGGCCCCCAGGGCGACGTGGGTCAGGCCCCGGTCGTTCGTGTCGGAATCGCTTGCCATCCGCCCCGAGCTTTCCACTTTCCGCGCTTCTCGGGACCGGAGATGACCGGATCGGTCGTCTCCCGACGCCAATACCGCTCCTCGGCGGGAGCGCGGGCTCGGATGGGGCCGTTGGTACACTCACCGTCCCCATGGCGTCTCCCGTGAGCACCTCGGTCGAGTCCCTCGACGGCAACAAGGTTCGCCTCCATGTAGCGATCCCGGCCTCGGAGTTCGAGAAGGCCATCGACGCCGCCTTCCGGAAGCTGGCCGCCGACGTCAAGATCCCGGGTTTCCGGCCGGGCAAGGCGCCGCGCCAGCTGCTCGAAGCCCGCTTCGGTCCCGACGTCGCCCGCAGGGAGGCGCTCCAGGACGCGCTCCCGGGCTACTACGCCTCCGCGATCGACGCCGAGGAGCTCGACGCGATCGCGCCGCCCGAGATCGACATCACGTCCGGTGAGGACGCGGGAGATGTCGAGTTCGACGCCGTCGTCGAGATCCGTCCGGTCGCCACGCTCAGCGGCTACGACGGCCTGCGTGTCGAGGTACCGAGCCCAACCGTGACCGACGAGGCCATCGACGCACAGATCGACGCATTGCGAGACCGCTTCGCCGATCTCACCGAGTCGGCAGCACCGCTCACCGACGGCGACTACGCCGAGATCGACATCAAGGGCTACGTACACGACGAGGCGATCGACGGCCTCACCGCGACCGACTTCCTCTACGAGGTCGGCTCGGAGATGGTCGTACCCAAGCTCGACGAGGAGGTGCGCGGGAAGCGACCAGGCGACATCTTGAAGTTCAACGACGTCCTCCCCGAGCGCTTCGGCGACCGTGCCGGCGAGGAAGTCGGCTTCCAGGTGCTCGTGAAAGACGCCAAGCGCAAGGTGCTGCCCGACGTCGACGACGACTGGGTGTCGGAGGTGAGCGAATTCGACACGGTCGACGAGCTGCGAGCCGACATCGGGAAGCGGCTCGAGCTGGTCGGCACCGTGCAGGCGCAGATGGCAGCGCGCGACAAGGTGTTGGAAGCTGCCGCCGAGCTCGTCGACGTCGACATTCCCGACGCGCTCGTGCAGCAGGAGATGGAACGCCGCCTCCACGACCTCGCACATCGGCTCGAAGCCCAGGGCGCCGACATCGCCCAGTACCTGGAGGCGACGGGGCAGGAGCAGCAGTCTTTCGTCGACGCGGTGCGCCAGGGCGCGGTCGCGGGCGTGCGCGCCGATCTCGCCCTGCGCGCCGTCGTGGCCCACGAGGGCGTCGAGGTCACCGAAGACGAGCTCGCCGCCGAGGTGGCGCGCCTGGCCGAGCGCATGGAGGAAAAGCCCGCAAAGGTGCGGCGCGATCTCGAACACAGGGGCCTCCTGGAGGCGGTACGCTCTGATCTCGCCAGGGGAAAGGCGCTCCAGGTACTGGTCGATCGAGCAACCGTGGTCGACGAGCAGGGCAATCCCCTCGACCTCACCCTCCCCGAGTCCGACGCCAACCAGCCCGAAGGCAGCGAGCCCGAAGACAGCGAGCCCGAAGACAGCGAGCCTGAAGAGGAGTCGCCAGCGTGACCGAGCCGATCCGCAACTACCTCGTCCCCACGGTCATCGAGCAGACGAACCGGGGCGAGCGGGCATTCGACATCTACTCGCGGCTGCTGAAGGAGCGGATCATCTTCCTGGGCACGCCCATCGACGACACCGTGTCGAACCTGATGATCGCCCAGCTGCTGCACCTGGAGAGCGAAGACCCCGACAAGGACATCTCGATCTACATCAACTCGCCCGGCGGCGAGATCACGGGTCTGTTCGCGATCTACGACACGATGCAGTACATCAAGCCCGACGTGCAGACGATCTGCGTGGGGCAGGCTGCCTCGGCGGCGGCCGTGCTGCTGGCGGCGGGAGCACCGAAGAAGCGCTTCGCCCTGCCGCACGCCCGCATCCTGATCCACCAGCCGCACGGTGGTGCATCCGGACAGGCGGTCGACATCGAGATCCAGGCGAAGGAGATCATCCGCATGCGCGAGCTGCTCGACGAGCTTCTCGCGCATCACACCGGCCAGACGATCGACAAGGTCGCCCACGACACTGACCGCGACTTCATCATGAGCGCTCCCGAGGCAGCGGGTTACGGGATCGTCGACGAGGTCATCAGCAACCGGGAGCTCGCCCAGGTGGCCGCCGCCGCCGGGGTGAGCTGACCGAGCGCAGACGCGTAGGGGGACGTCGTGGCCAAGTTCGGCGACGGAGGCGACCTGCTGAAGTGCTCCTTCTGCGGGAAGACGCAGAAGCAGGTCAAGAAGCTGATCGCCGGCCCCGGCGTCTACATCTGCGACGAGTGCATCGACCTCTGCAACGAGATCATCGAAGAGGAGCTCTCGCAG
>JBOGFJ010000108.1:0-4345 GCA_050743385.1 Acidimicrobiia bacterium
GTCCACGGCCGACGCTGGATGAGCCGGCTCCAGCGGTAGGCGACGGTTTCCCGGCGCGGCTTCGGCGGCCGGTGGGTGACCTCGCGCTTGAGGGGGCGCACGAAGAAGCCGGCGATGAGCACGATCACTGCCAGCGGCACGCCGATGATGAGCGGTGCGATCTCGAGGCCGATCCCCACGAGGGCGATCGCGGCGAAGCCGGCGGCGATGAGGCCCCGCCAACGGGTGCGTTCGATCCGTTCACCGGCGAAGCCGAGGAGCGCGGGCAGCAGGGTGAGCGACGCGACGACCGTGACCGCCACCACCGAGGCCGCGCCGACGGCGAGACCCTGGACGAAGGTGACGCCCATCAGCAGCATCCCGAGCAGCGAGATCACCACCGCCGTGCCCGCGAACAACACCGAACGACCGGCGGTGTCGATGGCGATCGAGGTCGATTCGCGAACGGTGTGCCCGGCGTGGAGCTGCTCGCGGTACCGGGTGACGATCAGGAGCGCGTAGTCGACGCCCACACCGAGGCCGATCATGATGCCGAGGAACGTGGCGAAGTCGGGGATCGTCAGGAAGTTGCTCAGGACGGTCATGATCGCGACGCCGATGCCGATGCCGAACAGGGCCACGCCCACGGGCAGGCCCATCGCCAACACGGAGCCGAAGGCCACGATGAGGATGACGATGGCGAAGGCGACGCCGAGGATCTCGGAGGACGGCTGGTCGAACTCGGCGAAGATGAACCCACCGAGCTCGATCCGGAGGCCGTCGACGTTCGGCAGGTCCTCCAGGATCTGGTCGCGGATCTCGCCGGCGCGGCCGAAGGAGATGTCGTCGGGCAGCTCGACGTTCGCGTACGCGATCTGGCCGGCATCATCGCCGTCCGAAGCAATCAAGCGGTCGCCGCGCTCGGCGTACGGGCTCTCGACGCGGGTGACGTCGTCGATGTCGGCGACCTCGTCGAACAACGCCTCCATCTCGTCGCGGACGGCGGGGTCGTCGACACCCTGTTCGGCCCGGAACACGATGGTCCCGGTCTGACCCGTGCCCTGGCCGCCGAAGTTCTCGTCGAGGATGTCGAAGCCGTCCTTCGACTCGACGTCGGGCAGGTTGAACTCGTCACGGAACGCGCCGCCGGCCGCCCCGGCGACGACGCCGGCGAGCACGAGCACGACGAGCCACAGCCCGAGAACACGCTTGCGGTGGTCGTGGCACCACGGACCCAGTCGTGCGAACACGAGAACCTCCGTTGCAAGTGGTTGGGGGGATCACGTCCGTACTTCGACCGGTCGACCGGCCGAGACTCATCGGTATCGAGTGGTCAGCACACCTAGCCGCGGGCCGAGATCTGCTGCACGGCCCAGCCATTGCCGTCCGGATCGCTGAAGAAGACGAACCCGACATTATCGAGAGCCTGTTCCTCGGGCCGCGGGTTCTCGCCCACGACCTGCACCTCGCTGACCTCCACGCCCTTCTCGACGAGCTGGGCATGCGCCTTGTGGATATCCGGCACGACGAGCTGCAGGCCCTGGATCGCGCCCGGCGGCATGGTCGGCACGACCCCCTCTCCCAGGACGATCGAGCAGCCCGAGCCCGGAGGCGTGAGCTGCACCACGCGATTCCCCTCGCTGATCTTGGTGTCGTGGTCGACGCCGAAGCCGAGCTGTTCGGCGTAGAAGGCCTTGGCGCGGTCCAGGTCCGAAACCGGGACCACCACCACTTCCAGTGCCCAATTCATGACGGGTTGCCCTCCGCTCTCATCGCGTCTCGCGGCGCTCATCTCGTGCCCAGACGACGAACGCCGGGACCGAGAATCGACACGTCGCCGTCGGGAACTGCCTGAAGGATTGGGTCGGCGCCACGGTCAGCGGGGGTTGGAGGCTGACCGATCGCGGTACGCGGCGAGGCCGCGCATGAGAAGGTCGAGCCCGAACTCGAAGACGGCATCGGCATCGCCAGCGAACGTCATGTCGGCGAGTGCGGTGAGGTTCGGGAAGCGGTCGGCGGGGAGGCGAGCCCAGTACTCGCGCATCATCTCGGCGGCGCGGTCTTGCGTCGCTTCAGCGTCGCGTGCGCTCACGGCCATCGTGACCTCGAGAACCGAGGCGTCGAGGTAGCGGCCGAGGATGTTGCCGAAGTACACGGTCGGCTCGTCCGGGATGCCGGCGCCGCGCATGAGGGCGAGCATCCACTCGACGATCCGCAGGGTGTTCGGGCCGGCCGGCGGTCGGCCGATCGAGAGGCGGACGGCATCGTTGTGCGAGAGCATCGCCCGGTACGCCTGGCGCGCGAGATCCTTGAGTTGGTCCTCCCAGCGCGAAGGGTCGGGGTCGGGGAGCTCGATCTCGCCCATGATCCGGTCGTAGACGAGCTCGCACAGCTCGTCCTTCCCGGCGATGTGCCAATAGAGGCTCGCCGAGCCCGTGCCCAGCTCGTGGCCGAGACGCCGAATCGTGAGGGCGTCGACCCCATCGGCGTCGAGGATCGCGAGCGCGGCGTCGACGATCGTCGCCCGCGACAGCGGTGCGCGTCGTCGCCCCCGGGCCTTGGGCTGACGCCACCACGGGGGGTCGAGCTCGTCGGATGTGACATCGGGCGCCATCAGCGGCCTCCTCTTGACTCGATCACTGTACCAGTATAGAACGATGATCGACTATCGAACACTGATCGACGACTCGAAGGAGCGAGCCATGACGCCGATCATCGAGGCGCACGGCCTCACCAAGCGTTTCGGCGACGTCCATGCCCTCGACGGTCTCGACCTCGTCGCCGAGTCTGGGCGCGTCACCGCCCTGCTGGGGCCGAACGGCGCCGGCAAGACCACCTTCGTCAGTGCCGTGGCCACCCTCCTGCGCCCCGATGCGGGCGAGGTGCGCGTCGCGGGCATCGACGCCGTCTCCGAACCTCGGCGCGTCCGCCAGATCATCGGCCTCGCAGGCCAGTCCGCATCCGTCGAGCCCGCCATGACCGGCACCGAGAACCTGGAGATGGTCGCCCGCCTCTTCGGGCTCGACCGGCGGGCGGCCCGCGCGGCCACCGCCGAAGTCCTCGCGCGGCTCCGCCTCACCGACGCCGCCGATCGTCTGGTCCGCACCTACTCGGGCGGCATGCGCCGCCGCCTCGACCTGGGTGCCAGCCTGGTCGGTCGCCCCCGGCTGCTGTTGCTCGACGAGCCCACCACCGGTCTCGACCCTCGCGGCCGGGTGGAGCTCTGGGACGCGATTCGCAACCTGGTGGCCGACGGCACCGACGTCTTGCTCACCACCCAGTACCTGGAGGAGGCCGACCAGCTCGCGCGAGATGTCGTGATCGTCGACCGCGGCCACGTGATCGCCGCCGGCACTCCGGACGAGCTCAAGAACCGTGCCGGGCGCGACGTGATCGAGGTCCGACCGCGCGCGGCGGGTGACCTCCCGCTCGTCGAGGAGATCCTCACCGCCGTCGCCGCCGAGACACCCCGCTCGGACATCGACACCCAGCGCGTCTCCGCCGCGGTGGATGGTGGCGCCGACCAACTCACCGTCGTCGTGCGCTTGCTCGACGAGCAGCGCATCCCCATCGACGACATCGGCCTCCGGCGCCCCACCCTCGACGAAGTGTTCCTGGCCGTCACCGGCCAGCACCTCGAGCCGACCGATACCGACCAGCAACCCGAGACGACGGCTGACGCCGCCTGACCCCCTGGAGCCTCGATGACCACCATCACCGCACCCGCGCCCGACGTCACCGCGCCCCATGCCTCGCACGCCTCCGGCGCCGGCTTCGTCACGGCCGCACGCCAGAGCGCGCGGCGAACGATCCTGCAGTTCTTCCGCACCCCCCAGCTGCTCCTGATGGGCACGGTCCAGGGTGCGCTGTTCCTGTTCATGTTCCGCTACATCTTCGGCGGCGCCATCGGCACGGGCGGCGCGGTCGACTACGTCGACTTCCTCGTGCCTGGATTCCTCGTCACCACGATCCTGTGGATCGGGATGGCGGCACCGGCGGGCGTGGCCGAGGACGCGGCTTCCGGCGTACACGACCGTCTCCGCTCCCTGCCGATCCCCCGTTCCGCCGTGATGGCGGGACGCTCGCTGGCAGACACGGCGCTCACGTCGTGGGGCGTGCTCGTCAGCACGCTGCTGGCATTCGCGGTGGGCTTCCGGCTCCACGCCGACCCCGCGGCCGTCGTCCTGGCCTTCGCGCTGATGCTGGTTGCGACCTACACCTTCACATGGGTCTTCATCAGCGTCGGCCTGATGGCCGCGAATGCGCAGGCGGCCCAAGGTATGACGCTGATGGTCGTCCCGCTCACGTTCGTGTCCAGCGCTTACGTGCCGGTCGAATCGCTGCCCGGCTGGATGCAGCCCGTCGC
>JBOGFJ010000109.1:0-8207 GCA_050743385.1 Acidimicrobiia bacterium
AGCACCGGCAGCCGGCCCCGCCCGGCCGCCCCGGCCGCGCCAACAGCGCCGCCGCAAGCGCCGGTAACGGGAGCGGCGAGCGTTCCGGAGGTCGGCGGGAGGTCCTGCCGCCGAGCGACTGCGACCTAGAATGGTGGCCTGGTGAGCACCACCGAGCCGCGCGTCGAGCTCCGCCCCGATCGGCGCTCGGTGCTGCCATGGCGCCGCCACCACGTCGACGTCGAGGTCGCGCCCCTGGTGGCGGCGTTCCGCGACCGCCACCGCCGGGCCGACACCCAGCTCATCGAGCAGGCGTTCGCGGTCGCCCGCGCCGCCCACGCCGAGCAGGTGCGCCGCTCCGGTGAGCCCTACATCGCCCACCCGCTCGGCGTTGCGATGATTCTCGCCGACCTCGGCCTCGACGACGTCACCATCGCCGCCGCCCTGCTCCACGACGCGGTCGAGGACACCGCGCTCACCGGCCCCGACCTCGAGGAGCGCTTCGGCGCCGACGTGGCCGCCATCGTCGACGGGGTCACCAAGCTCGACCGCCTCCAGTTCGACACCAAGGAAGAGCAGCAGGCTGCGACCCTCCGCAAGATGCTGGTGGCGATGGCGAAGGACATCCGTGTCCTGCTCATCAAGCTCGCCGACCGCCTGCACAACATGCGCACGATCGCGTCGCTGCCCGAGGCCAAGCAGGAGCGCATCGCCCAGGAGACACTCGACATCTACACGCCGCTCGCACACCGGCTCGGCATCGGCGACGTGAAATGGCAACTCGAAGACCTCGCGTTCGCGGTGCTCCACCCGAAGCGGTACGCCGAGATCGAGCAGATGGTCGCAACCCAGTCACCGGAGCGCGACCAGTACCTCGCCGGTGTGGTGAGGGAGCTGCGCGTGCGTCTCGCCGAGCTCGGGATCACGGCCGAGGTGAGCGGGCGCCCGAAGCACTACTGGTCGATCTACGAGAAGATGATCGTGCGGGGCAAGGGCTTCGACGAGGTACAAGACCTCGTCGGCGTGCGCGTCATCGTCGACTCGGTGAAGGACTGCTACGGCGCGCTCGGGTCGATCCACGCGATGTGGCGGCCGGTGCAGGGACGGTTCAAGGACTACATCGCGATGCCCAAGTTCAACCTCTACCAGTCACTGCACACGACCGTCGTGGGACCGGAGGGCAACCCAGTCGAGGTCCAGATCCGCACGGAGGAGATGCACCGGCGCGCCGAGGTCGGGATCGCCGCCCACTGGGGCTACAAGGAGCAGAGCTCGCCCACCGAAGACCTGGCTTGGCTCCAGCGGATGGTCGACTGGCAACAGGAGACCTCCGATCCCTCGGAGTTCATGGAGTCATTGAAGATCGACCTCGAGCAGGACGAGGTCTTCGTCTTCACCCCGAAGGGCAAGGTCATCACGCTCCCTACGGGCGCCACTGCGATCGACTTCGCGTACGCGATCCACACGGAGGTCGGTCACCGCTGCATCGGAGCCCGCGTGAACGGCCGATTGGTACCGCTCGACTCCGCGCTGGCATCGGGCGACACCGTCGAGATCTTCACGAGCAAGGTGGCGGGAGCCGGGCCGAGCCGCGACTGGCTCCAGTTCGTGCAGACGCCGCGCGCCCGATCGAAGATCCGCCAGTGGTTCTCACGCGAGCGGCGTGAGGACGCGATCGAGACCGGTCGCGACGAGCTGAGCAAGGCGCTCCGCAAGGAGGGGCTCCCGGTCCAGAAGCTGTCCGGATCGGCTTCGCTGGCGGCGGTCGCCGACGCGATGAGCTACGCCGATCTTGATGCTCTCCATGCCGCCATCGGCGAGGGCCACGTGTCGCCGCGCACGGTTGTGCAGCGCGTGCAGCGCGAGCTGCGTGGCGGCGAGGACCAGCTGCCGGTAACGGTGCGGCGTCCGCCGAAGGCGCTGCGCGCGCGGCGCACGGTAGGGGTGCACGTGGAGGGCCTCGACGACGTGATGGTGCGGCTGTCGCGGTGCTGTACGCCGGTGCCGGGCGACGAGATCATGGGGTTCGTGACGCGGGGTCGGGGAGTCTCGGTGCACCGCACCGATTGTGCCAACGCCTCCGGCCTCGCGAGCCAGGCCCAGCGCCTGATCGAGGTGGAGTGGGACCACGACCAGCCCGCGACCTACGTGGTGTCGGTGGAGGTGGAGGCGCTCGACCGGTCCAAGTTGCTCCGTGACGTCGCCCAGGTGCTCTCCGACCACCATGTCAACATCCTGTCGTGCACCACGCAGACGTCGAGTGACCGGGTGGCGAAGCTCCGTTTCGACTTCGAGCTCGCCGACCCGAGCCACCTCGACTCGATCGTCAAGGCCATCAAGCGGGTCGACCTCGTGTACGACGCGTACCGGGTGCTGCCGGGGAAGGCGACGGCGGGGGCCTCGTAGCGCAGCCGGTTTCTGCGCGGAGGCGGGCGCGACCGCCCCGGTACGATGCCGCGGTGCCGCCCGAGACTCCCGACGTCTACCGCGCCCCTACGGGCACGCACGACCTCGTCCCACCCGAGTCCGATCGATGGATCGAGGTCGTGAGCCTGTTCGCGCGCCGGGCCGCTCGCTACGGCTACGGGCTGGTCGTGACGCCCGTGTTCGAGCACCGCGAGGTGCTCCAGCGCGTCGGCGAGTCGACCGACATCGTGCGCAAGGAGATGTACGAGTTCACCGACAAGGGTGACCGGCAGATGGCCCTGCGACCCGACGGCACGACGCCGGTCGTGCGGGCGTACGTGCAGCACCGTCCAACGCCGCCGTGGAAGGTCTGGTACCTGGCGCCGCTGTTCCGGTACGAGCGACCGCAGAAGGGGCGGTACCGCCAGCACTGGCAGCTGGGCGCCGAGGTTCTCGGGGTCGACGATCCCGACGTCGACGTCGAGGTGATCTCGTTCGTGTCCGGGTTCCTCGGCGAGCTCGGGCTCCGCCGCTGGCGTCTCCTGCTGAACTCGATGGGCGACCCCGAGGGCCGGCGTGAGTACGTCGCGGTGCTGCGCGACTACCTCCTCGGCCACGCCGGGCACCTCGGCCCCGATTTCACCGAGAGAGTCGAGGAGAACCCCCTGCGGATCCTCGACTCGAAGCGCGAAGACTGGGGCGATGTGATCGAGCGCGCCCCCCAGCTCACGGAGCATCTCGGTGAGGGTTCGCGCCGCCACTTCGAGGCCGTGCAGCGCGGGCTCGACGACGTCGGGATCGACTACGAGCTCGCACCCCGCCTCGTGCGCGGCTTCGACTACTACACGAGCACGACGTTCGAGTTCGTGAGCGACGATCTCGACGCCGCCCAGAACGCGATCGCCGGTGGCGGGCGCTACGACCAGCTGGCCGAGGCGATGGGCGGGCCGCCCACCCCGGGGATCGGGTTCGGGCTGGGGATCGAGCGGCTGCTCGTGGTCGCCGACGCCGAGGGCGCGGTACCCGCCGGGCGGGCGCGCCTCGACGTGTTCGTCGTCGACGGGCTCGGTGGAGGGCGGGAGGCGCTCGTCTTGACGCATGAGCTGCGCCAAGCCGGGCTGCGCACCGACCGCGCCTACGGGGGCCGGTCGGTCAAGGCGCAGTTCAAGGTGGCGGACCGCTCGGACGCCGCGTATGCCGTCATGCTCGGGCGGGAGGAGCTCAGCCGTGACGCCGTCCGGGTCAAGAGTCTCCGCCGGAACGACCCCGAGACCGAGGTGCCGCGCGAGCAGCTGGCTGCGTGGCTGCGATCGAAGCGCGAGTTCGAACGATGATGCGCACGCACCGGGCCGGTGAGCTCCGGTCGGAGCACGCCGGCGAGACCGTGGCGGTGTGCGGTTGGGTGGCGAGCCGCCGCGATCACGGCGGGGTCGTGTTCCTCGACGTGCGCGATGCCGCCGGGGTGGTGCAGGTCGTCGTCGACCCCGAGCAGCCCGGGGGCGAAGCCGCCCATGCGGTCCGGGGCGAGTTCGTGGTGCGGGTCGAGGGGGACGTACGGCGCCGGCCCGAGGGCACGGTCAATCCGGAGCTGCCGACCGGCGAGGTCGAGGTCGCGGCCGACCGGCTCGAGGTGCTGAGCGAAGCCGAGCCGCCACCGATTCCCGTCGACGGCCGCCAGGAGGCCGACGACCTGCTGCGCTACCGCTACCGCTATCTCGACCTGCGCAGCGACCGTCTCCAGCGCAACCTCCGCCGGCGGGCGGTCGTGAACCGGGTGCTGCGGCGGGTCATGGACGCGCACGGCTTCGTCGAGATCGAGACGCCCGCGCTCATCGCGTCCACGCCCGAGGGGGCGCGCGATTTCGTCGTGCCGTCGCGCCTGCAGCCCGGCACGTTCTACGCGTTGCCGCAGAGCCCGCAGCTGTTCAAGCAGTTGCTGATGGTCGGCGGCATCGACCGGTACTACCAGATCGCCCGTTGTCTCCGCGACGAAGATCCCCGTGCCGACCGCCAGTTCGAGTTCATGCAACTCGACGTCGAGATGAGCTTCGCCGACGGCCAAGACGTCATCGCGGTTCTCGAGGAGGCTGCTGTGACCGCGGCCGAAGAGGCGACCGGTGAGCTGCCGGGCGCGGTGGAGCGGATGACCTGGCACGACGCGATGGAGCGGTACGGCACCGACAAGCCCGACGTCCGCTTCGGGATGGAGCTCGTCGACGTCAGCGAGATGTTCGAGGCGACCGAGTTCCGCGCCTTCCAGGGGGCGTGCGTGAAGGCGATCCTCCTGAGCGGCGGGGGCGACATGACCCGTGCCGCCCTCGATCGTCTCGTCGACCGGGCGAAGCAGCTGGGAGCGGCCGGGCTGGTGTGGATGAAGGTCGGCGAGGCGGGTGCGCTGGAGTCGCCGATCGCGAAGTTCCTCTCGGAGGCCGAGCAGCTGGGTGTGATCGACGCGGTGGGCGCCGCGCCCGGTGACCTGATCCTCGTCGTGGCGGGGGAGCGGAGAGTCGCCAACCGCGTGCTGGGTGCACTCCGTCTCGATCTCGGGCGGCCGGCTGTCGAGGAGGGCGGGCTGCGCTTCGTGTGGGTGGTCGAGTTCCCCCTGTTCGAGGGACTGGACGACGACGGTCGACCGATCCCGGCCCACCACCCGTTCACGATGCCGCACGTCGACGACCTGGAGCTCCTGGCGTCGGGAGAGGCCGCGGAGCTGCTCGCCGTCCGGTCGCAGTCCTACGACCTGGTGCTCAACGGATGGGAGCTGGGGTCGGGGAGCGTGCGAATCCACGCTGCCTCCGTGCAGGAGCAGGTCTTCAGCGCGCTGGGGATCTCCCCCGAGGACGCGCGAGCCCGCTTCGGCTTCCTCCTCGACGCCTTCCGCTACGGCGCGCCGCCGCATGCCGGCTTCGCGATCGGCATCGACCGGTTCGCCGCGGTGCTCGCGGGGGAGGAGAACATCCGCGAGGTCACCGCCTTCCCCAAGACCCAGTCGGGCGCCGATCCCCTCACCGGCGCCCCGACCCCCCAGGACCCCGCCCAACTCGAAGAGCTCGAGCTGCAGGTGGTGCGCAAACCCGGCTGACACCGCGTTGGGTCGTTTTCGCGGTGCATGACCGCGTTTTCGACCCAACGCTGCATGGATGTCACACCCCGCTGGCACCCTTGGGCGATGCAGTTCGGTCAGGCCATCAGCCCGCTCGCGGCGCGCCAGCACGGGCTCGTGACCCTCGCGCAGGTCGAGCAGGTCGGCTTCGCTCGCCATCACGTCGAGGTCCAGCTCGAGCGAGGTCGGATGCGGCGGGTCCGCTCCGGTGTATTCCGGGATCGCCACCGACTTCGCTCGCCGGGAGCTCCATCTCACGCTTCCACAGCTCCAGCGCTGCGTCGCCGGCCTCTCCCCGGCGCCGGGCCGGAAGCCCACCCGGATCCACGCGGTGCTGCGCGCCCGCCTCGAGCACCACGACGAGAGCGAGAGCGGGCTCGAGATGCGGGTGCTGCAGGCGATCGTCGCCGCCGGCCTCCCCGAGCCGGTCCAGCAGCACTGGGTCGACGTCGGCAGCCGGTGGCGCCGGATCGACCTCGCCTACCCCGAGCTGAAGCTGGCCATCGAAGTCGACGGCTTCGGCCCTCACAGCCACCGCAGTGCATTCGACGCCGACCGTGCGCGCGACAACGAGCTCGAGATCATCGACTGGGATCGCTTGCATTTCACGTCGGCCTTCACCGACAAGCAGATCGCCGACACGGTGGCCGCCAAGCTCGCGGCGTTGGGTCGAAAAGTCGGTGCATGACCGCGAAAACGACCCAACGCCGTAGCATCGTCCGGATGGCGCAGGACCTGTTCGGGAGCGCGCTGGAGGAGCGGCTGCGGCGGCGGGCGCCGTTGGCAGCTCGCCTGCGGCCGCGCTCGCTCGACGAAGTCGTGGGCCAGGCGCATCTGTTGGGCCCGGGCAAGCCGCTCCGGGTGCTGATCGAAGCCGACCGGCTCTCGTCCGTCATCCTCTGGGGCCCGCCCGGCACGGGCAAGACCACCATCGCCCGCCTCATCGCGGGCGTCACCGCCAAGGCGTTCGAGCCGCTCTCGGCCGTCTCCGCGGGCGTGAAGGACGTGCGCGAGATCGTCGAGCGGGCCCGCGCCCGCCTCGGCGAGCACGGCCAGGGCACGATCCTGTTCCTCGACGAGGTTCACCGTTTCAACCGCACGCAGCAGGACGCGCTCCTCCCGCACGTCGAGGAAGGGCTCCTCGTCCTCATCGGCGCGACCACCGAGAACCCGTTCTTCTCGCTCACCGCGCCGCTGCTGTCGCGCTCGATGCTGTTCCGGCTCGAGCCTCTCGACACCGCCGACGTGCGCGCGCTGCTCGAGTCGGCCCGTACCGACGCCGACCGCGGTCTCGGCGACGAACGGGCCGACATCGACGCCGACGCCCTCGAGCATCTCGTCGACCGCTCCGAAGGCGACGCCCGCCACGCACTCACCTCACTCGAAGTTGCGCACGGCCTCGCGCTCGAGGCCGGTCGCGGCCGCATCACGCTCGACGACGCCGAGTCGGCGCTCGCCATGCGCGCCCTCCGCTACGGCGACGACGAGCACTACGACGTGTTGTCGGCGTTCATCAAGAGCATCCGCGGCTCCGACCCCGATGCGGGCCTCTACTGGCTGGCCCGCATGCTCGAAGCCGGTGAAGATCCCCGCCTCGTCGCCCGCCGCCTCGTGATCCTCGCCTCCGAGGACGTCGGGATGGCCGACCCGCAGGCGCTGCTCGTCGCCGACGCGGCAGCACGTGCGGTCGAGTTCGTCGGTATGCCGGAAGCCGGCCTCAACCTCGCCCAGGCGGTCATCCACCTCGCGCTGAGCCCGAAGTCGAACTCGGTGGTGAGTGGGCTCGGCGCGGCTGCCGCCGACGTGCGCGACCAACCGGCCGGGGCGGTCCCCGCACATCTTCGCGACTCCCATTACCCTGGCGCACGCAAACTGGGCCACGGGGAGGGCTACGTGTACCCGCACGACGCACCGACCGGATGGGTACCCCAGGAGTACCGGCCCGCCGACGTCGCCGACCGCGTCTACTACCGGCCCGGCGGCCAGGGCGCGGAGGCGGGTGTGGCCGAGGTCCTCGAGCGCCGCCGCTCCCGGGTCCAGAACGAGCAGCGCGAGCAGGAGGACGCCGGCCGGTGATCAAGCGGATGTTCTGGTTCTCGCTCGGCTTCGGCCTCGGTGTCTTCGCCATGTGGCGCGTCACCCAGGCGGTGCGTACGACGGTCGAGCGGTACCTCCCGGAACCGGTCGTCATGCGCTTGCGCGCCCTCAACGACGCCATCGAGGAGCGTCAGCGACTCATCCGCGCGCGCAACCGACCGATGCGCAGCGTGAGCTGAGCCGCCGGCCCCCGGCGGTACCCTGGAGCCGATGCCCCCGACCTCCGCCGACGAGCTCCGCCGCGCCTTCCTCGACTTCTTCGTCGAGCGCGGCCACACCGAGGTGCCGTCGGCGAGCGTGGTGCCCGTCGACCCGTCCCTGCTGTTCACGAACGCCGGGATGGTGCCGTTCAAGCCGTACTTCGTCGGTGACGAAACGCCGCCGTACGGCAGGGCAACATCGGTCCAGAAATGCGTCCGCGCCGGGGGCAAGCACAACGACCTCGAGGAGGTCGGCCGCACGAACCGGCACTTCACGTTCTTCGAGATGCTGGGCAACTTCAGTTTCGGCGACTACTTCAAGGACAAGGCGATTCCCTACGCCTGGGAGTTCTACACCGAGGTGCTCGGACTCGACACCGACCGTCTGTGGGTGACGGTTCACGAGAGCGATGACGAGGCCG
>JBOGFJ010000110.1:0-5551 GCA_050743385.1 Acidimicrobiia bacterium
GCCGCGACCGGCTCGGGCTCGGGCGCCCGTGTGTCCACGCGCGCCTTCGCAGTGACAGACCGCTCGCGCAGCGCCCGGTACCGGGGCTCGCGCTCCTTGAGCCACGCGACGATGGGGACGGCCACGAAGATCGACGAGTACGTACCGGTGACGACACCGGCGAACAACGCGAGAGCGAAGTCGCGGAGGGCGATCGCTCCCATGACCCCCGATCCGATGACCAACAGCGACACGATCGGCAGCAACGCGGTGAGGGAGGTGTTGAGCGAGCGCATCAGCACTTCGTTCATCGACCGGTTGACCATGTCTGTGTAGGTATCTCCGCGCACGGTCCCGAGGGTGGCGGCGTTCTCTCGCACCTTGTCGAACACGACCACGCTGTCGTAGAGCGAGAAGCCGAGGATCGTGAGGAACGCGATGACGGTGGCGGGCGTGACCTCGAAGCCGCCGATGGAGTACACGCCCGCGGTGACGACGACGTCGTGCAGCATGGCGATGATCATGGCGAGCGCGATCTTCCACTCGAACCGGAACGACAGGTACACGGCGAGGATGGCGAAGAAGATGACCATCGCCCGGAGCGCCTTCTCGCTCACCGTCCTGCCCCAGGTCGGACCGACGGCGCTCACGCTCACCTCGGCCGGCTCGACTCCCCCGTACTCCGCCAGGGCACCGGTGACCTGGTCGCGCTCGGCGACCGGGAGCTCCTCGGCCTGCACCCGCACGGAGTCGCCCCCCAGGGTCTGGACCTTGGCATCGGCCAGGCCGAGGGGGCGGAGTGCGTCGCGCACGTCCTCCACCGACGGGCTCTTTCCCTCCACCTCGACCTGCCACGACGTCCCGCCCTCGAAGTCGATCCCGAGGTTCAGCCCTCGGCCGAGGAGAGACGCCACACACACGAGGAGCACCGTGCCCGACAGGAGCAGCCACCGCCACGGCCGCCCCGCGATGTCGAAGCTCGTCCGCTCGTGGATGAGGTCGGAGAAGGTGTGACGCGTCCCGTCGGGCCTACTCATCGGTGTCAGCTCCACTGCGCCTGCCGCCGGCTCCGCCGGCGGCTACGGCTCCGATTCGTGCCTCTCGGCTCATGCGGTCACCTCCGCCGCGTCGAGACCGGAGGCGATCCCGACATAGCGCGCCCGCAACAGGCCGGGCCGTCGGGCGATCAGCACCACGAGCGGGTGCATGAAGAAGTAGGTGACTCCGAGGTCGAGCAGGGTCGCCAGGCCGAGGAAGAACGCGAACCCCCGCACGGAGCCGATGGCGAGCAGGTACAACACCGCCGCGCCGATGAGCGACACCAGGTCGGCGGCGAGGATCGTCCGGAAGGAGCTCTTGAAGCCGCGGTCGACCGACGACCGCACGGTTTTGCCGCTCCGGACCTCGTCCTTCAGCCGCTCGAAGTAGACGATGTAGGAGTCGACGGTGACGCCTACGGACACGATGAGGCCGGTGACGCCGGCCAGCGTCAGCGCGAGCCCGACGGTGTCGCCCAGATAGGAGACCAGGGCGTACGTCCCGGCCGCGGTCAGCGCCAGGCCCGACAGCACGACCAACGCGAGGATTCGGTAGTACAGGAACATGTAGATGGCGACCAGAGCGATGCCGATGAGTCCGGCGGTGACGCCGGCCCGAAGCTGGTCGTTCCCCAACGTCGGGGAGACGTTCTCGACCGTCTGCTGGCTCTCGTCGAAGCGCACCGGCAGGGCGCCGTACTGGAGAAGACGGGCGAGATCCTCGGCCTCGGTACGGCTGAAATTGCCGGTGATGGAAACGTCGGTATTGAACTCCGGCTCCTGGAAGGCGGGCGCGGACTGGACGACGCCGTCGAGCACGATCGCGACAGAGTTCTGGGGCGGTGGCTTCGGGAACGACTCGCCCGCGAGCGTGTTGAACTTGTCGCGCCCGGTGTCTTCGAGCTCCAGGACCACCGAGTAGCCCTGCCCCTGCTGGAACTCGGCGTCGGCGCCGCCGGTGTCGGCCCCGGTCATCGCGGTCGGCCCCAGGTAGTAGCGGGCGGCCGGGCCCTCCGCGTCTTCTGTGGCGGGGAAGAGCACGCACGCCTCCCGCTCGGCGCGCGCGTTCTCGAACTCGGCCCGACGCGTGCTGGGGAGCTGATCGGGAGGAACGGCCTGCACCTGGGTGGGATCGCACGACGCAATCGCCAGCTTGGCGGCGTTCTCGTCGACGGGGACGGTCGTGGCGGCCGGGTCTGCCGCGGTCGTCGTCGCCGGAGTGCTTGCGTCACCGACGAACGTGAGCACCGGCCGGAACTGGAGCTCGGCGGTTCGGCCCACGAGGCGCTGAGCCTTGTCGCGGTCCTTCACCCCGGGCAGGTTCACGACCACGTCGCCTCCCTCTCGGGTGACCTCGGCTTCGGAGACGCCGAGCGCGTCGACGCGGTTGCGGATGATGTCGACGGCGACGTCGAGCGAGCCGGAGGAAGGGTCGCCGACCGGGACGAGACGCACCGAGACCCCACCCTGGAGGTCGAGGCCGAGCACGGGGCTCTTCCCGGCCACGATGGTGGCGGCCAGCGCTCCGAGGACCACCACGACGGTGGTCACGAGATAGAAGACGTTGCGGCGCACGGGGTCGCGTCAGCCGGCCGTGCCGTCGTCGAGGGAGCGGGTCTCGCCGTCGGCCTCGTCCGCCGGCGGCGGGACGACACGCGACGCGACGGCTCGGCGAGCGAGCCGGACCACCACACCGTCGGCGATCTCGAGCCGGAGCACGTCGTCGTCGTCGATGGCGCGGATCGTCCCGTGGATGCCCCCCGAGCTGATGATCTCGTCGCCGACCTCGAGGCTGGCCACGAGCGCGCGATGAGCCGCCAGCTGGCGGCGCTGGGGGCGCACCACGAGCAGGAAGAACGCGACGACGAGGAGCAGGAGGTACAGGAGGGCGATCTGCATGGGGTTCGAACGGGACCGGTGCCCGCAACGCGGCGATGCTACCGGTCGAAGAGGCCGGCGGCGGTGTCGCCCCGCCCCGGCGGTGCCGTCAGCCCGAGGTGCTCGAACGCCGCTGCGGTCGCCACCCGTCCGCGGGGGGTGCGCTGGAGCAGGCCCTCCTTGAGCAGGAACGGCTCGTACACGTCTTCTACCGTCTCGGGCTCCTCGTGCACGGCCACCGCGAGCGTGTTGAGCCCCACGGGCTGGCCGGTGAACGTGCCACACAGCGCGACGAGGATCGCCCGGTCGACCTTGTCGAGGCCGCGTTCGTCGACCTCGAAGAGCGCCAGCGCGTCGCGCGCGGTCGCAGCGCTGACGCTGCCGTCGCCGCGCACCTCGGCGTAGTCGCGCACCCGCTTGAGCAGGCGGTTGGCGATGCGGGGCGTGCCCCGCGCGCGACGGGCGATCTCGTGCGCGCCGTCGTCGGCGAGCGGCACGCCGAGGATCCCGGCGGTGCGGGTGACGATCGCGACCAGCTCGTCGGGCGCGTAGTAGTCGAGCCGGGCGACGAAGCCGAACCGGTCGCGCAGCGGACCGGTGATGAGCCCGGTGCGGGTCGTGGCGCCGACGAGCGTGAACCGCGGCAGGTCGAGCCGGATCGAGCGTGCCGACGGACCCTTGCCGATGACGATGTCGAGCTGGAAGTCCTCCATCGCGGGATAGAGCACCTCCTCCACCATCCGCGGCAGGCGGTGGACCTCGTCGACGAAGAGGACGTCGCCGTCGTCGAGGTTCGTGAGGATGGCGGCGAGGTCGCCGGCTCGTTCGAGCGCGGGACCGCTCGTGACCCGCAGGCCGACGTCGAGCTCGGCGGCGACGATGCCGGAGAGCGTGGTCTTGCCGACTCCCGGCGGCCCGGCGAACAGGAGGTGGTCGACCGCCTGGCCGCGACCGCGCGCGGCCGCCAGCATGATCTCCAGGTGCTCCTTGAGCCGGGGCTGACCGACGAACTCGTCGAGTCGACGAGGCCGCAGTGTCGTCTCCTCGGCGGCCTCGACCGGGTCGGCGGCGGCGTTCAGGATCTCCTCCCTCATCGCACGCGCCTACACACGGCTGACGGCCAGCATCTTGAGGGCATTGCGCAAGAGCTCTTCGACCGAGCCGTCGCCGTCGATCTGGGCCAGGACGTCGCGTACCTCGTCGGGCTCGTAGCCGAGTCCCGAGAGCGCGGCCCGTACCTCGGAGCGAGCCGACGGCATTGCCGTCAGATCGACGGCCTCGACGTCGGGGACGTCGAGCCGGGCCTTCAGCTCCACGGCCAGTCGCTGCGCGGTGCGCTTCCCGACCCCGGGCACGAGCGTGAGCGCGTCGATGTCGTCGTCGACCAGCGCGCGCTGCAGTGCGGTTGGCGAGTGCACCGAGAGGATCGCGAGGGCGAGCTTCGGCCCCACGCCACTGGCGCCGATGAGCACCTCGAACGTGTCGCGCTCTTCCCGGGAGGGGAACCCGTAGAGCACCAGCGCGTCGTCGC
This sequence comes from Acidimicrobiia bacterium, assembly GCA_050743385.1. Classification (GTDB taxonomy): domain Bacteria; phylum Actinomycetota; class Acidimicrobiia; order IMCC26256; family JACDBD01; genus JACDBD01. The sequence continues at coordinate 4,426 of JBOGFJ010000110.1, forward strand.
GCACGTGCAGATGGGTGAACAAGAACGCGCCCGCCCCGGGTGTGAGCGCCGGCACTGCACTCAGCGGCACGAGCACGCGGTAGCCGACCCCACCGACCTCGACGAGCACCTCGCCGGCAGCCGAACGCTCGAGCACGCTCCCGCGCACCGACCCGATCACGTGTCCTCCTTGGAGACGGCGGCGGCGACGGCTTCGCGCAGGCTTCCACCCCAGGCGTGACAGACGGCGAGGCCGAGCGCGTCGGCCGCGTCCGCCGGCCGGGGTGGCGCGTCGAGCCCGAGGACCCGGGCGACCATCTCCTGGACCTGCACCTTGGTGGCGTCGCCGTACCCCGCCACCGCCAGCTTCACCTCGTTGGGGCTGTAGTACGTGACCGGCACGCCCGCACGGGCGGCGACCGCGAGCGCGAGCCCGCTGGCCTGACCCACCGACATCGCGGTGCGCACGTTCGCCTGGAACAGCACCCGCTCGACGGCCATCGCGGCCGGGCGGAGCTCGCGCACGAGCGCCTCGAGCTCGCGCTCGAGATCGGCGAGGCGATTCGGCAGCGGGTCGGCAGGGGACGTGCGGACCACCCCACACGCCCGGGCCTCGAGGTGCCCGCGCGCGCCTTCGACCGCGCCGTAGCCGCAGCACGAGACGCCCGGGTCGATGCCCAGGACCGGGCCCGCCGGATCGAACACGGGTTCGAGCCTACGGGTCGATCGGCTGCGATTGGTGGATGCCGCTGCGCCTCCCGGCGGTCAGCGCCGGGTACGGATCCGCTTCGTGTCGCTACAGCCGATCGAACGCGAGCCGGGCGAGCTCCTCAGACGGGCCGGCGTCGAACACCCCCGAGAGGAAGAAGACGGTCCTCCGGTTCTTCAGGACCCAGATCTGACCCGAGGGCGTGGAGAACGCCCGCCTCCCCAGGTCGGCGACGTCGGTGACGTCGCTCTCCCGGTAGAGGGCTTCGGCGTCGTCGTACTCCGGTCGCGCCTCCCGGCCGCGGAACAGCGCGAGCACCAACCCGCCGCCGTCAGCGCCGGCAAGCTCCCAGAAGCAGCCCGAGTCGCCGATCCCCAGCTCCTCGCGCTCGCGGACGTCCTCGCCGAGGACGTCCGCGATCTCGGCGCGCTTCAGCAG
>JBOGFJ010000111.1:0-17619 GCA_050743385.1 Acidimicrobiia bacterium
GCGCTGCGCTACTCCGGGGGCGCCCTGCTCGCCGTACTCATCGCGCTCGTCGCCGCGTGGGCGGTCGCCCGCGCGACGACGCGTCCTCTCCACGCACTGACGCGTGCAGCCCGGGACGTTTCCCAACATCAGCTGCCGCAGCTGGTCGACTCGCTGCGCAGCAGTGGGGAGCCGTCCGTCGAGGGGCTGCACCCGGTGAAGGTGTCGTCGCGCGACGAGATCGGCGATCTCGGTCGCGCGTTCAACACGATCCAATCGGTGACCGTCGAAGTCGCTCAGGAGCAGTCGGCTCTCCTGAGGCGCGGTATCAGCGATCTCTACGTGAACCTCGCGCGCCGGAACCAGACCCTCCTCGATCGCCAGATCGAGCTCATCGACCACCTCGAGGCAGACGAGAAGGATCCCGAGTCCCTCGACGCTCTGTTCCGGCTCGACCACCTCGCAACCCGCATGCGTCGGAACGCCGAGAGCCTGCTCGTGCTCGCGGATTCGGATCAGCTCCGGGTTTGGCGCGAGCCGCTGCGGCTCCTCGACGTGGTCCGCGGCGCCGCCGCCGAGATCCCCGACTTCGACCGGGTACGGATGGACGTCGACCAGCAGCTGTTCGTCAAGCCGAACGTCGCCGCCGACCTGACACATCTCGTGGCCGAGCTCCTCGAGAACGCGACGACGTTCTCGTCACCAGACTCCCTCGTGGCTGTCGGCGGCGCCTGGGTGAACGGGGCCTTCATCGTCACCGTCGCGGATCAGGGACTCGGCATGACCGAGGACCAGCTCGCCGAGGCGAACGCGCTCCTCCGCGATCCTCCGGTCGCCGGTCTTGCCCTGTCGCGTGCCCTCGGCCTCTACGTGGTCGGTCACCTCGCCGCCCGCCATGGCATCGGGGTCGAGCTCCGCGCCGGGCAGGAGCGCGGCCTGACGGCCGTGGTCGCACTCCCGGCGGACGTGCTCATGAGCCGGGCCGAAGCGCAGCCCGTCGTCGCCGAACCCGTCGCCGAGCCGCGGGTGGACGCACCGCCGGTGGAGACAGAGCTCGTGGAGACACCGCCGGTCGAGCCAGAGCTGGTAGAGGCACCGCCGACCGTGGGGCAGCCGATGGAGCCGGTCGAGCCGCTGGCGAGCAGCTCGCTCGCCGCCGCGACGCCGGTGTCCAACGGCGCGCCCCTGCCGGCGCGCCGGAGCGGGAACGGGGCGCCGCCAGCGGTACGGGCGTGGAGTGCCGATCTCGAATCCACGAGCGCGACGGACGGGGACGGCACCGTGCAGCCCGCGTCCACAGAGCCACCGCTCACGACGCGCGTCCCGGGTGGAAACCTGCTGCACCTCCCGATGCGACGTGATGGCACGGTCGAAGTGGGCGACGAGGAGCCGGTGCCGGCGGAGTCCGGCCTCTCGCGCCCGGAACAGGTGCGGAGGCTCCTCTCGGAGCACCGTCATGGCATCGAACGTGCCGACACTGTCGTCGATCGCACACTGCCGCCGATTCCGGAGGACGAGAAATGAAACAGCTGAGCTCGGAGGCGCACAACCTCAACTGGTTGGTAGCGAGCTTCGCCGACGAGGTTCCCGGCGTGAAGGAGGCTGCCGTCGTGTCGTCCGATGGTCTCCTCATCGCCGCGTCCGACGGGCTCGGACGCGCCGAAGCCGATCGTCTTGCTGCCGTCGCCGCCGGATTGATCAGCATCGCACGCGGGGCGTCGGGCCCCATCGACGCGGGGCGCGTGAACGAGGTGATCATCGAGTACGACTGGTCGCTGCTGTTCGTCATGCGCATCAGCGAGGGTTCGGCCCTGGCAGTGATCGCGACCCGCCCCTGCGACGTCGGCCAGGTCGGCTTCGAGATGGCCGTCCTCGTCGAGAAGACCGAAGGCGCGCTCACGCCCAGCCTCATCGACGAGCTCAAGGGCACGCTCCCGCGTTGAGCGACCAGCCTCCGATCGCCGAACGGCCGTCGGGACGCCCCGTCGTCCGACCGTACGTGCTCACACGCGGCCGGACTCGCACCGAGGGTGTCGACGTTCCGCTCGACGCCGTTGTGATCGCCTGCGTACCACCAGACGCGCCCATGCCGGACGCCACCCCCGAGGCGCTCGCGATCGTTGAATCGTCGCAGGAGCCACTCCCGTTGGTGGAGATCGCCGCACGCATCGGACTTGCCCTGGGAGTGGCCCGAGTGCTCGTCGGCGACCTCGCCAACTCCGGGGTGGTCTCCGTGCGCGCCCCGCGACCCGTGGACGCCCACACCGACACGCAACTTCTCGAAAGGCTGCTCGATGGCATTCGCGCTCTCTGATCCGTTCGCAAGCAGCGAGCTGCCGATCTCCATGAAGATCGTCGTCGCCGGCGGCTTCGCTGTCGGCAAGACCACGTTCATCAGCGCCATCTCCGAGATCGAGCCGCTCACCACCGAAGCCGCGATGACCGCCGAGGGCCTCGGCGTCGACGATGCCGGACCGCTCGCGGCCGAGAAGAACGCCACCACCGTCGCCATGGACTTCGGCCGGATCACCCTCGGCGAGGACATGGTCCTCTACCTCTTCGGCACACCGGGGCAAGGTCGCTTCCTGTTCCTCTGGGACGAGCTCGTTCGCGGCGCGGTGGGCGGGATCGTGCTCGTCGATACCCGCCGCATCACCGAATGCTTCGCGGCCGTCGACTACTTCGAGTCGCTCCAGCTGCCCTTCGTCGTCGCGGTGAACCTCTTCGACGGCCTCGCCACTCATACTCCCGCGGAGGTGCGGACGGCGTTGTCGGTTCCCGCCGGGGTGCCGGTCGTCCTCTGTGACGCCCGCAATCGTGCACACGTCAAGGACACTCTCGCGCTTCTCGTCGAGAACGCACTCCGCCGGGCCCAGCTCACGACCGCCTGACCGCCGGCGGCGCTCGCGGTAGCGCTCGCCCTCGACGGCACGTGACGAGGGTGCGATTGCGCGCCGTCCGTCCCTTCGCGCATGATGCCCGCACGACCCGGAGGAGACGCCATGGCCGACGACGACGTGCTGCGAAACATCAACAAGCTGGTCGACGAAGAGCACCAGCTCCAGAAATCGCACGGCGAGGGTGGCCTCGGTGACGCCGAGCAGGAACGGCTGCGAGAGCTGGAGGTTGCCCTCGACCAGTGCTGGGACCTCTTGCGCCAGCGCCGAGCCCGACGTGATGCCGGCCAGGACGCGAGCGAAGCTGCCGTGCGCGACGCCGGTACCGTCGAGGGCTATCGCCAGTAACAGGTCGACGGTGCTCAGTCGTCTAGCAGCTCGGCCTTCAGGTCGCGCTTGAGGATCTTGCCCGCAGGGTTCCGAGGCAGTGGCTCGGCGGAGAACCAGATGCGGGTCGGCACCTTGAAGGCGGCGAGCCGGTCGGCGACGTGCTCGCGCAACTGGTCCTCGGTGACCGACGTTCCCGGCGCGGTGTGCACGACCGCCCCGACCTCCTCTCCGAGCACCGGGTGCGGGACGCCGATGACGGCCGCGTCGGTGACGGCCTCGTGCTCGAAGAGGGCGGCCTCCACCTCCACGGACGAGATGTTCTCGCCCCCGCGGATCAGCAGGTCCTTGGCCCGATCGACGAGGTACACGAACCCCTCGGCGTCGATGCGGCCCAGGTCACCCGAATGGAGCCAGCCGTCGGAAAACGACTCGGCCGTGGCCTCGGGCTTGCCGTAGTACCCCTTCACCACGTTGGGGCCCTTGATCCAGAGCTCACCGATGTCGCCCGTCGGCAAGGTGTCGCCTTCGGGCCCCACGACCTTGACGTCGCAGACCGGCACGGGGACGCCGACGCTGTCGGGATGCTGCTGGTAGTCGATGCCGCTGTTGAGGGTGGTGACCGACGACGTCTCGGTGAGCCCGTAGCCGTTGGTGGGGTGCCGCCCGGGAAACAACTCCTCGATCTTCCGTACGAGCTCGGGGGCGGCCGGCGCTCCGCCGTAGCCGACGCCGCGCAGGCTCGACAGGTCGCGGTGCTCGAAGTCGGGATGCTCGATGACCTGCCACACCATCGCCGGCACCCCACCGAAGTTCGTGACGCCCTCTCGTTCGATCAGCTCGAGTGCCCGGCCGGCGTCCCATTTGTGCATGAGCACGATCGTGTTGCCGGCGGCGAGGTTGGCGACGAGCACCGAGTGGCAGCCGGTGGCGTGGAAGAACGGCACCGAGAGGAGATGGACGTTTCGGGTGGAGGGTGGCGTCGCGGCCTTGCCCGCCGAGGGCGTGCGCCGCGCCGCCCGCGCCGCGCCGAAACCCAGGCTCATGAGGTTCGTGCAGATGTTGCGGTGGGTGCCCAGCACGCCCTTGGGAAAGCCGGTGGTACCCGACGTGTAGAAGATGGTGGCGTCGTCTTCGGGATGGATGTCAGCGTCGGGGAGCTCGGCGTCGGCCGGAACCGCACCGAGTACGTCGTCGAAGTGCCGAGCGTCACCGGGAGAATCGGTGCGCTCGTCGCGCACCATCACGACGGTCCGGAGGGTGGTGATGCCCGCCAGCTCGTCGGCGAGGCGGTCGAGGCGCTCGCCGTCACAGAACAGCACCGTCGACGCCGAGTCGCGCAGACCGTACGCGAGCTCAGCGCCCGTCCACCAGGCGTTGAGCGGCACCGCGATCGCACCGATCGCGGTCGCGGCCCAGAACGCCACCGACCATTCCGGGAAGTTGCGCATCGCGATCGCTATCCGATCGCCCTTCCCGACACCGAGCTCGTCGCGCAGTACAGCGGCGAGGTGGGCGACGCTACGGAAGTGCCGCTCGTAATTCCAGCGCTCGTCCTCGTACACGAGGAAGTCGACGTCACCGTGGCCCCGACTGATATCGAGCACGGCGCGCAGAGAAGGAGGCGCGTGCTTCCACACCCGGGTCGGGATCCCCCCGATGGGGAGCTCCTCCATCTCGAAGGGCTGTCCCGATGCCGTGAGCTCGGCGTGCAGCTCGGCGATCGACGGCATCGTCACGCGGTCAGCGGCGGTTGGCGCGCTTGTACTGCCGTACCGACAGTGGAGCGAAGATTCCGATGATGAGGGCGATCCAGAGCAAGCTGTACAGCACCGGGTGCTGCAGCGACCAGGCGGTGGGTTCGGGCGCACCGGGTGGGATGTTGCCGAACAGCTCCCGGACCGCCTGGGTCACGCTCGACACCGGGTTCCACTCGGCGAACGTGCGGAGTCCGCTCGGCAGGTTCTCGGTGGGCACGAACGTGTTGGCCAAGAAGGTGAGCGGGAACAGCACCATGAACGTCGCGTTGTTGATCACCTCGACGCTCGGGACCAGCAGCCCGATCGAAGCCATCACCCACGAGAACGCGTACGCGAACAGCAGCAACAGCGCGAAGCCGGCGATCGCCTCGAGCACCGAGTCGCGTATCCGCCATCCGACGATCAACCCCGTCGCCGACATGATCACGAGCGACAGCACGTTGTAGACGATGTCGCTGGCGGTGCGGCCCGCGAGCACCGCTGACCGCGACATGGGAAGCGACCGAAATCGGTCGATGATGCCCTTTTGCATGTCGTCGGCCAGCCCCGCGCCGGTGAACGTCGCGCCGAAGAGAACTGTCTGGGCGAAGATCCCCGCGATCAGGAACTCGCGGTAGTCACCCCCCGGCACGTTGATCGAGTCGCCGAACACGTACGCGAACAGCAGGACGAACATGATCGGCGAGAGCAACACGAAGACGAGAACCTCGGGCACCCGCTTGATCTTGATGACGTTCCGCTTGGCGATGATGGTGGCGTCGGCGAAGGCGTAGGCGAAGCGCTGCATCAGGCGACCTCCTCCCGGCGCTCGTCGGCGGAGTCGCTGCGACCGGAGCTGTCCTCCTCCTCGGCGACGTGACCCGTCAGGGTCAGGAACACCTCGTCGAGGGTGGGGCGACGCAGGCCGACGTCGCGAAGCTCGATCTTGCTCGCGTCGAGCTCACGAAGGGCCTGGGTGAGCACCGGCGCTCCGCCCGCGATCGGCGTCACCAGGGTCCGGCTGTTCTCGTCCACCTGGATCTCGCCGATCGCAAACCGCAGCAACACGTTGTGTGCCGCCGTCACGTCGTGAGGTGAGCACACGGTCGCCTCGATACGTTCTCCGCCAACGTCGTTCTTGAGCTCGTCGGGGGTGCCGTGCGCGATCTCCCGACCGCGATCGATGACGAGGATGTCGCCGGCGAGCTGGTCGGCCTCCTCGAGGTACTGCGTGGTCAGTAGCAGGGTGGTGCCTCTCGCGACCAGCTCGCGGATCACCGCCCACAGGTCGGTGCGACTGCGGGGGTCGAGGCCCGTCGTGGGTTCGTCCAGGAACAGCACCGGCGGCTCGGCCACGAGCGCTCCGGCCAGGTCGAGCCGCCGGCGCATGCCACCCGAGTAGGTCTTGACCGGGCGGTCGCCGGCATCGGCAAGACCGAAGCGGTCGAGCAGCACGCGAGCGCGCTCCCGTGACGGCCGGCGGCCCAAGCGGTAGAACCGGCCGATCATGTCGAGGTTCTCGAACCCGGTGAGGTGCTCGTCGACCGCCGCGTACTGCCCGGACAGACCGATCCGCTTGCGGACCTCCTCGGGTTGGCGGCACACGTCGAAGCCCGCGACGGTCGCGCTGCCGGCGTCGGGCTCGAGCAGCGTCGTCAGGATCGACACTGCCGTGGTCTTGCCCGCTCCGTTCGGACCGAGGAGCCCCAACACGGTGCCTTCCGGCACGGTGAGGCACAACTCGTCGAGCGCGGTCACGTCGCCGTACCGCTTGGCGAGCCCGACCGCTTCGATCACGTCGCCCACGGCGTCTGCATCCTTTCCGTACGAGATGTGGCTGACGGTAATTGCTCGAGTGGACTGGAGGTCAAGTAGCCCGGCCCGCGATCCTCGGTGGAACCCGGCCCGGGTGTCCGGCATTCCCTCGCCTCACGCCATCACTCGTAGCTGAGGGCGGGGTACCAGTCGGTGCCCCGCCCCTCGGGCGTGAAGTCGAACAGGTTCCAGAGCGGGTCGATGGTCTCGGCGTGGCGTGGGTCCTGCCCCGGCTCCGAGGGTGCATACAGCAGCTCCGAGCCCCAGAAGTGGCGGATCGCTTCACCGTCGCGCCGGAACACGTTCAGCATCGGCAGCTGCTGCTGCCCGTCGGGCGTCTCGCCGAAGTAGTCGCGGTTGTAGGTGTTGCCGCCCGAGGACAGCAGCCGCAGCCGGCGCCAGCCGCGCGTCTCGGCGTGAGCGAGGATGCGAGGCAGCGGCGCCTTGGCGACGACGGCGACGTTGATTCGCTGGCTGGCGTGCTCGGTGACGCCATCGAAGGCATCGAGAAACTGTGTGCACGACGGGCACGGCAGATCCTCGTCGGGCGCGCGCGGGAACATCATGTTGTAGATGACGAGCGTGTCCTTGCCCGGGGCGAACAGCTCGGAGAACTTCACGCTCGTCGGGGTGCCATCGGCACCGGGGCCGTCGAAGACGTAGTCGTCGGCAACGGGCCCGCCGGGCGGGAGCTCACGTCGGGCGGCGGCAACCCTCTCGGTGACACGCCGCAGCTCGATCTCGTGTTCCAACAGCCAATCGCGGGCGGCTCGGTACTCTGCTGACTCGCCTGGGAAGGTCATGCTCATGATCCGTCTCCCTTCACTACCCGTCCGACGAACGAGGTGGACCCGAATCGACAACCGCGAAGCTCGAGCGTCACTCCCGGGCGGTGGTCTCCGCCAGCCGGCGGGTCAGGTAGCGGCGCTCGGCGTCGGTCGCCGCCAGCGCGAGCGCCTCGCGGTAGGCGGCGGAAGCGTCGGCGTTGCGCCCGAGACGGCGCAGGAGGTCGGCGCGGGTGGCGGGCAGGAGGTGGTAGTCGGGCAACTGTCCCGACGCCTCCAGCTCCTCGACGAGTGCGAGCCCGACCGCCGGCCCGTCGGCCATCGCCACCGCCACCGCCCGGTTCAGCTCGACCACCGGCGACGGCACGACCCGCGCCAGCTCGCCGTAGAGGGCCGCGATCTCGGCCCAGTCGGTGTCGGCCGCCTCGGGGGCGGTGGCGTGGGACGCGGCGATGGCGGCTTGCAGCTGGTAGGGACCGGGCCGGCGACGGCGCAGGGCAGCGTCGAGGAGCCCTGCACCCTCCTCGATCGTCGGCGTGTCCCAGCGGGTGCGGTCCTGCTCCTCCAGCGGGATCAGGTCGCCCGCGGTGTCGACGCGCGCGCCACGACGGGCGTCGTGGAGCAGCATGAGGGCGAGCAGGCCGAGCGCTTCGGGCTCGTCGGGCATGAGCTCGACGAGCATGCGGCCGAGGCGGATGGCCTCGGCGCACAGGTTCTGGCGCACGAGATCGGCGCCGGCGGTGGCGGCGTATCCCTCGTTGAAGAGGAGGTAGAGAACGGCGAGCACCGCGCCCGTGCGTTCGGGCAGAAGATCGCCCGGCGGCACCCGGTAGGGAATGCCGGCGTTGCGGATCTTGCGCTTCGCGCGTACCAGGCGCTGGGCCATCGTCGGCTCGGGAACCAGGAACGCCCGGGCAATCTCGGGAGTGGTCAGGCCCGCGAGGGTGCGCAACGTGAGCGCAACCTGGGCCTCGAGCGCGAGCGCCGGGTGGCAGCACGTGAAGATCAGCCGCAGCCGATCGTCCTCCACTCCGCTCGGGTTGTCGGGGCTCGGTTCGTCCGGCGGCGAGAGCATCGCTACCTGCTCGAGCTTGGACGCCCCGGTGGCGTCGCGGCGCAACCGGTCGACCGCGCGGTTGCGCGCGGTCGTGGTGAGCCAGGCGCCGGGGTTGCGCGGCACGCCGTCGCCCGGCCAGCGCTGCAGCGCCTGCGCGAAGGCATCCTGCGCGCACTCCTCGGCGAGGTCCCAGTCGCCCGTGACCCGGATGAGCGTCGCCACGACTCGTCCCCATTCCTCTCGGAAGGCATCGGCGACCGCCGCCTCGACTTCGGGGGTCACAGCTCCCAGATCGGCCTCACCTCGATCGCCCCGTAGCGAGCGGCGGGGTGCTTCGCCGCCAGCTCGATGGCCTCGTCGAGATCCGCGCAGTCGACGATATTGAAGCCACCGACCATCTCCTTGGTCTCGGCGAAGGGACCGTCGGACGTGAGCACTGCGTCCTCGCGCACGCGCACGGTGGTGGCGTCGGTGCCGGGGCGCAGCCGTTCACCGCCCTGCAGCACGCCCCGCCCCTCGAGCTCGTCGACCCAACCCATGAACCCGGCGTCGGCCCGGATCTCGGCCGGGCTCGGCGAGTAGGTCTCGTCGGTGCAGATCATCAGCATGTAGCGCATGCGCCCTCCTCGTTCTGTCGATGCACTACTACGACGAGCCGGGACTGACCGTATCGACACCAAGAGGGAAGTGGCCTCCTCAGAATCCCGGATCAGGCGCGAGTGGGACCGGGTGCGACGCACCCGGTCCCACTCGCATCTCACGCACCTGGGTATGGCTAGCGCATCACGAGATCGTGCTGACGCTCACCGCATCCGACTCACAGGTTGCCGTAGCGTCCTGAAGATCGCTGACCAGGATGCCGGCGTTCACATCACAGACGTTCGCCGCGATGCCGATCGGGACTTGCACGAACACGTCGTCGAGCAGCACGTTCACCAAGCCTTGCTGATGCGTGGGACCGCCCGGATCCGCGAACTCGATGTTCGCTTCGCTCCCGGCATCCGCCTCACAATCAGCCGGGGCGTCTTGGAGCTGATCCACCAGCACGGCAACGTTGACGTCGCAGATGTTCGCGGCGAGAGATACCGGAATCTGTACGCCCACGTCGGTGATCGCCACGTTGACAAGTCCCTCTTGGGTCACGGGCTCGGCCGCTACAGGCAGTGCCGTCGCCGCAGCACCACCTCCCAGCGTCAGCACCGAGACCGCGCTGACCAGAGCTTTCTTCACACATCGCATTTGGTGCCCCCTCGCACTCGTTGGACGGGATCACCGACTACCCATGCGCGACTCGCCGTATACGGGAACCGGCACTATGGACATACCAGCACGCGCTTCACATACGTGCGCCTTCTTCGTTCTTTCGGGTTCGCCAGCGGTCACGCTCGTGCCGAAGCCACCCGTCCTCCCAGAAGCTCGCGTCGCCACGGGCGGCGAGAAGTGCGTCGTGCGCGTCGACCATGACCGACGAACTGGACGGCTGGAGCTCGGATGTTCTTTCCGCAGTTCTCCCCGGAGGGCTCGGAGCGATGACCCGGAAGAACGATTCAGTGGCGAGGCCCCGGTTGAGGGATGAAGGTCGCGAGCTTGCCGGTCTCGGGGTTCCGCGAGAGCGCCGCGACCCGTCTGACGGTGGCCGTCGGCGCGCCCATTCCGGCCCGTTGCAACGCGTCGGTGAGTTGCCCGGCGAGGTCGGTGGTGTCGAGAGACCCCGACGCCGCCACCACCACGTCGACGCCACCGTTGGTCTGGCGGACCTGGTAGTCGACGACGGCCGGGGCGCGCACCAGGACCGAGCGGATGGCATGGGGGTGCACGGTCAGGTCGCCCCACCGCAGCATCTCGGCCGCGCGACCGTCGACGGTGGCGCGGAGGTGCCCGTGGCCCGCCGCCTCGGGGCAGCGCACGAAGCGGTCGGTGAGCTCGTAGCGGATCAGTGGTTGCGTGCGGTTGAACAAGTTGGTCACCAACACCCGGCTCGACGGTGTGCCGTTCGGGACGGGGCGGCCGTCGTCGTCGACGAGCTCGACGATCGCGAGGTCGGACGCGAACGCGATGGGGTCCTCCCCCGGTTCGCTGACGCCGAACAAGCCCTCGCTGGAGCCGAACTGGTTGGCTACGGGCACGCCGAAGGCGCCGGTGATCCGCTGGCGGACCTCCACCGTGAGGGTCTCGCTCGACGTCGTGATCGCGAGCGGATGGATGGCGAGACGGCCCGCCTCCTGCTCGGCGGCGAGCACGGTCACGGCGCTCGGGTAACCGAGGACGAGGAGAGGCTGGAGCTCATTGAGCCGAGCCACCATCTCCGGAACCGGAAGGGTGGCCGGGACCATCGTCGCCGAGATGAAACCGCCCGAGGCGATGGCACCCAAGGCGTTGGTGGCGTGAACGGGCGAGCCGGCACTGACGAAGGCCATCGGCACGCCGCCCGGGGGCGGCTCGCCGAACGACAACAGCGTCGACAGCGCGCGTCGTGCACCCGCGGCCATGCAGTCGACGATGGCTTTGGCGTCGTAGACGAAGACGCCCTTCTCACCCGAGGCGCCACCGGACGCCAAACAGGTGTATTCGTCGAGCAGGAACTCGGGCCGCTCGCGTAACGATGCGAGATGGTCTTCCACGGCCTTTCGGCTGAGGCGCCGATCCGTGACCAGTGCATCGAAGCCGGCCATCATCTCGGTCTTCGTCATCACCGGCAACGACGGCAGATCTTCCAGCTCGAACGTCGAAGGGTCAACGCCCTCGAGTCGGGCGGCGTGGAACGGCGAACGCTCGATGGCGTGCGCGAGCAGTTCCCGCAGCTGCTCGCGCTGATGTGTGTCGATCCGCTCCGGGCCCCACGCCAGCCGTTCGATGTGGTCGCCGATCGCGGCGGCGAAGCGAGCTCGGCGGTCGCGACGGAGCGCTTCGGACGCCTCGGTCGCCGTGTCGGCTGGCGACTGGGTCATGGGTGTCGACTCCCGGTCGGCGGTGCCGGATCGAAGACGGGTGCGAACACCTCGACCGGAGTCGTGTCGTCGCCGAGGGCGCTGCGATCGACTTGCCACTCCAGCGGAATGCCCGAGGCGATTGCCAGCATCGCGTGGGCGAGCGTTCGCACCGGTCGAGGCGGGTCGACCCCCGCCCGGCCGTAGAGCCCGGCCAGCGTGTCGGCCAGTTCCGCGACGGTGCGTCGGTGGAGCGCCGCGTAGCGGGCCGAGAGCTCGGGGTCGCGCGCCGCGTGCACGCGGAACTCGAGGAGCAACAGCACCCACTCGGCGTTGTCCTCGTGGTCGGTTGCGCCCGCGGCCGCAATCGCCCGCACGCCTTCGACGCCGGCGAGGTCGGCGGCGAGCGCTCGGTTCTGCTCGGCGCGCTCCGCGATGCGCACCTCCAGGAGGGCAAGGACGAGGTCGGCCTTGCCGCCGAACTGCGAGTAGACGACGCCCCGGGAGAAGCCGGCCGCCTCGGCGATCTCGTCGACGGAGACGGCGTGGAAGCCCCGGCGGAGGAAGACCTCACGAGCGGCTGCGAGCACGCGCGCCCGGTTCTCCTCCGTCTGCTCGCTGCGGCTGAGCCGGGTCGCCATACGACCTGCATTGAACTACAGACCGTATTCAGATGCAAGAGGTATGTGAATCGGAGCTGGCTACGACGCGCCGAAGTGGCCCGAGCACAACACGCTCCCGTCGCGGTCGACGAGCGCCACGCTGACGATGTGGTCGCCCTCGGCCGGCAGGCTGACGCGCCAGGAGTAGTCGAGCTCCTCGGCGAGACTGACGAGTTGTCGCGTGCCATCCCCTCGTTCGATCACGAGCCGGTACGGCGGCACCGAACGTCCGGCGCCCGCCTTCTCCCAGTCGGTCACGTTCACGACCACCCTGGCCGGATCGTCCTCGCGGAGATGGGCGGTCCCGACGACGGTCCCGTCACTGGTGCGCATCCGAGCCGCCGAGACCGGCCGGCCGCGACCGTCCGGCACCACGGTGACGACGAGCACGGCGAGGATCGCAGCGGCGACGAGCACCGGCCGGATCCAGCGGCGCCGGCGCCGGGCGTTGACCTCACCCCGTTGCTCGATGTGCCCAATGCGCGAGAGGACGCGGCTCTCGAATCCGGCCGGTGGCGGCGATGTCGGCGCCGCCAGCAACACGAGGTCGGCGGTGACGGCGAGCGACGCGACGGCGCCGCGGCACGCTTCGCAGTGCTCGAGGTGGTGGAGCGCCGCCGCTCGCTCCGTGCCGGTGAGCATGTCGAGGGCAAGCTCGTCGGCCATGTCGTGCAGCGTCTGGCAGTCCATGGCGGTCACAGCGCGGCCGGCATGCGCAGCTCGTCCCGGAGGCGGCGCAGCCCTCTGCGGATGCGGGTCTTCACGGTCCCCAACGGCACGTCGGTCGCCTCGCTGATCTCACGGGCGGTGAGTCCGAGCAATGTGGCCGCGAGGAGCGCGTCGCGTTGCTCGGCCGGGAAGGATCGCAACGCGCCGACGACGCGGGCAACGTCGTCTCGGTCGGTGATCTGTTCCTCGAGGTCATCCTGGTCGGCGACCAGTTCCATGGGCAGAGTCTCGAAGAGCATCTCTCGGCGGCCGCCACTCACGCGGCCGCGATCGATGGCGACGTTGCGGGTGATGCCGAGCAGCCAGGTGGCCACGGAGCCCCGCCGCGAGTCGTAGCTGGCCGCGTACCGCCAGGCGCGCACGAACGCCTCTTGCGCCGCTTCCTCCGCGTCGAGGGGGTTGCCGGTGATCGTCGACGCGAGCCCGTAGACCTTGGCCTGGAAGCGACGGACGAACACCACGCCGGCCTCGGCGTCGCCGGTCGCGAACCCCTCCAAGAGGGCTTCGTCGGTCGTGTCCCACACGCCCTCGTATACCTGCCGAGACCGCTGTCGGGATTCACCCACGCCGCATCGATCGCGTGCATCCCGGAGCGGCCGCCTGCCGGTATGGAAGGTCATGCCTACAGACAGCACGACCCCGATGCCTTCATCCCAGCTCGCCGCGACGCCGCTTCGGCGTATCCGTCTCGCCGGAGCGGTCCTCGCGCTCGTCGCGGTCCTCGCGCTCGTCGGCGCCGCATGCGGTGACGACAGCTCGGGTGCATCCACGATCGACACGATCGAGGTCACCACACCTGCCGACGGCGCCACCGTCGGCGAGTCGTTCGACGTCGATGTCGACACCAGCGCGCCGATCGGTGAGCCCGACACCGGCCGCCAGCACCTGCACTTCTACTACGACGTCGAGCCCGGCGCCGAGGACTACGACATCGTCTACGACGTGCCGTTCACAACGCGAGACCTCTCGCCGGGTGAACACACCATCCATGCCGTCGTTGCCAACAGCGATCACAGCATCACCGGCGTCCGCCAGGAGCTCACGGTGACCGTCGAGCCCGGCGCGACGGGTGGCGGTGGTGATGGCGGTGGCGATGGAGCCGGAGACGAGCCGGCACCGACGTCTGAGCGCCCCGACCTGCCGCCGGGCTACTGACGCCGATGCCCGCCGGTCAGCGGGGGCATGCGACCCGCTTCGACCGGCGTACCCGCTGGTTCCATGGCGCCTGGGCCGTGGTCACGTTGGTGCTGCTCGCCACCGGCTGGTGGCTCCGCGCCGGCCACGAAGGCGACCCGAGCCTGCTCGCACGTCTCGCCGACCGGCCCGACACCGAGCTCCACCGCCAGGCCGGTTGGATCCTGGTCGGGCTCGTCGCCGTCGCCTTGACGCTCGGCATCCGCGGCGCGTTTCGCTTCGCGCGCGAGACCGTGCGCATCGATCGTGGTGACGGCCACTGGTTCCGGCGCTGGCCGATCGGCGCGTTCACCGGCCGCTTCGCTCACCACCGTGGGCACTTCGATCCCGGTCAACGGCTCGCGAACATCGGCTTCGTGGCCACCCTCGGCACCTTGGTCGTCACCGGCATCGGGCTCACCACCGTGAAGACGGGACCATCGTTCGTCTGGTTCCACCGCGTGCACCGCTACGCGACCTACGCGCTCATCATCCTCGTCGCCGGCCATATCCTCGTGGCCGCCGGCGTGCTCCCCGGGTACCGCGGCGCCTGGCGGTCGATGCACCTCGGTGGGCGCACGCCCCAGGCCACCGCACGCCGCCTGTGGCCCGAGTCCGAGCTCAGCCGCTCTGGGCGACCGGGAGACGACCGGTAAGACTGTGCGCCCGTGGAGCCGAGGTCGGAGCCCACGCTCGATCCCGACGTGGTCGCGTACTACGACGCCGGGAACGAGGAACGGCGCCTGACGACGATCGGGCGGCTCGAGTTCGTTCGCACCCAGGAGCTGCTGACGCGTTTCCTCCCGTCACCGCCTGCGCGGGTCGTCGACGTGGGCGGTGGCGCGGGGATCCATGCGCTCCCCCTGGTCGAACGGGGTTACGAATTGCATCTCGTCGATCCGATGCCACTCCACGTCGAACGGGCACGGGCCGCCGGCGTCCGCAATGCCACCATCGGGGACGCCCGCCGGCTCGAGCTCGACGATGCTTGGGCCGACGCCGCGCTCCTGCTCGGTCCGCTGTATCACCTCACCCGCCGCGACGACCGCATCGCAGCCCTGCGGGAGGCGTACCGAGTGGTCCGTGCCGGTGGCGTGCTTTGCGCCGCGGTGATCTCGCGCTTCGCCTCCACCCTCGATGGGCTCGTGCGGGGCTTTCTCGACGAGGCCGGCTTCGAGGAGATCGTCGAACGCGACGTCGCCGAGGGCGTGCATCTCAATCCCACCCGCCGGGAAGGCTGGTTCACCACCGCCTACTTCCACCATCCGGGCGAGGTCGGAGACGAGCTCGCCGCCGCTGGTTGGGAGGTGACGTCGGTCGTCGCCGTGGAAGGCCCCGCGGCCCTGCTCCGCGATGTCGATGATCGTCTCGATGATCACGAGCGTCGGGAACGCCTGCTCCGCGCCACTCGCCGGATCGAAGCCGATCCGAGCATGCTGGGCGCGACCGGCCATCTCCTGGCGGCCGCATCGAAGTCGTAGGCCCGGGAGAGACCCTCCCGGTCGGACCTGTCGATCCGCGGGCTGCCGGTTCGTCGTGAGGACGACCGATGAGTACTGCGCCGCCACCCAGTCTCATCATTGAGAGCCCCCAGCCGTCGCCAGAGGAGATCACCATGAGTCTTCCGCAGGTCGTCACACGGGACGAATGGCTCGTCGCCCGCAAGGAGCTCCTCGCCAGGGAGAAGGCGCTCACCCGCGACCGAGATGCGCTGAGCGCCGACCGCCGCCGGCTCCCGATGGTGAAGTTCGACAAGGAGTACGTCTTCGAGGGGCCGGACGGCAAAGCCACCCTCCTCGACCTCTTCGACGGCCGCCACCAGCTGATCGTCGGCCACTTCATGTTCGACCCGAGCTGGGACGACGGTTGCCCGAGCTGCTCGGCCGGCGCCGACGAGATGTCGAAGGGCCTGCTCGAGCACCTGCATACCCGGGACACCTCGTTCGTCTACGTGTCTCGCGCGCCGTTGGCGAAAATCGAGACGTACAAGGCGAAGAAGGGCTGGACGTTCCCCTGGTACTCGTCGTACGGCAGCGACTTCAACTACGACTTCCACGTCACGCTCGACGCGTCCGTCACGCCCATCGAGTACAACTACCGCACCAAGGCCGAGCACGAGCAGGCCGGCACGTCCATCTACGTCGAGGGCGAGCAGTCGATCGAGGGGCCCGGGCGCAGCAGCTTCCTGCGCGACGGCGACACCGTGTACCACACCTATTCCGTCTTCGCCCGCGGCCTCGAGACCATGGGCGGCTCGTACTACCTGCTCGACGAGACCGCGCTCGGCCGCCAGGAAGACTGGGAGGAGCCGAAGGGTCGGGCCGATGCCGCGCGCGGCGCGGTCCCCGACTTCGCATCATGAGGTGCGATCGATGATCGCCCATGTGCTCGGTGCTCCCGTCGAAGAGCTGCTCCTCCCCTTGGTCTCCACCGGCGGTGTGCTCGCGCTCGCGGCCCGTCCGTTGATGACCCGCCTGCGGCGGCGTCGACATGCCTGAGGCACCCGGCATGCTCCGCGCCGGTGAGGTCGCCACCCGGCTCCCCGCCCAAGACCTCGAGCGGGCGAGGGTCTTCTACGCGGAGAAGCTCGGTCTCGAGCCAGTCGAGGAGCGGCCCGGCGGCCTGCGCTACGAGTGCGGCGGGGGACGGTTCTCGCTGTTCGCGTCGACGGGCGCGGCGTCGGGCGATCACACCCAGATGGCCTGGGATGTCGACGACATCGAGGCCGTCGTGGCGGAGCTGCGAAGCCGAGGCGTGGTGTTCGAGGAGGTCGACGTCCCGGGCCTCCGGACAGTCGACAGCATCGCCGACGTCGAGGGGAACTATCCGTCGGCCGGCGGAGTCGGCGAGCGGGGCGCGTGGTTCCGCGACAGCGAGGGGAACCTCCTCGGCCTCGGCCAACCCGTTCGCTGAGTCGCGTCGAGCTCAATCGGGCAGCAGCGGCACCGACAGGCCCTGGTCGCGACCGAGCAGCACCGCCCGCGTGACCGCCTCCCATCCGAACCGGTCGCGCACGCCGTCGAGGGCGACGTCGAGCGCACTGGCGCTGCGACGCTCGAACGGCAGCGCGAGCTGGACCGCACCGTCGTCGTCGAGGTTGCCGACGGCTACCCCGACGAGCGTGAGTCCCTGATGTTCGATCATCGGCATCGCGGTCGCCAGTAGCCCTCGCGCAGTAGTGAGGATGGTGCGGGTCTGTGCCGTCGCCTGCGACAGGGTGTGCGACCGGGTCGCACGTGAGAAGTCGTCGAAGCGCAGCCGGAGCACGACGGTGCGGCCGACCCGCCCGGCGGCCCGCATCCGGCGGGTCACCCGGTCGACCAGCGCGACGAGCGCGGCGTCGACGGCGGCGGGTGATTTCGGCGAACGGCCGAGGGCGTGCTGCGACCCGATCGAGCGTCGCCGGCGGCGCGCCTGCACCGGCCTCGGATCCCGGTTGTGAGCCAGGGCGTGAAGGTGCCGGCCCGACGCGCGCCCGAGCATGGCGACCAGCGCCGCTTCGCCGAGCTGAGCGACCTCCGCGACCGTC
>JBOGFJ010000112.1:0-12593 GCA_050743385.1 Acidimicrobiia bacterium
GCCGCGCGCTCGCACGCGTCCAGGGGATGCTCGGGCATCCCGCGGTCATGACTGCCGTGCCCCAAGGCGGGCGCACGCCGGCCGAGCGGGTGCGGTGGGTGCCGTGGGGCGATCCCCGCGAGCCGGCGCGACCGATCGACGCCGTCGCCGCGCCCGGCGCCAACGTGGCCGAGGTGCCGCCGTGGCCGGGCACGATCCCCGGTCCCGCGCCGGCGCGCGTCCTCGATCCGCCGCGCGCCGCCCAACTACTCGACGGCGACGGACGGCCGGTCACGGTGACGGGCCGAGGCGACGCGTCCGCTTCGCCGGCACACGTGCGGTGTGACGCGTTGCCGTGCGGCGGGGGAGCGGTGTCGGCGTGGGCAGGGCCGTGGGCGCACGACCTCCGCTGGTGGGACGCCCGTTCCCGCGCCCGCTGCGCCCGCTGGCAGGTGGTGGTCGCGCCCGGTATCGCCTGCCTCGTCGCGATGTCCGGTGGACGCGCCACCGTCGAGGCGATCTACGACTGACTGCACGTGTTTTGGCGTCAGTAACCGGCGCGTGACGCCGTTTGTTGACGCCAGAATGTCTTAGCGCAGCTCGTAGATCTCGTACGTGAGCGTCTGGCCGTCGAGCTTGCCCTTGGCGACGGCCTGGATCTTGTTGAGCCAGGCATAGCGCTCGTCGCCGGTGTCGTAGAGCGGCGCCGAGTACACGGGCGCCTCACCGAGCGGTTGTGACATGTCGAGGCGCCCGCGGTAGAAGCCGAAGATGAGTGCGCCGTCGTCGGTCTCGAGCGCTCCGCGCACGTCGAGCGTGCCCGTCCCCTCGGGCCCGACCGTCATCCAGTCGGCCGCGGCCACGCCCTTCTGCTTCCCGGAGAGGCGCTCGCCCTCGTAGACCGCCGAGGTCGTCTCGACGATGATCCGCGTGCCGCTGGGAGTGTTGGGCAGCACGAGTGGATCGGCGAGCTGGATGGTGGCGACGGTCAGGGGGATCAGCTCGATCGTCATGACGCCGAGTCTCGCATAGCGTTCCCTCGTGGCGTCACTCGACCGGGTCCGTGAGCTCGTTGCCGGCGAGCACGGGCTCGCGGTGGTGACGACGCAACGCGCCGACGGCTCGATGCCGGCATCGGTCGTGAACGCGGGCGTGCTCGACCACCCGGTCACCGGCGATGCCGTCGTCGGGTTCGTCGCGCGCGGCGGTACGAGGAAGCTGGCGAACCTCCGGGCGCGGCCGCGTGCGACGGTGGTGTTCCGGGTGGGCTGGGAGTGGGCGACCGTCGAGGGTCCGACCGACGTCGCGGGGCCCGACGACCCGCTCGCCGGCTTCGAGACCGGGGGGCTGCCCCAGTTGTTGCGTGACGTCTTCGCCGCCGCCGGCGGCGCCCACGACGACTGGGACGAGTACGACCGCGTCATGGCGGCCGAACGGCGCACCGCGGTGTTGGTGCGTCCCGAGCGCGTGTATTCGAATCCCGCTCCGTCGTGATCGGCCTCGACCGCGTTCGGGAGCTGGGCGCGCGCGAGAGCGGGTTGGCGGTCGTGTTCACCACTCGCGCCGACGGGACTGCGTCCGGCTCTGTCGTGAACGCAGGCGTGCTCGAGCATCCGGTGACCGGCGAGCCGGTTGTCGGGTTCGTCGCCCGCGGAGAAGTCAGGAAGCTCGCCAACGTGCGGATGCGGCCGGGCGTGAGCCTGGTTTTCCGGTCGGGCTGGGAGTGGGTGGCGGTCGAGGGGGAAGCTGAGGTCGCCGGCGATCCGCGACTGCTCCGTGACGTCTACGCCGCCGCGGTCGGTGGTACCAGCGAGGAATGGGCGGCGCTCGACGACGTGATGGTGGCCGAGCGCCATGCCGCGGTCCTTGTTCGTCCCACCCGCGTCTACTCGAATCCGGTTCGTGAGCTGTCGTAGTTGTCACACCCCCTCCTTACAATCTCGGTTATGAAGTTGTCGCAAGTGCGCAGCGCGCTGAGCGAGTACGCGACGCGTTTCGATCCGGCAGCCTTCTCCGCACGAGATGCGGCGTCGATCGTCGACGACGCAACCGCGATCGAGAAGATGGCGGCGACCGTGAAATCACTGGCCGCGGCGCGGGTCGCGGCGACCGACGTGTGGAAACAGGGCGGGGAGCGTTCGGCTGCCCACGAGCTCGCGCGTAGGACGGGCACCTCGGTCGGGCAGGCGAAGGAGACGTTGGAGACCGGCCGGAAGCTGCAGGATCTCCCCGCGACCGCAGAGGCGGCGAAGCAGGGTGAGCTCTCGCCGCAGCAGGCCGCTGCGATCGCCGATGCCGCAACGGCCGACCCCGACGCCGAGCAACGGTTGCTCGAGGCGGCGAGGGGCGGCTCGCTGGGGGAGTTGCGGGCCGAGTGCGCGCGCACCAAGGCGAACGCGTGTGACCTCGAGGCCCGGCGGCGGCGCATCCACGAGCGCCGCTGCCTACGCACCTGGACCGACGCCGACGGTGCCGGGAACCTGCACCTGCGCGACAACCCCGAGAGGATCGCCGAGATCATGGCGAGGGTCGCGCCTGTCCGCGACCACATCTTCGAACAGGGTCGAGCGGAAGGCCGGCGCGAGCCCCTCGAGGCGTACGCCGCCGACGCCCTTCACCAGGTCGCATGCAGCGACACCCCGGCGGCGACGAGGACGTCGACCAAGCTCCTGGCCCGCGTCGACCTCTCGGCGCTGTTGCGCGGCTACCCCGTCGGCGACGAGACCTGTGAGCTCGCCGGCTACGGCCCCGTCGCGGTTTCCGCCGTGCTCGATCTCGTCGACACCGGCGACCCGTTCCTCGCCGCCGTCGTCACCAAAGGCAAGGACGTCATCGGCGTTTCCCACCTCGGACGCCGCCCGACAGCGCATCAGCGCAGCGCCCTGGAGTGGCTCTACCCGACGTGCGCAGCCGAGGGGTGCAACGCGCTCACATACCTCGAGTACGACCATCGTGACGACTGGGTCAAGACGCACCGCACGGTCTTCGACCTCCTCGACCGGCTGTGCTCACACCACCACGTCCGCAAGACCCGAGACGGCTGGGCCCTCGTCGAGGGACGCGGGAAACGGGCCTTCGTCCCACCCGACGACCCCCGCCACCCCCGACATCCCGGCCGATGCGCCGCGGCCTGATCGGCGCCCTCGACATCCGAACGTACGTTCGCTAGGGTCGTCGGCCCGGGGTGCGGAGCCTCGGGTCGAGAGGAGCAGTGCCACGAAGCGGAGCCGTACCCGGCGCGGAGCGCCGGCGGCCGACCTGGCGGAGCGATCGGCCTACGCCGAGTTGCATTGCCACACCAACTTCTCCTTTCTCGACGGGGCCAGCCATCCCGAGGAGCTCGTCGACGAGGCCGCCCGCCTCGGGCTCGTCGCCCTTGCCGTCACCGACCACGACGGGTTCTACGGCGTCGTCCGCTTCGCCGAGGCCGCCCGGGCCTACGGGCTATCCACCGTCTTCGGCGCCGAGCTGACCCTCGCAGCGACCAAGCCCCCGAACGGCACCGCCGACCCCCCGGGCGAGCACCTGGTGGTGCTGGCCGAGGGGCCGTCGGGATACGCCGCACTGGCTCGAGCCGTCAGCGACGCCCAGCTCAGGGGCGAGAAGGGCGCGCCCCGAACCGATCTCGACGCGCTCGCCGGCACCGCGAATGGCGGGCACTGGCGCGTGCTCACCGGCTGCCGCAAGGGCGTGGTGCCGAGCGCGCTGTTGCGCGACGGGCCCGGCGCGGCCCGGCGTGCTCTCGACCGGCTCGTCGCCGCCTTCGGGCGCGACCGGGTGCTGGTCGAGCTGTGGGACCACGGCGACCCCCTCGACCGCCACCGCAACGACGCACTGGCCGAGATGGCCACGAGCGCAGGTGTCGACGTGGTGGCGACGAACAACGTGCACTACGCGACGCCACGGCAGCGGCCGCTCGCCACCGCACTCGCCGCCATCCGGTCGCGCCGCTCGCTCGACGAGATCGACGGCTGGCTCCCGGCGGCGCCGTTCGCGCACCTGCGGGCTCCGCACGAGCAGCGCCGCCGCTTTGCGCGTTATCCCGGCGCGATCGAACGCACCGTAGAAGTAGCAGCGGCGTGCGCGTTCGACCTGCGGATCGCGGCGCCGAACCTGCCCGACCTCGACGTCCCTCCCGATCACAGCGACATGAGCTGGCTGCGCGAGCTCACCGCGCGCGGCGCGTCGGTCCGTTACCCGCCCACGTATCCACAGCACGAGCAGGCGCTGCGCCAGATCGACTACGAGCTCGGCGTGATCGAGGAGCTCGGCTTTCCCGGTTACTTCTTGTTGCTGGTCGACATCGTCGAGTTCTGCCACCGGGAGGGCATCTACTGCCAGGGGCGGGGGAGCGCGGCCAACAGCGCGGTCTGCTACGCGCTCGGTATCACCAAAGCCGACGCGGTCGCGCTCGGCCTGCTCTTCGAGCGCTTCCTCTCGCCCGAACGCGACGGGCCCCCTGACATCGACATCGACATCGAGCACCAACGCCGCGAGGAGGTGATCCAGTACGTCTACGACAAGTACGGCCGCCAATGCGCCGCCCAGGTGGCCAACGTCATCACCTACCGGCCGCGCTCGGCGCTGCGGGAGATGGCCAAGGCGACCGGTCTCTCACCCGGCCACGCCGACGCGCTCACCAAGTGGATCGACCGGTGGCGCTCGAACAACGGCGCCTTCACCGATCTCCGGGCCGACGGGCCGCCGGTGCCGAAGCTGGTGCTCGACCTCGCCGGTCAGGTGCTCGACTTCCCCCGCCACCTCGGCATCCATTCCGGCGGCATGGTCATGGCCGACCGTCCCCTGGTGGAGTACTGCCCGGTCGAGTGGGCTCGCATGGACGGGCGCTCGGTGCTCCAGTGGGACAAGGACGACTGTGCCGCTGCCGGGTTGGTGAAGTTCGACCTGCTCGGCCTGGGGATGCTCACGATGCTCCACCTGGCCGCCGACCTCATCCGTGAGCACGAGGGTGTGGAGGTCGACCTCGCCACCATCCCCCAGGAGCCCGAGGTCTACGCGCTGCTCTCGGCCGCCGACACCGTGGGCGTGTTCCAGGTGGAGAGCCGGGCCCAGATGGCGACGCTGCCGCGCCTGGAGCCCAAATGCTTCTACGACCTAGTGGTGGAGGTCGCGCTCATCCGCCCGGGGCCCATCCAGGGTGGTTCGGTCCATCCCTACTTGCGCCGCCGCAACGGCCAGGAGCCGGTCACCTACCCGCACCCGCTGCTCGAGGACTGCCTGCGCCGCACGCTCGGGGTGCCGCTGTTCCAGGAGCAACTCATGCAGATGGCCATCGACGTCGCCGGCTTCACCCCCGGTGAGTCGGATCAGCTGCGCCAGGCGATGGGCTCGAAGCGGTCGAAGACGCGCATGGCGGCGATGCGCGAGCGCCTCATGGCCGGCATGACGGAGCGGGGCATCACCGGCGCGGTGGCGGAGGAGATCGCGCACAAGCTCGAGGCGTTCGCCGACTTCGGGTTCCCCGAGAGCCACTCGGTGAGCTTCGCCTATCTCGTGTACTCGAGCTCGTGGGTGAAGCTCCACTATCCGGCCGAGTTCGTGTGCGCGTTGCTCAACGCCCAACCTATGGGTTTCTACTCGCCGCACACGCTGGTGCGTGATGGGATCCGGCACGGCGTCGAGGTGCTCGGCCCCGACGTCGCCGCGTCGCGCAAGGAGTGCACACTCGAGCCCCGCAGCGAGGCGGCGGGGCCGATCGGGCACCCGCGGCCGGGCTGGCACGCCGATCCCTCCACGCACGCGGTTCGGACGGGGCTGCGCTACGTGCGGGGCCTGCGCGACACCCTGCTCGACCGGATCGACGAGGAGCGCGCCCGTCGGCCCTTCGCCGATCTCGAAGACTTCACCCGCCGTACCGGTGCGTCCACCGACGCGCTCGAAGCGCTCGCGACCGCGGGCGCGTTCGGGTGCTTCGGCGAGAACCGCCGATCGGCGCTCTGGGCAGCGGGTGCGCTCCGCGAGGCGCGTCCCGACAAGCTTCCCGGCCTCGTCACCGGGTCCGACGCCCCGTCACTTCCGGGAATGACCGAGGTGGAGGAGACCGCGGCCGACCTGTGGGCACTCGGCCTCTCGCCGGGCAAGCACCCGACCGAGTTCGTGCGCGAACGTCTGCGGGCCCAGGGCGTGGTCACCGCATTCGAGCTCCGCGAGCTCGAGCACCACCGCGTCGTCGAAGTGGCGGGCGTCGTCACCCACCGGCAGCAGCCGTCGACGGCCGGGGGCGTGATCTTCCTCAACCTCGAAGACGAGACCGGCATGGTGAACGTGATCTGCACGCCCGACGTGTGGCGCCGCTTCCGCAAGGTGGCGCGCGTCGCGCCCGCGTTGCAGATCCGCGGCGTGCTCGAGCGCTACCAGGGCGTGATCAACCTCCTGGCCCGGCGCATCACCGCGTTGCCCCTCACCGTCGCCGACCTCATGCGGTCCCGCGACTTCCATTGACGCCCGCATAGGCTTCCCCGTCGTGGCACAAGCGGTGCAACGGGACGGGGACCGGCTCGACCGCACGACCATCCTGGCGATGGTCGCGATGGGCCTCGCCGTGCTCATCATCGCCAACGACTTCACCGCGCTGAGCGTCGCCCTCCCCGAGATGGAGCGCGACCTCGACTCGACTCTCACCACCGTGCAGTGGGTGATCAACGGCTACGCGCTCGTCTTCGGGGTATTGATCGTGACGGGTGGCCGCCTCGCCGACATCTACGGTCGGCGCAACATCTTCTTCATCGGCGCCGCGATCTTCGCCGCCTTCTCCCTGCTCGGCGGGCTCGCCCCCAACATCGGGTTGGTGTTGGCCTGCCGGGCCTTGATGGGTGTGGGCGGGGCGATGATGTGGCCCGCGATCCTCGGCATGACCTACGCGATCCTGCCCGCGAGCAAGGCGGGGCTCGCCGGCGGCCTGATCCTCGGTGCCGCGGGCTTCGGGAACGCCGTGGGCCCGATGCTGGGCGGTCTCCTGACCGACGTGCTCAGCTGGCGCTGGATCTTCTTCGTGAACGTCCCGATCGCCGCGTTCGCGGTGCTCGTGACCTGGCGCGTCGTGCACGTCACCGAGGCGGAGGTCACCGAGCGCGGCATCGACTACCGGGGCATCGCCTGCCTGTCGGTCGGCATCGTCAGCCTGCTGCTCGCGCTCGACCAGGGCACCGAGGAGGGATTCGGCGACCCACCCATCCTGGCGTTGTTCGTGCTCGGGGGCGCCTTGCTCGCGGTCTTCGCGTTCCTCGAGCCGCGGACGGGTGCGTCCGCGCTCGTGCCCCGCGACGTGATGACCAATGGCCAGTTCGTGGCGGCGTCGCTCACGGTGTTGCTGATGTCGGCGATCTTCTTCGCCGCCCTGCTGTACCTGCCGCAGTTCATGCAGAAGGAGCTGGGCTACTCCCCGCTCAAAGCCGGCGCCGGGCTGCTGCCGATGATGGGAACGTTCGCGGCCATGTCGTTCGCGTCCGGGCCCCTCTACGCCCGGCTCGGCCCCAAGCGCATCGTCTCCATCGGCGCCGCGTTCCTGGCGGTTGGCATGTTCCTGCTGTCACGCCTCGACGCGGGATCGGATTTCGTCTCGCTCGTCCCCGGCATGGTCGTGCTCGGTCTCGGCGTCGGCATCTTCTACTCGTCGATCACCACCGCCGGAGTCACCGCCCTCGACGAGTCGCGGGCGAGCCTCGCCGGAGGGATCGTTTACATGTGCCAGATCGCCGGCGGTGCGGTCGGTCTCGGGCTCAACACCGCCCTCGTCGCCACCGCCGACACCCTTCCCGAAGGGATCCGGACCGCGTTCCTGGTCGACACGGCCTTGGCGGTCGTCGGTCTGGTCGTGGCGTTGCTCTACGTGGGCGGGACCGCACATCCGCAGCGGCTCCAAGCGTTGCGCTGGCACCACCGCGCCCACGCGTGACGTCGCGCCCGATCACAGGCCGGCGGCGACGGCGAGGGTGACGCCGATGATGGCGAGGATCGTCGCGTTGTAGGCGAGATGGGCGCGGGTCGACTCGAGCAACGCTCCGGCCTGGCTGCGGGTGGCACGCCACCCGCGGAGATAGCAGGCGGTGAGATAGGCGCCACCGAGGGAGAGCGCGAGGGCAGCTCCCAACGGGATCCCGATGATCGCGTGGGCCAGCCCGAAGACGACGCAGCGCAAGAGGTTGCTGGCGGTGCCCCGGCGCTCCGCCCCGCGGCGGAAGACCCACTCCTCGCGTGCGACGAGCAGGGGCAGGCTGACCACCAACAACGACACGAACGCCAACGGCACCGCGACGTCGAGTACCCCCAGGCCCCGGTCAGTCGTCCCGAAGACCGGGTTGCCCTCACCGCCCAGCGCCGTCCACCAGCCGAACGAGAGCCCGGGGACCTGGATGAGCAGCGCCGCGGCGCCGACCACGGCTGCGATCACGGGCACGGAGCGCAGGAAATGGCGGGCGCGCAGGCCCCGGACCACCGTCAACGCCTTCCGGCGGGCCTCGACCGAAGCGCGCGCGGCCTCGAAGAGACGTGCGCCCACGACGAACAGCACTGCGAGCGTGAGGACGTCGATCAGGTTCACTGCGTGAGTGTGCCCCGATAGCCGACCGCAACTGCGGGTCGACCGATAGCCTGTCGCGGAACACATGAGTGTACGAGCGACGATGAACGAGCCTCCGAGTCCCCAATGCCGTGGCGACCGCGACTGCTCCCGCGCTTCCGCGCCCTCGTTCGTTCCGATCCTGCCGGGGTCGGAGCGGGCTTTGTCGCGCTCGTCATCTCGGCGTTCGCGAGCCTCATTGCCGGGCTGACGCTCGGCGCGATCACCGGCACGCTCGAGGAGCTCCCGGGCCTCTTGGTCCTCGTGCCCGCGGCGATCGGTATGCGCGGCAACGTCTTCGGCGCCCTCGGCAGCCGGCTGGCCACTGCCATCCATGCCGGCACCTTTCACGTCTCGCGGCGACTCGACACGCTCGTCGGGCAGAACATCGCGGCCGCGCTGGCGCTGTCGCTGTCGACGTCGCTGGTGCTGGCGGTGCTGGCGAAGGTCGTCTCGGTCGCGTTCGGGGTGATCGACTCGATGTCGATCGCCGACTTCCTCGTGATCTCCGTCGTCGGCGGCCTGCTGTCGTCGGTGGTCGCGCTCTTTGTGGTGATCGGCGTGACGGCGGCGTGCGCTCGTTGGGGTCTCGACCTCGACAACGTGCACACGCCGATCGTGACCACGGTCGGTGACGTGGTCACGCTGCCCAGCCTGTTCCTCGCCACGTATCTCGCCGGTCTCCGCTGGGTCACCCCGACGGTGGCGGTGGTCTGTGCACTCGCCGGCATCACGGTGTTGGTCGTGAGCCAGCGCGCCCGGCTCCCCATCTTCGGACGGATCGTGCGCGAGTCGCTACCGGTGCTCGCGCTCGCGGGCCTGGTCGACGTGATCGCGGGCATCACGATCGAGAAGCGCATCGAGTCGTTCGCGGCCTTCCCGGCGTTGCTCGTGCTGGTTCCGCCGTTCCTGGGGCAGTCGGGCTCACTCGGCGGGATCCTGTCGTCGCGGGTGTCGACCAAGCTCAATCTCGGCCTCGTGTCGCCGTCGCGGTTCTCGCTGCGCCCGGTGGCCGACGACGTCCTCCTGACCGTCGTCTACGCCATCCCCGTGTTCCTGCTCGTGGGGGTGTCGTCCGACGTCGCCGCCGCGCTCACCGGCCTCCGGAGCCCGGGCGCGCTCGACGTCATCGGCGTCGCGCTGCTCGCGGGTGTCCTCACGACGGTGCTCATCGTGCTGATCGCGTACTTCGCCGCGGTGGCGGCGTATCGCCTCGGGTTCGACCCCGACAACCACGGCATCCCGATCGTGACTTCGTCGCTCGACCTGGTCGGAGCATTCTCGCTTATCCTGGTCATCGTGGCCCTGGGCCTCACCTGAACCCGATGTCCGATACTCCTCGAAACCTCAAAGCCATGCTCTCGGAGGCCAAAGACGCCTCGGAGCTGATGGTCGACCTCGGCTACGCCGCCCTCTTCTTCGCCGACGCCAACATGGCCGCAGAGGTGCAGGAGCTCGAGGAGCGCCTCAACGGGCTCGTACACGAGATGCGCGAGGTCTGTGTGCTCGCGGCCCGCTCGCCGCACGACGCCGAGCAGATGTCGAGCGTGCTCCACGTGGTGGCCGCGATCGAGCGCATGGGCAACGCCGCCGTGGGCGTCTCGCGCATCGTGACCCACCGTCTCGGCATCCCCGCCGCCCTCGTCGCCGACCTTGCTCAGGCCGAAGAGGTGTCGCACCGGGTGCGCGTGCGCGAGGAGTCGGCACTCGCCGGGCGATCGCTGGCCGCGGTCGAGCTGCCGGTGAGCGTCGGCATGCGGGTGATGGCCATCCGGCGGGGCAAGGAATGGCTCATCGACCCCGACGGCGACGAGACCTTGCTCCCCGATGACGTCCTCATCGTGCGGGGGCCGCCCGCCGGCATCGGCGAGCTGCGTGTGCTCTCCGGCGCACCCGAGTGGCGGCCACCGACGGTCGAGGAGGACCCCGCGATCACCGACCTCGACCGCGCCGTCGACGTGCTCGTCGAGATGAAGAACGTATCGGAGGTCGCGGTGGGCCTCGCGTACTCGGCGCTGCTGCTCAACGACCAGAGCCTCGCGGCCGAGGTCAACCACCTCGAAGACCGGCTCGACGAGATGCGCGAGCGGCTCGAGGTGTGGGTGCTACGGGCGGCGGCCGAGCGGCTCGATCCATCGCCACTGCGCGGCCTGCTCCATCTCGGGGCGGCCGCGGAGGAGCTGGGTGACTCCGCCCAACAGATGGTCTGGCTCGTGGAGCGGGGAGAGGTGATGCATCCGGTGCTCGCGATCGCGCTGGGCGACAGCGACGAGGTGATCGCGCGCGTGCCCGTCGCGCTCGGCTCGGCGCTCGACGGCAGGACGCTACGGCGCACCGAGCTCGAGCTCGAGACCGGTTACTACCTGCTCGCCATCCGCCGGGCTGGGCGTTACCTCTACCGGCCGCGTGGCGCGGTTCGCCTCGAGGCCGGCGACGAGCTGATTGCCCTCGGCCCCGACGAGGGCCACGCCCGTCTCGCCGAGCTCGGCGGCTACCACCTGCTGGAAGACGACGCCACCGGCGAGATCGAGCTCCAACCCGCGGGCGAGCACGCCGCGCACGGCTAGCCACACCGACCGGAGCCGTTCCGTGACCGAAGCGACACTGGCGTCGGCGCCCGCGCACGAGACTCCGCCGACGGGCTTGACCGCGGCCGAGGTCGCGGAGCGGGTCGCTCGCGGCGCCACCAACGACACCGGCGAGCGCACCAGCCGTACGTTCGCCGAGATCGTCCGGGCGAATGTCTTCACCCGTTTCAACGCCATCCTCGGCACGATGCTCGTGGTCATCCTGGTGGTCGGGCCGCTCAACGACGCGCTCTTCGGCATCGTGCTCGTGACCAACACTCTCATCGGGATCGTGCAGGAGGTTCGTGCCAAGCGCACCCTTGATCGTCTCGCGGTGCTGTCGGCACCCCGCGCGCGCGTCGTCCGCGAGGGCCGCGCCGAGGAAGTAGCCGTCGAGGCGGTCGTGCTCGACGACCTGTTGGAGCTCCGCACGGGCGACCAGGTACCCGCCGATGGGGCCGTCCGCACGGCCGAGGGACTGGAGGTCGACGAGTCGCTTCTGTCCGGTGAGTCGGAGCCGGTCGACAAGCGGCCCGACGACGAGGTGCTCTCGGGCAGCTTCGTCGTCGCGGGCACGGGCCGATTCCAGACCACCCGCGTCGGCGACGATGCCTACGCCCGCAAGCTGGCTGCCGAGGCCCGGCGCTTCGCGCTCGTGCACTCGGAGCTCATGGCCGGGATCAACCTGATCCTGCGCTACGTGACCTGGGCCATCTTCCCGACCGCCCTCCTGCTCCTCTTCACGCAGCTGCGCATCACCGACGAGGGCTGGCGGGAGGCGATGACCGGGACGGTCGCCGGTGTGGTCGGCATGGTCCCCGAAGGTCTCGTGCTCCTCACGAGCATCGCCTTCGCCGTCGCCGCCGTCACCCTCGCCCGCCGGCACGTCCTCGTGCAGGAGCTGCCCGCCGTGGAAGGCCTGGCACGCGTCGACGTGGTGTGCCTCGACAAGACCGGCACGCTCACCGAGGGCGACGTCGTCTTCGACCGCGTGGAAGTCCTCGGCGAGGTTCCGCTCGATGAGGTGGAGGAGGTGCTGGGCGCGCTCGCGGACGACGAGAACGCCAACGCAACTCTTCGGGCGATCGGGTTTGCGTTCCCGCCGCCCGCGGGCTGGCGGCGCACGCTGGCCGTGCCGTTCTCGTCCGCCCGCAAGTGGAGCGGTGCCGGGTTCGACGGGCACGGTGCCTGGGTCATCGGCGCACCCGAGATGGTGTGGGCCCACGCCCCGCCCGACGACGCGGTGCGGGGGCCAGCCGACGAGCTCGCGGCGTCGGGGGCGCGCGTGCTCCTCCTCGCGCACGCGTCGGAGCTGACGGGCGATGAGCTTCCCCACGACATGACCGCGGTCGCGCTCGTGCTCCTGGAGGAGAAGCTACGCCCCGACGCGCCCGACACCCTGCGCTACTTCGCCGATCAGGGCGTCGAGCTCAAGGTCATCTCGGGCGACAACCCTCGAACGGTGGGCA
>JBOGFJ010000113.1:0-8361 GCA_050743385.1 Acidimicrobiia bacterium
GCTCGGTGACGCCCTCGACCACGCCGCAGGTGGCGGGGCCGATCTCGAGCGTGCCGCTGACGAGACCGAGCAGGTCGATCTCGAGCACGATCGCGGTGACCGAAAGCGACCCGTCGGGGTTCTCCACCTGCCGGTTGAGTGTCCCGCTGATGCTCGAACCGCTCGGGATCGGGATCTCGAACTCGGTGTTGGGTTCGGGCTCCACCTCGAGCGACTCGCCGAGGACGCTCGCGCCCACGAGCGAGGTCGAGCCGGTCACGCCGCTCAGGTCGGCCGAGCACGTCGCGCTGATGAGCTCGGCCGCGAGGAAGGGATCCTCGAACTGCTGGGCACCGACGTCGAGGATGGGAATGAGATCCTCGAAGAGCGCGACGTCGGCGACGGTCGATTCGGCGGTGGCGAACCCGTCGGGACCGAGCGCCCCTTCCGCTGCCGCCGTCAACACGGCTGCGGTGAGCCCGATCACTCCCACCTCTTCGTCGACGTTGAGCACCTGCTCGCTGACCGAGCCACCCTCGGGCGGAAGCGTCACCGACGGCTCGGGCCCGAACGTGAGGTCGAGCTGCTGGGCCGTGACCTCTTCGGACTCGATGATGTCGTCGATGATCTCGACTTCGAGGTCGACGAACAGGCCGTCGGCAGATCCGATGACCGAGGTGACTGTCGGCGTCTGCGCGCCCGCGGACGGGAACCCGGCGACGACGAGGGCGGACAACGCGCCCAGCAGGAAGAGACGACGAACGGCTCGCACAGAGGGCCCCCCGGGTTCGAGTCGGTCGGTGCGGTCGGCGCGGACCCTAGCGCGGGCCGGGCCGGAAATGTCGGAATCCGATGCTGGCCGGTCAGCCCTCGCGAGCGGCGGCGGCGGCCGCCCCCACGATGCCGGCCTCGTTCCGCAGCGCCGCGGGCACGAGCTCGGCGCGGGTGTCGACGAACCCGAAGAACTTCTCCGGCTTCTTGCTGACGCCGCCGCCCACGATGAACAGGTCGGGCGAGAGCAGCGCCTCGAGCTTCTGGAAGTACCCGTTCAGCCGCCCGCCCCACTTCTTCCACGACAGGCCCTTCACCTCGCGCGCCCGCTCGGACGCGCGGGTCTCGGCGTCACGGCCGTCGATCTCGATGTGCCCGAGCTCGGTGTTGGGCACGAGCTGCCCGTCGACGAACAGGGCCGAGCCGAGGCCGGTGCCGATCGTCACCATGATCACCACGCCCTTGCGGTCCTTGCCCGCGCCGAAGGCCATCTCGGCGACGCCGGCCGCGTCGGCGTCGTTGAGCACGGTGAACGGTCGACCGGTGGTCTGCTCCATGAGCGCGCGGGCGTCCGTGCCCACCCAGCTGCGGTCGACGTTGGCGGCGGTCAGCGTCACCCCGTGCTGCACGACCGCCGGGAACGTGCTCCCGATACGCCCGGTCACCGTGTCGAAATGCTTGACCACGTCGGCGACGGTGGCGACGACCGCCGCGGGCGTGGCCGGTTGCGGGGTGAGGAGCCGGAACCGGTCCTGGCTCAGCACCCCCCGTTTCACGTCGACCGGGGCGCCCTTGATGCCGGTGCCGCCGATGTCGATCCCGAGCACGTCCATGGGTGGCATTGTCTCGCACGGCGCCGGCCCGTGACGGCACCGACCTTTGGGAATATCCGACCTCTGGGGTAGGGTTTCACCGGTATGGCCACGAGTTTCCGCGACCTTCTCGCACGCACCAAGCAGGACATCCGCGAGGTCGATCCCGCCGCCGCCGAGGCCCAGCTCGGCGACGCCACCTTCCTCGACGTGCGCGAGCTCGACGAGTTCGAGCAGGGCACGATTCCCGGGGCGGTCTTCATCCCGCGAGGTCATCTCGAGAGCCAGGTCGAGGGCAAGGTGCCCGAGCGCGACCGTCCCGTGGTCGTCTACTGCGCCGGCGGCACGCGCTCCGCGTTCGCGGCCAAGACGCTCCAGGAGCTCGGCTACTCCGACGTCGTCTCGCTCAAGGGCGGTTTCGGGCGCTGGAAGAACGAAGACCGGCCCTGGATCACCCCGGCCGTGCTCAACCCCGAGCAGCGCACGCGCTACCACCGTCACGTCCTCCTTCCCGAGGTGGGCGAAGCCGGCCAGCAGAAGCTGCTCGAGAGCAAGATGCTGCTCCTGGGCGCGGGCGGCCTCGGCTCACCGGCGGCCATGTACCTCGCCGCCGCGGGCGTGGGCACGATCGGCATGGTCGACATGGACGTCGTCGACTCGTCCAACCTCCAGCGCCAGATCCTCCACAACGTCGACCGCATCGGCGACCGGAAGGTCGACTCGGCGAAGAAGACGCTCACCCAGCTCAACCCCGACGTCGACGTCGTCACCTACGACGTGCGCTTCGGCGCGGACAACGTCCTCGACATCCTCGACGGCTACGACGTCGTGATCGACGGCACCGACAACTTCCCGACGCGCTACCTCCTCAACGATGCCTCGCTGCTGAAGCGGATCCCGGTCGTGCACGGCTCGATCTTCCGTTTCGAGGGTCAGGTCACGGTCTTCGATCCGTACAACGGGCCCTGCTACCGCTGCCTGCTCCCCGAGCCGCCGCCACCGGAGCTCGCGCCGAGCTGCGCGGAGGCGGGTGTGCTCGGCGTGCTGCCCGGCATCATCGGGTCGATCCAGGCGCTCGAGGCGATCAAGCTCGTCCTCGACCTGGGCGACCCGCTCCGGGGCCGGCTCCTCGCATACGACGCGCTCGAGCAGAGCTTCCGCACGTTCAAGGTGCGGCGCGATCCCAAGTGCCCCGCCTGCGGCGAGGACGCCCCGCCGATCCAGATCGCCGAGTACGACGAGCACTGCCTGCCCCACGCGGTGCTCGCCGACGGCACCGCCACTCACTGACCGGCACGGCTGACCCGACCGACGAGGCCGACCGCGCGGGTCTCGTCGAGTATGCAACCCGGTCCCGCGACCGCCTGACGGCAACCGTCATGCCCTACTGGCACGACCTCACCCGTGACGACGTGCACGGCGGGTACCTCGTCGCGTCCGATGTTCGGCGCACGCCGTGGCGGCGCTGGGCGCGCCGGCTGGCACGTCGCAATTCCCCGGCTCCGCTTCCCGGCAAGCAGCTCGTCGCCCAGTCGCGGCTCGTGTGGCTCTTCTCCCACGCGCACCGTAAGGGTCTCGGACAGCGCGGCCTCGGTTACCTGGCCGCCGCCGCAACGGGCTACCGGTTCCTGCTCGATCACTTCTTCGACCCCGACCACGGCGGCTTCGTGTGGATGACGGACCGAACCGGGCGGCCGGTGAACGACGCCAAGATCTTCTACGGGCAGGCGTTCGTCGTGTACGCCTTCGTCGAGTACGCCCGCGCCGGCGGTGACCGCGGTGCGCTCCAGCACGCTCTCGACCTCCACCGAGTGGTGGACGAACGTCTTCACGACCCCGAGCACGGGGGTTGGTTCGAGCACGCCCAGGCCCAGTGGCAGCCCCTGCATCCTGACGATCCGCGTGCGGCGGTGGAAGCGGTCGGGCTCAAGAGCGCCAATGCCCACCTTCACTGGCTCGAGGCGCTCACCGAGCTCTATGACGCCACGGGCGACGAGCACGTGCGGCGGTCGCTCGCCGAGGCGCGTCTCGTGAACCAACGTCACTTCTACCCGGCCCTACCCGGACGGTCGTGTCAGCATCGTCTTCCCGACTGGTCCGTCGTTCCGGGTAGCCCCGCCGCCACACTGTCGTATGGCCACCAGGTGCAGTTCGCCTGGATGCTGATCCGAGCGGACCGGGTGCTCGGCCTCGATCCGTCGTGGGAGGTCTTCTACGCCCACCTCGACCATGCGCTGCGCTACGGCTACGACCACCGACGCGGCGGGGCATACCGCTTCGGTTTCGACGATCAGCCCGCGACCGGTACCGACAAGCTGTGGTGGGTGCAAGCCGAGATGATGGTCGCGCTCACCGATGCCCTGATCCACCAGTGGGATCACCGATACGCAGACGCGCTCGTGCAGACTCTCCGATTCGTCGAGCGTCATCAGACCGACCGCGCCGACGGCGTCTGGCTCGAGCTGGTCACGGCCTCAGGGCGCCGTCGGGTGCCGCGCAAGGCCGGCCCATGGAAGGTCGGCTACCACGAAGTGCGCGCCCTCGTAAGGCTCGTCGAAGCCTTCGCTCAGACGGGTTCGAATACGAGGGCGTAGAGCTCACGGACCCGACCACCCGCTGACAGCCCGGGGAATGGTCTTGACGCGCTCGTGACGCGCGTCACCACCTATGATGCCGCCAGCACAGACACGTGAGCGGCGGAGGTCGCAGTGGCAGGACGCGTGGGAGCCCTCTGGAAGCGGATCGCCCTCCTCGGCGCGGCGATCGCCCTCATCGTCGGCACGGCCGGGTGCTATGCGAAGGGCCCTCCCGCGGTCACCGGCAAGCGGATCATCTACAGCATCAGTCAGCAGCGGGTCGTCCTCGTCGACGAGAGCAACGCCGCGATCGCGGACTTCCCGGTGTCGGGGAACCTGAGCCTGCCGCAGCCCGGGCTCTACGAGGTGATGAACAAGAAGCACCCGGGCCGTTCGGGCGATCTCAGCCTGCCGTTCTTCACCGGCTTCGCGTGGGGCCCGAGCAGCGACATCGGGTTCCATGCGATCCCGGAGCGCAACGGCGTCCCGATCCAGAACGACTGGGAGCTCGGGCAACCGGTGAGCCACGGCTGTGTGCGGGTCACACGGTGGTGGGCGGAGTGGATCTGGCACTGGGCGCCCATCGGAACCCTGGTCGAAGTCCAGGGCTGACCACCGCTCAACGAGCTGAACTTCAGCGCTTCTTCGGCTTCTTCGTCGACGTCCTCTTCGTCGACGTCTTGGTCGACGTCTTCTTCGTCGACTTCCTCGCCGACTTTTTCGTCGACTTCTTCGCCGCCTTCCCCGCGCCCGCCGCGCGCCTCGGCGTTGGCGGCTTCGTGAAGCCCGTCGCCAGCTCGACGATCGTGCGCACCCCGAAGCCGGTGCCGCCCTTGGCGATGTAACCGTCGTCGCCGCCGGCGCGCGCCGGGCCGGCGATGTCGAGATGGGCCCAGGGCACGCCGTCGACGAACTCCTGCAGGAACAGCCCGGCGGTGAGGGCGCCCCCGTAGTTGCCGGTGCCGATGTTTCTGAGATCGGCGACCTCCGACTCGAGCAGCTTGCGGTACTCGCCGGGGAGCGGCAGCGGCCACACCGGCTCGCCTGCACGATCGGCGGCGGCGCGCACCTGGTCGGTCCAGCCGGAGTCGTTGCCCATGAGGCCGGCGACCTTGTCGCCCAGCGCCACCATGCAGGCGCCGGTGAGCGTGGCGAGGTCGACGACCGCGTCGGGCTTGTCCTCACTCGCCAGCGACAACGCATCGGCCAGGATCAGACGGCCCTCGGCGTCGGTGTTGAGCACCTCGACGGTCTTGCCGTTGCGAATCCGGAGCACGTCGCCGGGGCGGATGGCAGCGCCACTGGGCATGTTCTCGACCATCGGCACGTAGCCGACGACGTTCACCTTGACGCCCGCGTCGCTGAGCACCGACATGGCGGCGATGACCGCGGCCGCACCCGACATGTCGGTCTTCATCGTCTCCATGCCGCTCGACGTCTTGAGCGACAGTCCCCCGGAGTCGAAGACCACGCCCTTCCCGACGAGCGCGAGCGTGCCCTTGGCGCCGGTGGGCGCGTACGTGAGCCGCACGAACCGGGGAGGGTTGTCGGACCCCTGTCCCACCCCGAGCACCCCGCCGAGCTTCTCGGCGGCAAGCTCGGCACCGCTCAGAACCTTCACGGTGACGCCGCGCCCGCGCAGCAGTTGCTTGGCCGCGTCGGCGAACGCGGCGGGCGACTTGGCGCCCGCGGGCTCGTTGACGATGTCACGCGCCCACGCCACCGCGCCGGCGATGGCCGCGCCCCGTTCGAGCGCCGCGCTCACTCGGGCGCCACCCTTGCCCACGACGATCACGCGCTCGAGCCGGCTGGCGTCGGCGTCGCCCTTGTACTTGAGGAAGCGGTAGGCGCCGAGGCTCACCCCCTCGGCGAACGCCTGCGCCGCGTCGCCCGGTTCGAGCTTCGCCTTGTCGCTGCCGAGCTCGACGAGCGTGGTCGCAACCGATGTCGCCTTCTTGGCCGCGCGCGCGACCGACGCCCCGGCGCGCCGCAGGCCGTCGGCGTCGAGCTCGTCGAGCGCGCCCACGCCCACGAGCGCGGCGGCGTCGGCGCCCAACCGGCCGAAGGTGGGCACCGCGAGGATCTGACCCGGTTTGCCGTCGAAGCCCGCCTCGTCCATGAACGAGCGCAGCCCGCCATCGAGCGCGTCGTCGACGGCGTCGGCACCCGGGCCGAGGGTCGGCCCCGTGCCGACGGGAACGGCGAGCAGGTCGGCGGTCACCTGTCCGGCGGGTGTCGGATCGCTACGGAAGCTGAGCGGCACTGGTCTCCTCTGGGGTCGGGGTCAGTCGCGGGCGCGCACCGGGCGGTAGCCGCCCTCCTGCCAGCGGGCGAGCGTATACACGAGGTCGGCGAGCCGGTTCAGGTAGGGAACGACCTCGCTGCCGTCGAGCCAGCCGTCGTGCGCCGCCGCCACGGCCTCACGCTCCGCCCGCCTCACGACGGTGCGGGCGAGATCGAGCGCGGCGGCGACGCGGTTCTCGCCCGGGAGCACGAACTCCTGGGGCGGGTCGAAGCGGGTGGTGACGTCGTCGATGAGTGGTTCGAGCGCCGCGACCATCTCCGCGGTCACGAGCGACACGCCCGGCTCGAGCTTGCCGCGACGCTCGGGTGCGGTGGCGAGCTCGGCGCCGACGACGAACAGCTCGCGCTCGAGCCGCACGAGCAGGTCGTCGAGCGCGGAGCCCCGTTCCTCCTCGGCCCGGGCGAGGCCGAGCGCGGAGACGGCCTCGTCGACGGCGCCGTAAGCCGCGGGGCCCGACGTGTCCTTGCCGACCCGACCGCCGTACAGGAGGCCGGTCGAGCCGTCGTCACCAGTGCGCGTGTAGACCTTCCGCGTCGCCGTCATGCCGCGGCGAGTCTACGACCACCCCTCCGGTACGCTTCCGGGCATGTCCCTGGCTCCGGAGCGGCCGCCGGCCGCGTCCCCGCCCGGCGACGCGACTCCCGATCGCGCACCGTCGCTCGCACGAAGTCTCCTGCGGACGGCCCGCCCCAAGCAGTGGGCCAAGAACGTGCTCGTGTTCGCCGCGCCCGGTGCCGCCGGCGTGCTCAACGAGCCCGACGAGCTCGCCCGCACGCTGGTGGCGTTCGTCGCCTTCTGCCTCGCCGCCAGCGGCACCTACTTCCTGAACGACGCCCTCGACGCCGACGCCGATCGCCGGCACCCGGTCAAGCGATCCCGGCCGATCGCCGCCGGCGACCTGAGCGTGGGGACGGCCAAGGTCATCGCGGTCGTGCTCATGGTGGCGGCGCTCGGCATCTCCGCCCCTCTCAACACCGGCAAGCTCGCCCTCGTCGTCGGCGGCTACATCGTCATCTCGGTCTCGTACAGCCTGTGGCTCAAGCACGAGCCCGTGGTCGACCTCGGAGCCGTTGCCGCCGGGTTCGTGCTCCGCGCCATCGCCGGCGGCGTCGCCACCGACGTGCCCCTGTCCGACTGGTTTCTGATCGTCGCCGGCGCGGGTTCGCTCTTCATCGTCACCGGGAAGCGCCACGCCGAGCAGGTAGAGCTGGGCGACGACTCGGCGGGCCATCGCAGCACCCTCGGCGAGTACTCGGCCGCGTACCTGAACTACGTGCGGGCGGTCACGTCCGCAGTCGCGATCACCGCGTACTGCGTGTGGGCGTTCGAGAACGCCACCGCGGTCGGCGACGTCTTCTGGTTCCGGCTCTCGATCGTCCCGTTCGTCGCGGTCGTGCTGCGCTATGCGCTGATCGTGGAGCAGGGCGGCGGCGGCGCGCCCGAGGAGATCGTGCTCGGTGACCGGGTGCTGCAGCTGTTCGGGGTGCTGTGGGTGGCGTCCTTCGCCATCGGTGTGCAGTTCGGATGAGGCGAGCGATCGACGCGACCGAGCCGCGCCTGCTCACCGGGTGGGGCGGCACCGCACCCACGGCCGCGACGGTTGTGACGCCCACCGAGGCCGACGACGTCGACAACGTGCTGGCCGATGCCGGCCGTCGCGGCGTCATCGCCCGCGGGCTCGCGCGGAGCTACGGCGACCCGGCGCAAAATGCCGGCGGGACGGTCGTCGACACGACCGCGCTCGCTCACGTGATCGACTTCGACGATACGACGGGCGTGCTCCGCGTCGAGGCCGGCATGAGCCTCGACGCCGTGATGCGCATGTTCGTGCCCCGGGGCTGGTTCGTGCCGGTCACGCCGGGCACGCGCCACGTCACCGTCGGGGGCGCGTTCGCCGCCGACATCCACGGCAAGAACC
>JBOGFJ010000114.1:0-3944 GCA_050743385.1 Acidimicrobiia bacterium
TCCAATGGCATCCCTCGCACCTCGAGCCAGAGCCTCCACTCGACGCCGCATCGGCGGTGGACGACACGGTCGCCTGGTGGGAGAAGTGGTCGGGCCAGCTCGAGTACGACGGCAGCTGGAACGACGCCGTGATGCGATCGCTGATCACGCTCAAGGCGCTCACCTACGCGCCGACCGGCGGCATCGCGGCGGCGCCGACGACGTCGCTGCCCGAGTGGATCGGCAGCGTGCGCAACTGGGACTACCGCTACGGCTGGCTGCGCGACTCCGTGCTCACGCTGTACGCCCTCATCACCGCCGGGTACCACGAGGAGGCGATCGCGTGGCGTGACTGGCTGTTGCGCGCCGCCACCGGTGACCCTTCCAAGCTCCAGATCATGTACGGCCTCGCCGGTGAGCGCCGCCTCAGCGAATTCGAGCTCGACTGGCTGCCCGGCTACGAGGGGTCTGCGCCCGTCCGCGTCGGCAACGCCGCCAGCGGCCAGTTCCAGCTCGACGTGTACGGCGAGGTGCTCGGGTCGCTGGCGTTCATGCGCGACTCGATCGCGACGCCGGGCGCCGGCGACGACGAGTCGTGGGCGCTCGAGGTCGCGCTGCTCGAGTTCCTCGAAGGAGCGTGGCACCAGCCCGACGACGGGCTCTGGGAGATGCGGGGCGACCGCCAGCACTTCACCGCATCGAAGGTCATGGCGTGGCTTGCCTTCGCGTCCGCCGTACGCTCGGCCGAGCGGTTCCGGCTCCCGGGCCCCGTCGACCGGTGGCGCGCCAACCGCGACGAGATCCACGCCCAGGTCTGCGCCGAGGGGTTCGATCCCGAGCTCGGCTCGTTCACCCAGGCGTTCGGCTCGAAGCAGCTGGACGCGTCGCTGCTCTACATCCCGGTCACCGGCTTCCTCCCGGCCACCGACGAGCGCGTGCGGGGGACCGTGAGTGCGATCGAACGCGAGCTGCTCCACGAGGGCTTCGTACTCCGGTACCGCACCGACCACGTCGCCGACGGGCTCCCGCCGGGCGAGGGCGTGTTCTTGGCGTGCTCCTTCTGGCTGGTCGACAACTACATGCTCCAGGGGCGCGAGCACGACGCCCGGGCGCTGTTCGACCGGCTCACGGCCCTCGCCAACGACGTCGGCCTCTTCTCGGAGGAGTACGACCCGTCGGCGAAGCGCCAGCTCGGGAACTTCCCGCAGGCCTTCACGCACCTCGCGCTCGTGCGGGCGGCGGCGAGCATCTCGCGCACGGGCGACGACTGGCGCCGGATCACACGCGACGACAAGTCGAGCGGCGCACGAGCGAAGGCAACGGGGTAGCGCGGCGATGGCCGAACGGGGCGGCCACGAGCCGACCATCCCCGCGCCCGACCCACTCGAGCGTCACCTCGCCACCCGGGCCGCCGCCGACCACGGCATCGCCGTGGACAACTGGGCGGGCGGGATCCCCGAGAAGATGGCCGAGGTACCGCAGGTACGCGTCGGCCGGCGATGGGTGAGCATGCTGTGGCTGATCCCGCTCGGGTTGATCGGCTTGATCGTGGCGATCGCGATCGCCCAGCACCTGCGCACCTACTCGTGGATGCAGGACTTCATCCGCGACTACCCGGGCACGGGAAGCTTCGCGCCGAACGTCGAGGGCGGCTTCCCCTGGTGGCTGCGGTGGCAGCACTTCTTCAACATCCTCTTCATGCTCTTCATCATCCGCGCCGGGCTCCAGATCCTCGCCGACCACCCCCGCCTGACGCTCGATTCCGGCAGCACGCCGGGGAGGGAATGGCTCCGGTTGCGGGGCCCGGTGCCCGCGGATCGCATGGACCCGTCACAACCGGAGCGAGTCTGGACCGCCAAGGACGACGCGGTCGCGCTCCCCAGGCAGGTCGGCCTGCCCGGCTTCCGTCACTCCATCGGGCTCGCCCGCTGGTGGCACTTCACCTTCGACCTGCTCTTCGTCATCAACGGCGCGATCTTCTTCGTGCTGCTGTTCACCACGTCGCAGTGGCAGCGCGTCGTACCCCAGTCGTGGGACGTGTTCCCGAACGCGCTGTCGACGGCGGTCCAGTACGCCTCGCTCGACTTCCCCCCGAACGAGGGGTTCACCCACTTCAACGGGCTCCAGGTCCTCACCTACTTCGTCACCATCTTCGTCGCCGCACCGATCGCGATCGTCACCGGACTGCTCCAGGGCCCGTCGATCGCGGCCCGGTTCGGCACCGCGCGCGGTGTGTTCAACCGGCAGGTGGCCCGCACCGTCCACTTCCTCGTGCTGGCGTGGATGGTGTTCTTCATCCTCGTCCACACCCTGATGATCTGGATCACCGGGCTCCTCGGGAACCTCAACCACATCACCCTGGGCACCAACACCGGATCGTGGTGGGCGCTCGCGATCTACGGCGCCGGAATGGCGGTCGTCGTCGTCCTGTGGGCCGCGGCGTCGCCGTTCACCATCCGCCACCCCGACACCGTGCGCCGGATCGGGCAGAGGATGGTCGGGTGGATCAAGGGGCTGATGGAATGGTCCGACCCGCGGGCGGAGTACGAGGAGAAGGACATCTCACCGTTCTTCTGGCCCAATGGCGAGGTGCCCGTCTCCGACGAGTTCAAGGCACTCGCCGCGGGTGGGTTCGCCGACTACCGGTTGCGCGTCGACGGCCTCTGCGAGAACCCGACGACGTTCTCGCACGAGCAGCTCAAGGCCATGCCGAAACGCGAGCAGATCACCCAGCACTACTGCATCCAGGGCTGGTCGGCCATCGCCAAGTGGGGCGGCGTGCCGATGAGCGACATCATGGACGTCGTCAGGCCGACCGCGGACGCGGAGTACGCCGTCTTCTACTCGTTCGGCGGCGGCGCGGAGACCGGCGACGACATCGTCTACTACTACGCCCACCGGATCGAGAACATGCGGCACCGCCTCACGATCCTCGCCTACGAGATGAACGGCGAGCCGCTCGACATCACCCACGGCGCGCCGCTGCGCTTGCGCGACGAGAACGAGCTCGGCTTCAAGCAGGTCAAGTGGATCCAGGCGGTCGAGTTCGTGGAGAGCTTCGCCCACCTCGGCGCCGGCCAAGGCGGCTACAACGAGGACCAGGAGTTCTACGGGTACCGCGAGCCAATCTGAGCCGGTCGCGGCGACGGTGCCCGAACGCGCGGCGGCGGCGCTCCTGCTCGTCGCGCTGACCTGGGCGGGCAGTCTGGGTGGCGGCCGGTCGGCGAGTGAGACGACCGCGGTCAGCTCGGGGGTGTCGACAGCCGGTCGAGGAGGTGGTCGACCACCCGACCGACGTCGGTCCGGGTCGTCGTCGGGTCGGTGGACCCGGCGACGAGCAACGCCGCCTCGTTGAGCGCGGCGAGGAGCATGTGCGCGAGAGGCTCGAGCGGTTGGCGCTCGATCGCGTCGGCGTCCATCGCCGCCTGGAGGCCCATGGTCGTGAGGCCGAGGCCGTGGCGAGCCTCGATCTCGCGCCAGGTCGACCATCCGAGCACGGCGGGCGCGTCGACGAGCACGATCCGCTGCACCGCCGGGTCGAGGGCGGCGTCAAGGAACTCCTGGCAGCCGCGGCGCAGCGCCGCGAGCGGGTCGGGCGTACTGACCGCGGCCTTCGCCACCCGTTCGGTGACCTCCCGCTCCAGCTCCTCGAACACCACCCGGAAGAGGTCCTCCTTTCCGGTGAAGTGGTGGTAGAGCGCGCCCCGGGTCACGCCCGCCCGGCGGACGATCTCCTCCCTCCCCGCGCCGGCGAAGCCCCGCTCGGCGAAGAGCTCGCGCGCCGACGCCAGCAGGGCCGCCCGGGTGGTGGCGGAGCGCTCGGCCTGGCTGCGCCTGTGACGACCGTCACCGTTGACTTCGGGACCTCCTGGGTCTATAGATGCGTGCAGCCTGCATGTAACTGTACCGCCTCGACCCCGGAGGTTCCCACCATGGTGATGTCCCGCACGACCGTCGTCGCCGGT
>JBOGFJ010000115.1:0-3699 GCA_050743385.1 Acidimicrobiia bacterium
GTAGTCGTCGACGGTCGAGACCAAACCGCCGCCGCCTGCCGGGAACGCGGGCGGGCGACTCCACTGGCCACCGGCCGGCTCGTCATAGAGGTCGAGCCGGCCCGTCCCTGCATCGGTCCAGTAGCTGGTCGCGAACCGGTCGAGCTTCGCGGCCGGGACGCTGAAGCCCGTGTCGGACATGCCGAGTGGCTCGAAGAGGCGTTCGCGGAGAAAGGGCTCCAACGCCTGTCCGGACGCGCGCGCGATCAGCACGCCCAGCACGTCGGAACCCGTGTTGTACATCCACAGCTCGCCAGGTTGGTGCATCAGCGGCAGGGCCCCGAGGCGGCGGATCCATTCATCGGGCGCCGGCATCGCGGAAGGGTTCGGCGGTCCCATACCGAGCTGCTGTTGGCTTGCCGCGGCCAGGATCGGATGCGCGTCCGGCGGTGCCATCGTCTGACCGAAGCCCATGCGGAACGTGAGCAGGTCGCGCACGGTGATCGGCCGACGCGCGGGCACCGTGTCGTCGAGTGGCCCGTCGATCCGCTTCAGGACCCTGCGGTCGGCCAGCTCGGGCAGGAGCCGATCGACGGGCTCGTCGAGCCGGAGCTTGCACTCTTCCACCAGGATCATCGTCGCCGCCGCCGTGATCGGCTTGGTCATGGAGCTGATGCGGAAGATCGTGTCGCGCCGCATCGGGTCGCTACCGCCGACCTCCTTCGTGCCGATGGCGTCGACGTGCACCTCGCCCCGCCGGCTGACCAAGGTGACGGCGCCGGGCACCTGACCGCGCTCGACGTGGCCTGCCATGACCTCGTGCATGCGGTCGAGCCGGACCTTCGACAGTCCTCCGGTGCCCATTCGCGCTCCTTCCCGGTGA
Organism: Acidimicrobiia bacterium; assembly: GCA_050743385.1. Lineage (GTDB taxonomy): Bacteria > Actinomycetota > Acidimicrobiia > IMCC26256 > JACDBD01 > JACDBD01. Next base: position 863 of record JBOGFJ010000115.1, read on the forward strand.
GACCTACGACTCGGCCGGCCGGCCGGACTCATCGGTCGACGATGACCCGGCACACCGTGGCGCCGGTGCGCCGCGCCGAGGATCAGCCCGAAAGGGGACGCCCGGGGTCGAGCACCGGCTTCATGTCGATGACCGGCGTCCCGTCGACGGCCTCGAGGTTCCGGACGCGCACCCTCGAACCGTCGATCGAGAGGATCTCCACCTCGTGGAGGCCGATCGGGTTCGGACGGTCAGCCGAACGGGTGTTGAACACCCCCTGTTCGGGATTCGTGGTGTCGTCGCGCGGATGCACGCGCAGGACATCCCGGCGCGCACGATCCAGCCACGTGAGGACGATGGTCCGATCGCCCGGACGGATGCCGTCGAGCCCGTCGAGCACGGTTGCGTCGAATACCACCCAGGAGTCGGGTGCTCCTTCGTCGCCCTGCTTCGGTGCCGACGCCGGATCGGTCAAGGGCGACTCGACCTCGCCGATCCGTATCACCTCGAAACGCGGTTGGTCCATACGAGCCTCCTCCCCTCACCCCACGGAACGCAGACCCGACGGCCATGGCATCGACGGCTTCTCCGGCCGGTGCAGCGGCAGCGCCCTACTCCCACGCCTCGAAGAGACCCTCGAACTCGAGCTTCCCCTTCTCGACCCGCCCGTACAGCAGCCAGTCGCCTTTGAAGAGCTGGTGATCCTGGGGGCCGCCGGCGATGTGCGTGTGGGGCCCACCCGTCGTGCTCGGGACGAACCTGATCTGCTCGAGGCCCGCCTTCAGGCCCCAGCCGGTGAGCACCGGCGCGCGGTGGAGTCCTTCGACGAGCACGCGCGCGGTGTCGTACGCGAGCACGGGCACCGCGTTCGGCCACATCGGCGGGTCCTCGCCGTAGCGCTCGGCGTATCTCCGGTGGAAGCGCTCGACCAGCGCGTTCTCCGGGCAGAGCTGGTCGATTCCGACCCACCCCTCGAACTTCTCGAAGCCGGCGAGGTACCACATGAACGCAGTGCTCATGATGCGGGGCGGGTCCCAGGCGAGCTTGTCGAGCGCCTCCCGCAGCCGGCCCTCGGCGGCGAGCAGGCCATAGCCCATGTAGGCGAGCGCGTCGGCCTCCACGCTTCGGAGGTTCGCCAGGTTCGCGGCCAGGTCGTCGGGCGTCTGGCTGACGGTCTCGACCGCCGCGATCGACACGCCCCGGCGCCGGCACTCCTGGCGGAAGTAGCGGAAGTACTCCTCGCCGTTGGGTGACACCTCGCTGAGCACGGCGACTCGCTCGTAGCCCTTGCGCTTGAGCCACCCCACGACGAGCGCGGCATCGCCGCCACAGTCGCCGTTGCCGAGCCGGAAGCAGTACTCACCGTGGAACCGTTCGGTGCCGCACCAGCTGACGAGGGGCACCTGGAGCTCGTTGGCGATCGGACCGACGACCATGGCGTTGTCGGAGCTGTAGGCGCCGGCCACTCCGAGGCAACCCTCGTCGACGAGCCACTTGAAGCCGTCGATCGCATTCTTCGCCGAGCCGTGCGGCAGCCCGTTCTCGGCGTGGATGACGAACTCGACGGGCCGGTTCAGCACACCCGCCTCGATCGCGTCGTCGAACGCCATGCGGTGGATGCGGTCGTAGCCACCACCCGGCCCGTCGAGCGCCGCCCCGAGCCATCCGATCCTGATCGGTTCCATCGCCTTACTCCTTCGCTGATCGCCACGCGCGTCTTGCGGGCTTCTGTCCGCTTTGGCAGGGTTGAGCCGGATGCGTCGATTCGGGGTGGGGGCTGCGCTCGTCGTGATGTCGCTGGTCGCGGGTCCGCCCGTCGGCCAAGCGCAGGAAGCCCCGCCGTTGGTGTGCGACGAGCCGGCCGGCGATCCCGACCCGGTGACCGAGCCCGACGCGTGGCGCCGGCGCGACCTGCTCAACCTGGCATGCGCGACGCAACGCCAGCAGGACGAGCTCTCGAACCCTGCCTTCCTCCGCAAATGGGCGATCGAGTTCGGCGTCGCCTACGGCGACGTGCTCGACGCCGCCGCCCAGCAGGCCGCCGAGCCCACTCGCCCGCACGTCAACCCGATCTTCTGGAACCCGTCGGCGAAGACCGCCGATCCCTTCCGCATCCCCGAGCAATGGGAAGCGGCCGGTCGGGGACAGATGGAGCAGTTCAGCTTCATCGCGAAGACCGGCGCCAAATTGAACGCGCGTCTCTACAGCCCCAATCCGTCGCTCCGCGAGCGCCCGCTGCCCGGCGTCACCTTCACGCCCGGCCTCCAGTCGTACAACGAGATCAACTCCTGGTTCGCGCAGGGCCTCGCCGAAGCCGGGTACATCGTCTTGATCATCGACCCGCAGGGGCAGGGCGGATCCGAGAACCTCCCGCACAATCCCGACGGCTCGATCGACTGCTCGCTCCAGGATTGCACCAACGTCCCGACGAACGACTTCCCCGAGACGGAGTCGGCCATCGACTTCCTGCTCTCGACCCCGGCCGCACCGTACCCGCACGCCGTCGGCGCGAACGCGGCGGGAACACCGACGTTCAATCCCCTCTGGGCGCGCCTCGACCCGGAACGCGTCGGGATCGCGGGCCATTCCCTCGGTGCGTTGGCGGTGACGCCGATCGGCCAGCTCGACCCGCGGGTGAAGGCGGTGGTGTCGTACGACAACCTCGACGACCGCCTGGGCACCGAGGTGCTGCCGAGCATCCACGCCCCGACCCTCTTCTTCTCGACCGATTACGCGTTCCCGAGTGTGCTCACACCCAAAGACCCGGACAACCCACCCGACCCCGCCCAGCACCTCGGGGCCTTCGACCAGCTCGTCGCCGCGGGAGTCGACACCATGTCGATCACCCCACGCGCGAG
>JBOGFJ010000116.1:0-6254 GCA_050743385.1 Acidimicrobiia bacterium
GCGATCGACTACATGAAGGGGCACGAGGCCGTCACCGGCGACGGCGTCGGCGTCACCGGGTTCTGCGTCGGCGGCGGCCTGGCCCTCTGGTTGGCGACGCTGCGGCCCGACGACGTCAAGGCCGTGGTGCCCTACTACGGCATCATCCCGTGGCCCGCGGCGCAGCCCGACTACTCGAAGCTGCGGGCGCGCGTGCAGGGCCACTACGCCGAGAACGACGACTTCGCCGCGCCGGAGTCGGTACGCAAGCTCGAGGAAGAGCTGCGCGGTCACGGCGCCGACGTCGAGTTCTTCTTCTATCCCGGCACGTCGCACGCGTTCACGAACCACCACCGGCCCGAGGTCTTCCACGAGGAGCACTCGAACACCGCCTGGGACCGGACCATCGAGTTCTTTCGCGCCACCCTCTGATTGCCAGAGTTGTCGGGCTCAGCCGAGGCCGATCGCCTTGAGCATCGACGCAGGCATCTCGTCGCGGCCGGCGGCGAGCATGGCGGCGCGCTCGACGTTGATGGCGTCGCGGTCGCGCTCGGGCCAGGTGTCCCACGGTCCGGGCGGGATCCTCGCGGGATCGCCGGCGGCGCCGACGCAGTGACGCAGATAGGTCTGGAGGTCGCGGATCTCGGCCTCGCCTCCGATCGGGCCGTGACCGGGCACGATCGTGTCGGCGAGCTCGGCGATGGCATCGAGCATGTCGGCCCAGACCGCGGGGTCGCCCTGGAACGCGAGGGGAGTGACGCCGAAGAAGCAGAGGTCGCCTGCAAAGCACACGTCGGCGTCGGCGACGAGGACCACGAGATCGCCGTTCGTGTGCCCCGACGCCGGGAGCACCTCGGCTCGCGGCGTGAGCTGGGCAGCGGCGTCGATCTCGTGGGTGGCGGGACGGGTCCCGAGCTCGGCGAGCTCGTCGAACTCCTCTTCGAACGCGGGCATGAAGTTCTTGTACGCATCGATCGGCATGCTGTCGTCGAGGAGGCGGCTCGTCATGGGCGATGCGCACACGGCCGCGTGGGGGAACGCCTTCGTGCCGCCGACGTGGTCGATGTGCGCATGCGTCAACACGATGCGGCGAACAGGTACGTCGAGCTCCTTGACCGCCGCCGCGAACGGCGCCCACTGCGATCGCACCATCAGCGTGTCGACGATGGTGGCGCCGTCGTCGTCGACGACGACACCCGCATTGCTGACTCCCGATTCTCCACCCGGCTGGAGCCAGGCGTACACGCCGTCACCGACCGGGTGAAGGGTGTTGGTGGGGCTCCCCGCGGGCACATCCCGAGGCTACCGAGCGTGCGATTCTCGCAAGCATCCACTTGACGGGGCCGCACTGCGGGAGGATTATAACAAGGTCATGCTTGCGGAAAACACCGACCACCAGGGTGCCGCGGTCGCGGCGGGCTCGGCCGCCCGGCTCCGGGCAGAAGGGCGACTGCTCACCAAGGTAGGGCGGCTGCCGGTGGTGGTGTTCTGGCACGAGGGCCGGGCCCACGCCGTCGAGGACCGGTGCCCGCACATGGGGTTCCCGCTCCACCGGGGCACGGTCGAGGCCGGGCTCGTCACGTGCCACTGGCACCATGCCCGCTTCGATCTCCAGTCGGGGTGCACGCTCGACCTCTGGGCCGACGACGCCCGCGCCTTCGACGTCGAGATCGTCGGCGACGACGTCCTCGTGGCACCCCGGCCGGATGGCGACGAGATCGGCCGGCTGCACCAGCGTCTGCGCGAGGGCCTCGAGGAGGGGCTGACCCTTGTCGTGGCCAAGGCGGTGCTCGGGCTCCTCGAGCACGGCGTCGCCCCGGGACCGATCGTGCGCGCCGGTGTGCGCTTCGGCGCGACGTACCGCGGCGCCGGGTGGGGCGCCGGTTTGACGGTGCTCGTCGCGATGGCCAACGTCCTGGACCGGCTCGACGAACGTGATCGAGCAGCTGCGCTCGTCCACGCGCTTGCCTTCGTCTCGCGAGACACGCGCGGCCACGCCCCGCGCTTCCAGATGGGCCCATTGCACACCGACGAAGTCGATCGCGAGCGCCTGGCCGACTGGTACCGGCGGTTCGTCGACACCCGATCGACCGACGCCGCCGAGCGCGTGCTCGTCACCGCGCTGGCGTCGCCGGTCGCGCTCGACGACGTCGAGCGGATGATGCTGGCCGCGGTCACCGATCACGTCTTCGTCGACGGCGGTCACACCCTCGACTTCACCAACAAGGCGTTCGAGGCCGTCGACCTGCTCGGCGCGGACGTGGCACCGCTCGTGCTCCCCACGCTCATCGACCAGACCGCCAACGCCAGTCGCAGCGAAGAGGGCGGGGCCTGGCGCCACCCGCACGATCTCGCGGCCCTCGTCGAGCGGGCCGAGGCGCGGCTCCCCGATGTGATCGCCGCGGGCGCCGTGCGAACGGCCGACTTCGACGACGTCAGTGGCCTTGCGCACGCGTTCCTCGTCGACGACCCCGAAGCGGTCGTCGACGCCGTGCTCGGCGCCATCGGGTCGGGCGCATCGCCCGAGCAGCTGGGCCGCGCCCTCGCGTACGCGGCCGCCCTGCGGATCACCCGCTTCCACACCCAGAACGACTTCGGCGACTGGGACTCCGTGCACCATGCGTTCACCGCTGCGAACGCGCTCCACCGCTCACTGGAGCGCGCCCCCGGTCCCGAGTTGTTGCGGGGTGTGGTCCACGGTGCGCTGCGCGTGTACCTCGATCGGTTCCTCAACGTGCCCGCCGCCCGGCTCCCGACCGCGGCCGATGGCGATCTCGACGACCTCGCCCGCTGCTGGGAGGTCCAGGACGAGGTCGACCGCGCCGGCAACATCGCCTACGGCTACCTGGTCGGGGGAGGGACGAGGGAGGCGCTCGTGGCCGCGCTCGGCCATGCGCTCCTCGGTGAGGACGTCGAGTTCCACTGGTTCCAGGTCTACGAGGCGGCCGTCCGACAGGCGTTCGCGTGGCCCGAGGGGTCGGAGGAGGCCACGCTCATCCTCGCCGGGCTCGCGCGCTTCCTCGCCGCCCACACGCCGACCCGGCGCGAGCTGCCGCGCGTCGTCGACATCGCCACCCGCCTGCGTCGGGGAGAGCACCTCTTCGAGGAGGCCACCGACGAGACAGGCGGCGCGTGAACCCCGCTTGGAGCGTCTCCGAGGCCCACCGGTAGATTTCGTCCCATGGGTGAGCGCTCTCGAAACCTGCCGCGTCGCTCGTGCCTCTCGGTTCCGGGGTCGAGCGAGAAGATGATGGGGAAGGCCGCCGGGCTCGGCGCCGACATGGTCTTCCTCGACCTCGAAGACGCCGTCGCACCGCTCGAGAAGGAGGCGGCCCGCGACAAGGTCGTCAAGGCGATCAACGATCTCGACTGGGGCGACGCCGTGCTCTGCGTGCGCGTGAACGCGTGGGACACGGAATGGACCTACCGCGACGTCATCCACGTGGCCGAGAACGCTTCCGAGCGCCTCGACGAGGTCATGCTGCCGAAGGTGCAGTCGGCCGCCGAGATCGAGGCGCTCGACATGCTCCTCACCCAGATCGAGCTCGTCACCGGCCGCCGGGGACGGGTGGGCATCGAAGCGCAGATCGAGACGGCGCGCGGGCTCATCAACGTCGACGACATCTGCGCGGCGTCGAACCGGCTCGAGACGATCATCTTCGGGCCGGCCGACTTCGCCGCGTCGACCGAGATGCCCGTCCTGACCGGCGGCGTGCAGATCGACGACTACCCGGGTGACCACTTCCACTACGTCTTCGCCAAGATCCTGATGGCCGGCCGCGCGAACGGCCTGCAGGTGATCGACGGGCCGTTCCTGAAGATCCGCGAGCTCGATGCGCTGCGCGACTACTCCATGCGTACCCGGATCCTCGGGTACGACGGCAAGTGGGCGCTGCACCCCGACCAGGTCACCGTCATCAACGAGGTGTACACCCCCACCCAGGAGCAGTTCGACCACGCATGCGACCTCCTCGAGGCCTACGAGCGCGCCACTACCGAGGGTGGCGAAGGCGAGCGCAAGGGCGCGGTCATGTTCGGCGACGAGATGATCGACGAGGCCAGCCGCAAGATGGCGACGAAGTTCGTGACCCGCGGTGAGCGCGCCGGGATGTCGCGTTCGCCTGAATCCCCCGACGAGAGGTGACCAGGTTCCGCCGCCTTCCCCTGCTCGTGCTCGGCGTCGCCCTCGGCGTCGGCCTGATCGCGGCCGGGTGCGGCGGCGGTGATGACGGCGGCGGCGATGGCGCCACGCCCAACCCCACGATTCCCGGCGCGCCCACGATCGAGGTCACCGGCGACAACCTCAGCTTCACGCCCGAAGACCTCGAGGTCGCGGCGGGCGACTTCAACGTCGCGCTCACGTCGGAAGATCAGTTCCACGACTTCCACATCGAAGACGTGGAAGGGCTCGTCGAGGCGAGCGGGGGCGACACCGAGGAGGGCGGCTTCACGATCGACGAAGCCGGCGACTACACCTTCTTCTGCTCCGTCCCCGGTCACCGCGCCGGTGGCATGGAGGGCACCCTCACCGTCGAATAAGCCGGATCCCGTCGTTCTTGCGCGCCGCGCGCGCCGAAAACAGCGCGGTGAGCGCGCAAGTTCGGGGGAGTGGGTGACCGGTTACCCTCCTCGCGGTGGAGATCGCGCTGCTGATCGTGGCGGGAACGGCCGCCGGCTTCCTGATCTGGCGGCTCCGCCGTCGCCACTCGGGTGTCCCCCGGGGTTGGCAGACGGCGCAGAGCGCGGCCGCCGACCTGCACCGCCGGGTGCACCGCTGCATCGACCACGCCCGGCGCGACGTCGCCCGTGCCGGCGGCCGGGATGCGCCCATCGACAAGCTGGTGGCGTTCGTCGACGACCTCGAGCTCCAGGCGCGCAGCATCGACACCCAGCTGGTGGCGGCGTCGCGGCTCCCGTCGTCGCCTCGCGAACGTTCGTTGCGGGAGCTGCGCTACCGCGTGGTCGAGGTCGAGAAGCTGGCCGCGCGGGTGTCGGTCGCCGCCGCCGAGCTCACCGGGCCGGTGCTCGGCGCCGCCGACGCCGGCCTGCGCGACCTGCGGCTGCGTCTCGACGCCCTCGACCAGGCGCGGGCGGAGGCGCATGGCATCACGGCCGACCCCGGCTCGATCGAGGTCGAGCAACCGCCACCCGAGCCCGAGGAGCGCCCGGGATCCGCCTGAGGCGTCAGGCCGGCTCCGGTGCGATCGGCCGCCGGCGGCCGTTGCGCCGCCAGATCATGTACGTGGCCATCCCGAGTGGGACGGGCGCGAGGTAGGTGAGCGCGCGGTACACGAGGACGGCTGCCACCACCTGTGCCCGGTGCCCGCCGGCGGCGACGAGCGCGGCCGTCAACCCCAGCTCGACGACCCCGAGACCGCCGGGTGTGATCGGAAGTGCTGAGAGCAGCCGTACGAACGCGAACGCGGCGAGCACCTCGGCCCAGCCCACCTGGTCGTCGGACACCCCCAGGTTGCGCAGCGTGAGCAGCAGCACCACGTACAGCGACAGTTGACTGACGACCGTGGTGATGCTGAGGCGCATCCAGCGAGCCCGGACGAGGCCCATCGTGTCGTGACGGAAGCGCACGGCGGCCTCACCCCAGTCACCGACCGGGCGCCGACGTATCCAGCCGAGCATCCGCGACGCGACGGCGGCCAGCCCGTCGCCGATCATGCGGGCGAGACGGTTGCTGCGGAGCACCGCGGCGAAGAGCCCGATCGCGCCCACGAGCGCAGCCACCCCCGCGATCGCGGCGGTGATCAGGCCACCGCCGGCAGTACCGACCAACGCGACCAACCCCAGCGCGGCGACTGGCAACCCGAGCTTGCCGAAGATGTTCCACACGCCGCTCACTGCGACCGACAGCGTGCTCGCGGCCCGGTGGAACCCCCAGGAGTTGTACATCGCGAACGTCACCCCGACGCCGACCGCACCCCCGGCGGGAACCGTGTTGGCGATCGCGGTCGACGACTGCGTGACGACCATCGACTGACCGAAGGTCAACCCGGGGAGAGAGGCCATGAGCACCGGCCCGTACGTGGTGAGGCTCCAGAGCGCGACGGCCACCAGCAGCACGATCTCGATCAGCGTCATCGCCCCGATCGCGTCCGTGATCTCGGAGAAGCTCGCGATCCGCGGGAGTACCCCGACGAAGATGGCGGTGACGAGCGCGGCGGAGAGCAGCGCCTTGCCGATGCGTTGCATCAGAGCAGACCTTCCCGCCGCAACCGGTGGAGGGCGAGGTAGCCGAGCGGGATCGGCAACCAGTATGTCAG
>JBOGFJ010000117.1:0-4925 GCA_050743385.1 Acidimicrobiia bacterium
GCACGGCCGCGTGCGCGAGCGCCGCCGCCACGGGCTCGCCTTCGACCACGCCCCCGCGCGCGAAGGCGTCGGGCCGCCACGCCTCCGCCGCCGCGGCCAGGCGCGCCATCATGGCCACCGCCTCGGCGGGGTAGGCGCCCACGCCCGTCTCCTCCGAGAGCATGAGGGCGTCCGTACCGTCGAGCACGGCGTTGGCGACGTCGGTCGCCTCGGCGCGCGTGGGCAGCGGTGACTGCGTCATCGAGTCGAGCATCTGGGTGGCGGTGATCACCGGGCACCCGGCCCGGTTGCAACGCCGGATGATCTCCTTCTGCACCAGAGGCGTGCGCGCGATGTCGATCTGCACACCGAGATCGCCTCGGGCGATCATCAGCGCGTCCGCGGCGGCGATGATCTCGTCGAGGTGGTCGAGGGCGGCGTGGGTCTCGATCTTCGCCACCAGCAGCGGCGGTGCCGGCGCGTCGCCGAGCTCGGTGCGCACCCGCGTGACGTCGTGCTCCGACCGCACGAACGACACGCCGACGAGGTCGGCGCCGGCGCGCAGCGCCAGCTCGAGGATCTTCTCGTCGGCCGGCGTGAAGGCCTCGAGCACGCCGTCGGCACCCGGCAGCGCCAGGCCCTTGCGCGAGCGCAGCGTTCCGCCTCGCACGACCTCGGTCGCGACGGCGCCGGCATCGAGTGCCGTGGTCTCCAGCACGATCTCGCCGTCGGCGAGCCAGACGGGATCGCCGACACTGACCAGCTCGGGGAGACCGGGCACGTTCGTGGCGATTCCCCGCCCCTCCGATGGCAGGCCCGCGGCGGTCAGCACGAGCGTCTGACCCGCCTCGAGCTCGATCTCGTCGCCCGGGACCTCGCCGATCCGGAGCTTCGGGCCCGGCAGGTCGACGAGCACGCCGAGGTTGCGGCCGAGCTCGCGGGCGGCGCGGCGAGCGAGGTCGATGGCGCGCGCGTGCGTGGCCGGGGTGCCGTGGGCGCCGTTGAGCCGAACGACGTCGGCACCGGCGGCGAGCACGGCCCGTATCGACACCAGGTCTTCCGTGCTGGGCCCGAGGGTGGCCACGATCTTGGTCCGGCGCATCGGCGGCTCCCGATCGGCCTCAGTGCTCACGGGGCGCGGCGATGCCCTCGGAGATCGCCACGAGCCCGATCGCGGCAGCCGCGAGCGGGTCGGCCCACCACCAGTCGAACGCGGCGTTGGCTGCGAGCGCGAGCAGGATGCCGGTGGCGAGGGCGCCGTCGAGCATCGTCACGCGGGCCTCGTGTGCGAGCGGGTGGTTGTCGAGATCGGCGCTCACCTGCCGCTTCGCCAAGGCGAGCGAGAACATCACGACTGCGGTCATCGCGAGGTAGGCGATCCCGATGGGCGATTCGCCGGCGCGATGGTCCACCAGAACGTCGCGCGCCGCGCCTATCAGCAACACCGCCGCGAGCGCGAAGAACGCCAACGCGACCAGCCACAGCGCCCGCTGCGTCTGCTCTCTCTCGGCCGAGCCTCGCAGGTGCCACAGCACCACGCCCGAAGCGAAGATCTCGACCAGCGAGTCGAGCCCGAAGCCGATCAGCGCGAGCGAGCCCGCGGCGATCCCGAGGCCGATGGTGACGAACACCTCGATCGCGTTCCAGGCGATCGTCACGTACTCGAGGCGCAGCGCTCGCCGGTGCGACCTCGTCGCGGGCGTTGCCGTCACGGAGTCAGGCTAGGTGGTCAGCGGCGCGCATCCACGGGATGACGACGCCGGTGGACGGCATAGGCGACTGCGCCGGCCGGGAGAGGTAGCCACAGGCTGGCGGCGCGGTAGGCGAGCGCCACCACCAGCGCGGCGAGCGCGGGCAGGCCCGCGATCGTGAGCACCGAGGTGATTCCACCTTCGACGAACCCGAGCCCGCCCGGCGTGATCGGGATCATTCGCAGGACGGCGGCGGCCACGAACGCGAGCAGGGCGAGCCCGAGCGCCACGTCGGCGCCGACGGCGGCGAGGGCGAGGGCGAGGGTGGCGAAATCGAGCAGCCAGTTCGCGGTCGCGAAACCCAGCGCGCTCGGCCACCGGTCGCCGAGCCGCGCCCGCAGGTCGCGACGGTTCCGGCGCAGGTCGGTGAGGGTGACGTCGAGGGGATGGTGGAGTGGCCGCAGCAGGACGGTGTCGAGCCGACGGGCCAGGGCCGCCCACGCCCGCAGCGGCCAGTCGGTCGTCAGGAGCAGCACCGCGACGACGAGGAGCGCCACCGCGAGGGCGGCGCCGAGGAGCACTGCGAGCGCCAGGCGCGGGGGAAGCTCGGCGTGGAGGAGCGCCAGGCCACCGGCGACCGGCGCCAGCGCCGCGATCGTGAGCGTCGAGAGCAGCGACGACGCGGTGAGTGCCGCGGCGACGTCGCCCGGCTTGACGCCCGAACGCGCGAACAGACGCCCCGAGACGGCCGCCCCGACCGCGGCACCTCCGGGCACTGCGAGCGACGCGGCGTTGGCGGAGAGCTGCGCGAGCAGGACGTCGACCCACGACACCGCCCGCGGGAGGAGCGTCCGTACGAGGAGCGCCAGCGCCACGAGGCTGCCCGCCTCGGTGACGACCATGAGGCCCAGCCATACCCAGTCGAGCCCGAGCACGACGGGCGCGACCGAGAAGAGGTCGACCAGCTCGGGAGCGATCACGTAGAGCGCGACGACGCCGGCGACGAGAAGCAGACCCTGCACCACGAGCCGGCCGGGCGAGATGTCGAGGTGCTCGGCGAGGTCGCGCAGCGCCCGGCCCGGATGGACGATGGCGGTCACGACTCCGTTCTTCCCTCCGGGTCGGGCCCGTACCCGGGTTGTTGTCTCACCCCAGCGGTACGGTGCTCGTGCGCTTCCCCCACTTCCCCGTCCCACCGGGAGCCCGAGCGGCCGTGACGGCCGAAGGGGAGGAAGCCATGAGCAAGGACACGCTCGCCATCCGCGGTTTCGTCGATGCCCTCGCCGAGGCCGTGGCGATCCAGCAGCGGTTCAAGCGAGGTCATGCGGCCGCCGTCCTCGACGACGCCGGCACGCTGCTCGACCTCACCGTGTTCACCGCGCGCGATCACTCGATGCATGACGCGCTCGACTGGGCCAGCTGCATCGTGCTCGGCGACGTCCGGGCCGCCCGGGTGGTGCTGTTGTCGGCGGCCACGTCGAGCGTCCGTCAGCTCTGCGAGGCCGACCTCGATCTGCTGCGCCGGGCCCGGGCGCGCTTCGGCGAGCGGGGGGTGACGATCGTCGACTGGATCCAGACCGACGGCGAAGACATCCGCTCGCTCGCGTTCACCATCGGCATCGACGCGTGGGACCCGCCCGCCGCCGCTACGGGAAGGTGATGATGTTCTGATCGAGCGGCATCTCGTCCCGGTGATCGGTCGGCGGGTCGACCGGTTCGATGTCGAGCGGGATGCCGGTCGTCTCGGCGGCGTCGAACGCCTCGGTGGAGCTTTGCCCGGTGATCGTGAACTCGTCGACCGTGTAGGGCACGCCGTTCGACGCCAACGGCGACGCCGTCGACATCACGTGGAAGTGCAGGTGCGGCGCCGAGCTGTTCCCCGAGTTGCCGACGAGACCGAGCACGTCGCCCACCTCGACCTCGTCGCCGACCTCGACCCGGATGCTGCCCGGCTGGAAGTGGGCGTACAGCCCGTAGAAGCCGCCGCCGAGGTCGAGGATCACGGAGTTGCCGTCGGCCTCGGTGAGCGGGATGCTCTCCGGCAGCGCTCCGGGGATCTGCTCGGGAAGGTCGTCGATGATGTGCACGACGGTGGCGTCGGCGACGGAGAGCGCCTCATCGCCGTAGACGGGGTAGCTCTCGACCGCAGCGGGGTCGCCCGAGTAGACGAGGCCCTGCTCGTCGACCTGCTCGTAGTCGATGGCATAGCGCTGCGCGACCCAGACGTCGCCGTTCACCGGGAGGATCGCCCGGGTGTGGCGCGTCGCGTCGCAGCAGCCGTCGGCGGCGACGAACCGCTCGCCGCGCAGCGGCGGCGCGAGCTCCGGGAGGTCGGGCCGCCGGACGCGCACGGTCCCGCCCTCCTCCGTGATGTCCTGTTGACCCGGCGGGGCTGCCTGGGCGACCACCGCGACGCTGTGCACCAGCCGTCGGGGGATCTCCGCATCGGCGGCGAGCGCGACGTGCACGAACAGGTTGGCGGCCTCGGCCGGGGCCATGGTGGCGTCACCGGCGCGCGAACCGGCGGGCTGGAGGCGGTCGGCGATGTCGTCGGCGTCGAGCGTCTCCAGTACCGTGTCGTCGCTCGCGTCGAGCACCTCGACCGCATCGACGGTGACGTCGGCCGACGAGTAGTTCGTCATCGCGAGCTCGTAGACGAGATGGGTGTCGCCGTCCGACCCGGGGAAGGCGATCGGCGCCGGTCGCACCGACATGGTGACGGGCGTCAGGGCGTCGGCGGGATCGTCGTCGGGAGGGCCCGCCCCCGCCGGACCGGCGACGAGCGTGACCGCGAACGCGACCGCGACAGTGAAGAGGAGGACCGGAAGGCGTGCCACGTGCGGCATCGTAGGTGACGGCGTGGCAGTGCCCGCGTATCTGGTCGAGCCGGCACTAACCTTCCCGAATCGGTCTTTCTCGCCGCCTTCGTTGTCTGGTGTCGTTCACGACGGTCGCGCTCGTCGCGGTCGCGGTGGGCGCGTGCACGCCGGTGAAGCCCCCTGCCGGGTCGTGCACGCAGTTCTGGCGCGGCTACGTGCTCGCCAGCGACCACAACTACGCCGGCCTCGGCGCGTTCTCCGGCAGCGACAGCTACATGTGCAAGGACACGCCCACCCAGGGTGTGCGCGCCCAGCTCCAGCATCTGCGCAACTACGCCGACGCGGGCTCGACGCCCGACACCCTCGGGAACCCGTTCGAACCCCGGGTCAAGTACGACGAGGCTGCGTTCATGTCGTTCCCGTTCAAGGGCGACGC
>JBOGFJ010000118.1:0-23605 GCA_050743385.1 Acidimicrobiia bacterium
TCGCGGTGCACGAACACGACCCGGCGACCGTGGCGGATGCCGCGGTAGCGGTCGTCGTGGCCGTAGATCGTGGTGTTGTACTGGTCGTGCGACCGGACGGTCTGGAGGAGCAGCCGGCCTTCCGGCACCTCCACGACGTCGAGGTCGTTGCAGGTGAAGCTCGCCCGGCCCGTGGCCGTCGGGAAGCGCCGCTCGTCTCGAGCCGGGTTGGGCAGCACGAAGCCGTCGTCGTCGCGCACGCGCTCGTTGAAGCGCTCGCAGCCGGGCACGACCCGCTCGATCCGGTTGCGGATCGCGCCGTAGTCGCGCTCGAACGCGTCCCAGTCGAGGCCCGGCGTCGGGTCGAGCGCCCGCCGGCCGAGGCCGCAGACGATGGCGACCTCGCTCCGCAGCTCGTCGGACGCGGGCGGCAGCCGCCCCTCGGATCGGTGCACGACGCCCATCGAGTCTTCGACCGTCACCGTCTGGGGCCCGCCCGCCTGCGCATCGGTCTCGGTACGGCCGAGGCACGGCAGGATCACCGCCGTCTCGCCGCAGACGGTGTGTGACCGGTTCAGCTTGGTCGACACGTGGACGGTGAGGCGGCAGCTGCGGACCGCGGCCGCGGTGGCGTCGGTGTCGGGCGCGGCGGCGACGAAGTTGCCGCCGAGGGCGAAGAGCGTCTTTACCCTCCCGTCGCGCATTGCCCGGATGGCGTCGACGGTGTCGTACCCACGGTGGCGCGGGGGGTCGAACCCGAACTCCGTCGCCAGCGCGTCGAGGAACGCGTCGCCGGGCGCCTCGTAGATGCCCATCGTGCGGTCGCCCTGCACGTTGCTGTGCCCCCGCACCGGGCAGGCGCCCGCGCCGGGCCGCCCGATGTTGCCCCGCAGCAGCAGGAAGTTGACGATCTCGCGGATGGTCGCGACCGCGTTGCGGTGCTGGGTGAGGCCCATCGCCCAGCACACGATGACCCGGGGAGCCTCGAGCACCATTCGCAACGCGGCTTCGACGTCGGCAGGCGCGAGGCCGGCGGCGCGCATGAGCTCGTCGTCGGACGCGCCGAGCACGTGGGCGCGGAACTCGTCGAAGCCGCTGGACGACCGTTCGATGAACGACCGGTCGAGGACCTCTCCCGGCCGGCGGTCTTCTTCTTCGAGCAGGCGGCGGTTCAGCGCCTGGAACAGGGCGAGGTCGCCGTTGACGCGGATCTGGAGGAACCGGTCGGCCAGGGCGGTCGAGCCGCCGAGCAGGCCGCGGACGCGCTGGGGGTTCCGGAACGCGAGCAGTCCGGCTTCGGGGAGCGGGTTCACCGCGATGATGCGAGCGCCGCGACGCTTCGCCGTCTCGAGCGAGGTCAGCATGCGGGGGTGGTTGGTCCCCGGGTTCTGGCCCACGACGAAGATGAGGTCGGTGTTCTCGATGTCGTCGAGCGTGACCGTCCCCTTGGCGACCCCGATGGTCTGGTTCAGCGCAGCGCCGCTCGACTCGTGGCACATGTTCGAGCAGTCGGGGAGGTTGTTGGTGCCGAGCAGGCGTACGAACAGCTGGTACACGAACGCAGCCTCGTTGCTCGTGCGTCCGGACGTGTAGAAGACGGCCTCGTCGGGCGATGCGAGCGCGCGCAGCTCGCCCGCGATCAGCTCGAAGGCGTCGTCCCATGACAGCGGCTCGTAGTGCCGGCTCCCGGCGCCCTTGACGACCGGGTGCGTGAGTCGCCCCTGCTGACCGAGCCAGTAGTCGGTCTTCTCGGCGAGATCGTCGACGGAGTGGGCGGCGAAGAACTCGGGCGTGACCCGGCGCCGGGTCGCCTCCTCGGCCACCGCCTTGGCGCCGTTCTCGCAGAACTCGGCGTGCGACCGGTCGTGGGGTTCGGGCCAGGCGCAGCCGGGGCAGTCGAAACCGTCGGCCTGGTTGACCCGGAGAAGCGTCCGCAGGCTCCGGCGCACACCCATCTGGTCGTACGCCCGCTTCGAGCTGGTGAGCACCGAGGGGAGGCCGGCGGCGGCCCGCTTCGGCGCCCGCACCTCGATGTCGTCGGGAGGGTCGTCTCGGGGCGCGCGGCGGGGCATGGCGATCCGAGGATAGAGGCGGCGGGCGTCGGTCGACCCCGATGCGCACCGTCGCCCCGGTTCTCCGTGCCTACCCTGCTTGCCGTCAACGCGTGTCGCCGGCCTGACCACGCCGGCGATCGGAGGCTTCTCGTCGGCTCTCCTTGATCTCGTCCTCCGGCGTCGTGCGGAGTCGTACGACGTAATAGAGGATGCAGAGGAAGAAGAGCACGATGGCAAAGCTGACGATCCAGCGGACCATCACTTGCGCCTACCCCGTGCGCAGGACCGGAAACTTCCCCCTGGCAGCGCGCTCACCCGGCGAAATGGGGAAGAACTTCCTTCTCGTAGAAGTCGAAGAAGCCCGCCTGGTCGGGGCCGACTTGGTGGACGTACACCTGCTCGTAACCGGCGTCGACGTATTCCTCGATCGCCTCGACGTGGCGATCGGCGTCGGGACCGCAGATCACCCGCTCGGCGACGTCGTCGGCGTCGAGCACGCTCGTCGCCTGCTCGAAGTGCAGCGGCAGCGGCAGCTCCTGGCCTAGCTGGCCGGGCAGAGCAGCGTTCGGCCACCACTCGTGCGCGATCTGCTGTCCCTCCGATTCGCTGGCGGCCCAGCACACCATGACCTGCCCGATGTGCGGTTTGCCGTCCCCGCCGGCCCCGTCGAAGGCCTTGACCGCGCTCGCGTCGGGAGAGGTGGCGATCAGCCCGTCTGCGACGCCCCCGGCCAGCTCGGCCGCCTGCTCGCCGGCCGCCGCCACGTAGATCGGTGGCGCGCCATGGGAGTCGCAATAGACGCGGGCGTTGTCGACGGTGAAGTGCCGGCCCCGATGGGTCACGAGCTCGCCGCGTAGGAGGGCGCGGATCACATCGATCGCCTCCTCGAGCATCTCCATCCGTACCGATACGGGGGGCCAGGGGTCGCCGGTGATGTGCTCGTTGAGGTTCTCGCCCGTGCCCACGCCGAGGAAGAAGCGCCCGGGCATCATCTCCGCGACCGTCGCCGCGGCCTGCGCGACCAGCGCCGGCGGTGTGCGGACGAGCGGGCAGGTCACGCCCGTGCCCACGCGCAGGCGCTCGGTTGCGCCGGCGATGCCGCCGAGCACCGACCATACGAGCGGGCTGTGGCCCTGGCGGTCGGTCCAGGGGTGGTAGTGGTCGGAGACGAGCGCGAACGTGAAACCGCTCTCCTCCGCACGGGCGGCGAAGCGGACGAGGTCGGGCGCGGGATGCTCCTCGCTCGACAGCGCGTAGCCGATCTCAGGCATGTGCGCCCTCCGACGGCATGGTCGGCGGCGTCTCGGGCCGGCTGGCGACCCGGTCTCCGGTTGTCGTCGTCATGGTGATCCTCCCGTTCAAACGAGGCCTAACCACGACCGCCGGCGTCGAAACGTCTGCCCACGGCCGCGCCCGGGTAAGGGAACGGGAAGCAGTCACGAAAGGGAGGTGCGCGTCATGGCCACGACCAAGCAACGGAAGGCAGCCCGGCGCAACGTACGCAAGGCGATCTCGGCCGCCAAGCGCAAGAAGAGCATCGCCCGGATGCCCAAGCGGACCCGCACCGCGCTCGGGAAGCAGGGCGCAGCCGTTCGCCAGCGGAAGCGCACGGGTGCGTCACAGCCGAAGACGCGCCAGGAGCTCTACGAGAAGGCGAAGAAGCGGGATCTCCCCGGTCGCTCGAAGATGGGCCGCGACGAGCTCGCCCGCGCCCTCGGCGAGCGGTAGGCCCGGGGCAGCGGTAGGCACGGGGCGGTGCCCGACGACAACAACGACGACAAGAGCCGGCTCGATCGCGAGCTGGTGGAGCTGCTGCAGGAGTTGCGGGTAGCGCTGCCCGGTATCCAGGTGCTGTTCGCGTTCCTGTTCACGGTGCCGTTCACCCGTCGCTTCGAACAGCTCACCGACCTCCAGCGCACGACATTCTTCGTCGCGTTCATCGCCGCGGCAGCCGCGACGGTCCTCCTGATCGCGCCGACTGCCAATCACCGACTGCGCTGGCGCGAGCGCGACAAGGAAGCGCTCCTCCGGAGGGCGAATGTCATGACCATCGCCGGCCTCGCGATCCTCGCGGTGGCGATGACAGCGGCGGTGTTCCTCGTCACCGACCTGCTCTACGAGATACCGGCGGCATCGATCACGGCCGCGGGGCTCGCGGGCGCGTTCGCGCTGGCGTGGTACGTGCTCCCCCTCAGCCGGAAGCTCCGTGACCCCGGCTCGGGCTGAGCTGGACGGCGCACGAGGCGCGCGCTTACTGGTTCGGTGCCGCGGCGCTGATATCGGCCAGCGCCGAATCGGGGTCGCGCTCGACCGCGAGGTCGCCGATCGAGACCACGCCGACGGGCTTCCCGTTCTCGGTCACGGGCAGCCGGCGCAACGCCTGTTCCCGCATCAGCCGAACCGCCTCGTCGGCGTCGTCGTCGGGGCTGACCGTCTTGACGTTCTCGCTGCTGATCTCGCCGATGGTGGTGCGGCTGGGGTCGCGCCCCTCGCCGATCACCCGGACCACGAGATCGCGGTCGGTGACGATCCCGCACAGGCGGTCACCGTCGACGACGATGACGTCGCCGATGTCCTGCTCTTTCATGAGCCGGGCCGCGTCCCACGCGAACGCCGTCGGCGGGATGGTGACCGGGCTCGTCGTCATGAGTTCCTTGACCTTCTGGTTGGCAGTGGGGCTCATCGATCTTCCTCCTCGACTCGCATTGCCCGCTCTTCGGGATCGAGCGCGCCCGAGACCGGGGCCTCGTCGGCCGTCATGTCCTTCTCGACGTCGTCGCGGGTGCCTTGCGGATCGGTCGCCTGGATCTCCTCGCGCGGCTGCGACGTCGGTGCTGCCGTATCGACGTCGGTCTCCTCGCGCGGCATCCGCTCGCTGATCGTCTCGCTGCGCCGCTCCTCCATGGGTGTCACACCGCGATCGACCGACGCTTGGGGCGCCTCGTTGGGCGGTGCCAGCCCTTCCTGGGGGTCACCGGTTGCCGCCTTCTGCGGCAACGGGCCCTCGAGGTCGGGGACACCCTCGTCGTCGAGCGCGCGGTCGCGTTCGTCCGTCATCGTCGCGCGCGTACCCGACGCACCGGAGTGCAAACGTCGAGGAAGCTCAGGCCGCGGCGCCGACAGCGCCGACGGCTCCGATTGGCCCGAGCATGCCCGCCGCAATACCCGGTTCGTCGCAGAAACAATCCGTTTGGCCGGGCGAACACCAGGAAAGGCACGCGGAGGCAACGACCGCGAATCGAGGAGCACCGTCATGGCCGACGAGCTCTCCGGAGCCACCATCGCCTTTCTCGTCGCCAACGAGGGCGTCGATCAGGTCGAGTTGACCGAACCGTGGAAGGCCGTCGAGCAGGCCGGCGGGACCCCCCGCCTCCTCGCTCCTACCGGCGACACGGTGCAGGCTTTCAACCACTTCGACAAGGCCGATACGTTCCAGCCCGACGAGGCCGTCGCCCAGGCGAACCCGGCGGCCTACGACGCCCTGGTGCTTCCCGGCGGGGTCGCCAACCCCGATCAGCTCCGCACCAGCGACTCCGCCGTCCGCTTCGTGCGCTCGTTCTTCGAGAACGGCAAGCCGGTGGCGGTCATCTGCCACGGGCCGTGGACGCTCATCGAGGCTGACGTCGTGCGGGGGCGCACGCTGACGTCGTGGCCCAGTCTGCGCACCGACATCCGCAACGCCGGCGGGACATGGGTCGACCGCGACGTCGTCGACGACGAGGGTCTGATCTCCAGCCGCAAACCCGACGACCTTCCCGCCTTCTGCAAACAGTTCGTCGACGCCTTCTCCCGCCGCTCGACTCGCGCCGCCTGAGGTCGTCGCAGGCGTCGGCGTCGAAAAAAGTGCGCGTGAGCGCGCAGTGCATGCATCCCGTCGCCGGCGGGTACATGCCGCTCGTGGGAACGCTCGCCGAGCGCCATCCGTCGCTCTGGGTGGTGGGCGAGCGCGGCGGCGAGTTCCCGGCACTGGAGGGTGACCGTCGTTGCGACGTCGTCGTTGTCGGAGCGGGCATCACCGGGCTCACCCTTGCCCGCCTGCTCGTCGATGCCGGTGTGGACGTGGTGGTGATCGACGCCGGCCCAGTGTGCGCGGGAGCCACGGGCTACACGACCGCGAAGGTCACCGCCCTGCATCGGCTGGTCTACCGGGAGCTTGCCGACCGCCACGGTGACGAGCGAGCACGAGCGTATGCAGGAGCCAACCAGGACGCGGTGGAGCGCATTGCCGCGTTCGTGGCCGAAGACTCGATCGAGTGTGATCTCGTGCGGGCGCCGGCGGTCACGTACACGGAGCAGGACGAGAACGTCCCGCGGATCGAGGCGGAAGCCGAGGTGGCGGTGCGGCTCGGTCTCCCCATCGAGCTCACGACGACGACGTCACTGCCGTACCCGGTGAAGGCGGCGATCCGGCTCGACGGCCAGCTGCACTTCCATCCGCGGCGATACTGCCTCGGATTGGCACGCGACGTCGTGGCCCGCGGTGGCGCCGTCCATGAGCACACGCGTGCCCTGAAGGTGGCGACGCGGCCGTCGGGCGTCGTCGTGTCGACCGATTCCGTCGCGATCACCGCCGACCGCGTGGCGCTCGCCACGCATCTGCCATTCGTCGACCGCGGCGGATTCTTCGCCCGTGCCCACCCCCATCGGTCCTACGCGTTGTCGGCGCGGCTCCGGGGCGACGTTCCTCAGGCCATGTACATCAGCGTGGAGGAGCCGACCCGCTCGGTACGTCCGGCGCCCGGAAGCCGGATCATTGTGAGCGGCGAGGGTCACAAGACCGGCCACGACCCCGACACCCGCCGTCGCTATGCGGCGCTCGAGGACTGGGCGACGCGCGTCTTCGAGGTGGAGGCGATCGAGCACCGCTGGTCGGCGCAGGACTACCAGACCGTCGACGGGCTGCCGTACGTCGGTCGGTTGACCGCCCGCGACGAGCGGATCCTGGTTGCGACCGGGTTCCGCAAATGGGGAATGACCAACGGCACCGCGGCCGCGCAGATCATCGCCGATGCGGTGCTGGAGCGGGAGAATCCCTGGGCGACGGCCTTCGATGCCACCCGGCTCGCACCGCGGGCGTCGATCGTCGACTTCGTCCGCGACAACCTCGACGTTGCCCGTCGCTTCGTGGGCGATCGCCTCGCCGAGCTCCGAACCCCGTCCGCCGACACGCTCGCACGAGGAATGGGCGGCATCGTGAAGCGGGGTGCCGCCCGCGTCGCCGCCTACCGAGATCCAGATGGCGCGCTGCACGCGGTGTCGTCGACGTGCACGCACCTCGGGTGCCACGTGACGTTCAACACCGCCGAGCAGACGTGGGACTGCCCCTGCCACGGCTCTCGCTTCGACGTCGACGGCCGCGTCATCGAGGGCCCGGCGGTGAAGGATCTCGGTACCAGGGAGAGTCCGGCCGGCTGAGGATCGTCGATCGGTCCCGGGTGCCGGTCCTACCCGCGGGTGCGGAACAGGCCGTCGAGGCCGGCGACCTCGAGGACCCGCTGACACGTCTCGTTGGGTGAGTCGAGGATCAACTCGACGCCGAAACCGTCGGCGAGGTGGTGGGCGCGTACGAGCGCGTTGATCCCGGAGGAGTCGAGGAACTCGACCTCCCTCAGGTCTACGAGCACCCGGGCGGGATGGTCACGGATCGCAGCCTGGAGGTCTTGCGCCAACATCGGTGCGGTCGCCATGTCGATCTCACCGGTGACCACGACACGAGCCTCCACGTCGGAGCGCCCCGCGTCGGGGCCGTGTCCGGATCCGCTCGCCTTGCCCATCCGGCGCCTCCGGCTCAGGAGGACTGGTCACGTCGCAACCAACGTCATCGTCGCACCGGCACGAGCACCCCACAAGAGGCCAACTCGATGACGGGCCACCCTTCCGAGGAGAAGACCAGTGGCTGCCGTAACCTGTTCCGCTGCCTCGGCCGGGTCGCCGACGCCTCGGCGGGGATGCGTCGGGCGCGTTCGTTTCGACACCGCCGAGCGGCGGCTGCAGGATGTCGCACCATGAGGATGTCGCACCATGAGTGAGATCACGATCACCGAGCTCGAGCCCGGGATATTCGACGTCCAGGTCGAAGAAGGCGACGAGACGACGAGTCACCGCGTGCGGCTGGAGGCCGACTTCCTCGACGACGCCGGGCTCGACGCCGTCGAGCGCGAGGTCGTCGTGAGGGAGACGTTCGCGTTTCTCCTGGAGCGGGAGCCAGCGACCTCGATCATGGCGGAGTTCGGGCTCGACGACGTACAGCGCTTCTTCCCCGACTATGTCGAGGAGCTGACGCGACGCGTTGGTTGACGCGACGGCCGCTGCGATCTCGATCTGCGAGCATCGGTCTATGGACCTCCCCGACCTCAGCACCCTCGCCGTCGAGCTCGACGGGCCCGTGGGCCGCCTCTGGCTCGACCGGCCCGACAAGCTGAACCCGTTGTCGACCACGACGCTCGAGGAGCTCGTCGCGGCCGCGCGCTGGTTCGACACGCACGCCGACATCCGGGTCGTCGTCGTCGGCGGGAGAGGCAGGGCGTTCTCGGCCGGTGCCGATGTCGCGGTGTTCGGCGGGCAGGGGAGCGGCCCGCGTGGGGATGGCGCGCCGTCACCACGTGCCGCCGCCGACGCCGGGCGGCGGATGGCCGACGCCATCGAGGCGATGGAGGCGGTGACGATCGCCCGCCTCCACGGTCATTGTGTCGGTGGCGGCGTCGTGTTGGCCGCGGCGTGCGACCTGCGGGTGGCCGCCGTCGACACCCGGTTCTCCATCCCCGAGGTCGACCTCGGGATTCCGCTCGCCTGGGGCGGCATCCCGCGCTTGGTGCGCGAGATCGGCCCTGCCCCGACCAAAGAGCTCGTGATGACGTGTCGGCCGTTCGACGCCGAGGAGGCCCGCAGCCTCGGTCTCGTGAACCGGGTCGTTTCGCTCGAGCGCCTCGACGCCGAGGTCGAAGAGCTCGCCACTGACCTGGCAGCCAAGGCCGCGTTCCCGATCCAGGCCACGAAGCGTCACGTCGACGCCGTGAGCTCGGCCATGGTCGGGCGTGACCGCGCCTGGTCCGACGCCGACGCGCTCGTCACCGCCCTGTTCGACCCGGAGTGCCGGGCCGCCGCCGCCCGCTATCTCGAGCGGCTCAGGTGAGTCGATCGGCCGATCGGGGTACAAGTTGGGCGTGCAGGATCTGCATCCCCAGCCGAGCGCGTCCGGCCCCCCGCTCGAGTGGACGTTCGCGTGCCAGGACGTCCCCGAGCCGGTGTTCCTCGACGTCGTCGCCAAGGTGACGGCGGTGCTCGACGGCTCGGGCCTGCCGTGGGCGTACCTGGGTGGAATGGCCTCCGCGATCCACGGCCGGCCCCGCTGGACCTACGACCTCGACGTCTTCGTGCAACCCCACGACGCCCGCCCGGCGCTCGCCGCCTTGTCGGACGCCGGGTTCAGCATCGACGAGAAGGACCCGATGTGGATCTTCAAGGCGATGGACCGCGGCGTGCTCGTCGACGTGATCTTCCGGGCGACCGCCGGTATCTACTTCGACGACGAGATGATCGCCCGGGTCCGCCGGCACGAGTTCCGGGGTCTCGACCTGCCGGTGATCGCGCCCGAGGATCTCCTCGTCATCAAGGCCACCGTCTTCCAGGAGCACAGCGCCCGCCACTGGTGGGACGCGCTCGGGATCCTCGCCCGCGCCGACCTCGACTGGGACTATCTCCTCCGCCGGGCCCGGCACAGCCCGACCCGGGTCGCGAGCCTCCTCTTCTTCGCCCGCAGCGTCGATCTCGTCGTGCCCGACCGTGTGGTCGCCACACTGGTCGACTCGACGCGTCGATGACCGCAATGCCCGAGCCTGCCGACCAACCCAAGCAGTACGTCGTCGCCAAGGTGAACGAGGTGCTCGCGCACGACCCGCGGGTCGGTGAGCTCGACGTCCAGGTGAAGGTGGTTGGACAGCAGGTGTTCCTCACGGGCTCGGTGTCGACCGCACCCCGCCACGAGCTCATCGGGCGTGTCGTCGAGGAGCTTCTTCCCGACCACCAGGTGCACAACGAGGTGGTGGTCACAACCGCCGACGGCGACCCCGAGACGGAGGAGCTCGCGTGATCCGGGTCGCCGCCGTCGGCGACCTCCACTACGGCGCCGACTCCACCGGGACGTGCGCCATCGACCCCGACGAGATCTGGGCGCACGCCGATCTGCTGCTCCTCGCCGGCGATCTCACGCGTGTCGGCGCGCCGGCCGAAGCGGAGCTGCTCGCGCGGGAGCTCGCGGCGGTGCAAGTCCCGATGTTCGCGGTCCTCGGCAACCACGACTACCACGCCGACGAGGCCCCGGCGGTGGTGCAGCGATTCGCCGATGCCGGGGTCGACGTGCTCGAGGGGACGGGCGCGGTCGTCAAGGTGAACGGGGCGCGAGTCGGCATCGCGGGCACCAAGGGCTTCGGTGGCGGGTTCGCGGGCGCGTGCGGCACCGACTTCGGCGAGCCCGAGATGAAGGCGTTCGTCGGTCACACCAAAGACCTGGCGGGCAAGTTCACACACGCGTTGGCCCAACTCGACGCCGACGTACGCGTCGCCCTGCTCCACTACGCGCCGATCAAGGACACGCTCCTGGGCGAGCGACTCGAGATCTATCCGTTCCTCGGCAGCTATCTCCTCGGCCAGGCGGTCGACGAGGCGGGCGCCGACCTGGCGGTGCACGGCCACGCCCACGGCGGTACCGAGAAGGGAGTGACGCCGGGCGGTGTGCACGTGCGCAACGTCGCCCAGCCCGTCATCCGGCGGCCCTATCGCGTGTACTGCATCGAGGACTGACGGCGGGGAGACTGACGGAGGGAGGAGGACGCGATGCCAGTGCGCCGGAGCCGCGACCGCAAGGGCCCGTACTACCAGTGGGGCGACAGCGGGAGGCGCTATCACTACACGGCCGGCGACCCCCGGAGCCGCGACCGGGCGAAGGCGCAGGCCACCCGCCAGGGCCAGGCCGCCCACGCCCGCGGCTACCGCGGTTAGCCCGGCTCGCGGTCCGGCGCCAGCGGCTGCCAGCGGGGCTCCCGTTTCTCCGCGAACGCGCGCGGCCCCTCCTCCTGGTCGGGGTGGCCCCAGATCGAGACCAGCTCCTTCGCCCCCGCCCGGCACGCGTCGGTGAGACCGAGCTCCAGAGCACCCCACAGCGCCCGCTTCGTCGCCCGCATGGCGGCGGGAGAGTTCCGGGCGATCTTCTCCGCCAGCGTCTGCGCCTCGTCGCGTAGCCGCTCGGGTGGGTCGACGATCTGGCTGATCATCCCGAGCTCGTAGGCGCGGCCGGCCGAGAGGCGCTCGTGGCGACCGACGAAGGCCATGCGCATGACCGCTTCGACCGGCATCTTGCGGATGAGGCCGATCGCCTCGATCGCCACGACCTGCCCGATCGACACGTGCGGATCGAAGAACTCGGCATCGGACGCGGCGATGACAATGTCGGCGTCGGCCACCCAGTGGAAGCCACCGCCCGCGCACACGCCGTTCACCGCGGTGATGACCGGCTTCCACACTTTCTGGTGCCACGACGTGAAGTGGAGGTCGAACTCCTCGACCGACTGGCGGTAGCGCTCCATCCCGACGCCGTCGGTCGCGATCTCGGTGACGTCGACCCCGGTCTGGAACGCCCGGCCCTCGCCGGTGTGCACGATCACGCGCACCTCCGGATCGCGGTCGAGCTCCTCCCATGCGATGGCGAGCTCGTCGCGCATGCGCGCCGACATCGCGTTCAGCTGATCGGGTCGGTTGTTGATCAACCATCCAACCGGGCCGTGGCGTTCCACCACGAGGCACTCGAAGTTCGAGTAGCTCATTGCGTGCTCTCCTCTCGCGGGTTGGCCTCGAGTGCATTCCAGAGTGCCTGCTTCGTGGTTCGCATGACCTCGGGGGAATTGCTCGCGATCCTCTCCGCCAGCGCCTGTGCCTCGTCGTGCAGAATCTCGGGAGGCTCGACCACCTGTGAGGCGATGCCGAGCTGACGCGCCCGCTCGGCGTCGACGCGCTCGTGGCTGCCGAGCAGTGCCATCCGGAGCACCGATCCCATCGGCGACTTCCGAGCGAGCCCGATGGTCTCGTACGCGCTGACCTGGCCGATCGACACGTGAGGATCGAGGAACGTCGCGTTCGATGCGGCGATGACGATGTCGGCATCGGCGACGAAGTGGAGGCCACCACCGGCGCAGACGCCGTTGACGGCCGCGATCACCGGCTTCCACACGCGGTTGTGCCAGGCGGTGAGGCGCAGCTGGTTGTCTCTCGTGCGGCGCGACTGCTCGCGCAGCGCGTCGCGGTCGCGGCTGAGCTGGGCGACGTCGAGCCCGGTCTGGAAGGCGCGGCCGTTGCCGGTGTTGACGATCACCCGGGCCTCGGGGTCGTCGTCGAGCTCCCGCCACGCCGCTCCGAGCTCGGCGAGCATGGTGGCGTCCATGGCGTTCGCGGCCTCGGGACGATCGAAGACCAGCCAACCGACCGGGCCGCGGCGCTCGACGATCAGGGTCTCGTAGGGCATCAGCGGCGCGCCGTCGGGCTTCGCGGGATCTCGCGCCACGCCGCGCCCTGCCAGGGGTCGGGTTCCCGAGGGAGGCCGAGGACGCGCTCGCCGACGATGTTCTTGTTGACCTCGGTCGTGCCGCCCTCGATGGTGTTGGCGCGGCTGCGCAGCATGCCCGCGACCTCGTAGGGCAGCGACGCCGCGTACTCGCGCTCCGCGCTCTGCCAGGCCACCGCGTGCATCCCGAGCACGCGGACGGCCAGCACCTGGACGCGCTGGTTGAGGTCACCCTGGTGCACCTTGCCGATCGAGCTCTCTGGCCCCGGGGCGCGTCCGGCCGTGACCTGCGCGCGTACCCGCTCGTTGGTCCACGCGCGGATCCGCTCCTCGCTGTAGAGACGCATCAGCTCCTGGCGCACAACGGTGTCGCCGACCGCGTGCGCGCGGGCCAGCTCCAGCAGGTGGTGAACGCCCGAGCCGCCGATGCGGTCGACCCCGCCCGACCCCTCGCCCGAGACCATCTGGCGTTCACCCGACAGCGTCGCGCCGGCGACGCGCCATCCGTCGCCGACCTCGCCGACGCGCTGACCGTCGGGCACCCGAGCGCCGTCGAGGAACACCTCGTTGAAGTCGACCTCGCCGCCCAGGTGTCGCAGCGGCCGCACCTCGACACCCGGCTGATGCAGGTCGAGCAGGAAGTACGTGATGCCCTTGCGCTTGGGTGCCGTGGGGTCGGTGCGAGCGAGGAGCACGCCGAAGTCGGCGAGGTGCGCCCAGGTCGTCCACACCTTCTGGCCCGTCACCACCCACTCGTCGCCGTCGCGCTCGGCGCCGGCGGCGAGCGACGCGAGGTCGGAACCGGCGCCGGGCTCGCTGAAGAGCTGGCACCACAGCTCTTCGTTCCGCACGATCGGCGGGAGGAAGCGCCGCCGCTGCTGCTCGGTGCCGTACGCGAAGAGTGCCGGGGCGGCGAGGTTGAGGCCGAGCGGGTTCAGACGACCGAGGTTGAACGGCGCCAGCTCCCTCTCCACCAGGCGGGCGACGGTGGCATCGAGATCGAGGCCGCCGTACTCGGCCGGCCAGGTCGGCACCACGAGCCCCGAGCGCCCGAACACCGGGTACCACGCCTCGTACTCCGCCCGGGAGCGCACCGCGCGGATCGCCGACCGGCCCCCGCGACGCCCTGCCTCGCGCCACGCGAGCGGGACGTGCTCCTCGACCCAGGCGCGCACGGCGGCGACGGCGGCTTCCGGAGCTGTCTCGCGATCGATCGGGAGCCTCCCGTCGTGCTCGAGCGGGGCGACCAGTCGGCGGCGCAACACCTTGCCGACCTCACTGCGTGGCAGCGCGTCGACGCGATGGAACGCGACCGGGATCTTGTAGGGCACGAGATGGTCGCGGCACAGCGCGGCGAGCGCGTCGGGCTCGGCGTCCCCGACCACGAACGCGACCGGCACCTCACCCAGTCGGTCATCGGGCACACCCACGACCGCGGCCTCCTCGACCGCGGGGGAGAGGAGCAACACCTCCTCTACCTGCGCGGGAAAGACCTTGTTGCCGCCGCGGTTGACGACCTCGCCTACCCGGCCCTCGATCCACACGAAGCCGTCGTCGTCGATCCGGGCCAGGTCGCCGGTGCGGACGAACCCGTCGGCGTCGAGGCGATCCCGGAGACCGCCGCCACCGATGTAGCCGGCCGCCATGCGCGGTGGCCGGACCGCGAGCTCGCCGACTTCGTCGTCGCCGATGAGCTTGACGGCCACGCCGGGATGGGGCCGGCCGGCGGCGCCGACCTTGTCGGGATGGTCGCGGGCGTCGGCGGCGGTCCAGCCGATGACCTCCCCGATCTCGGCCTGGCCGTAGCCGTTCAGGACGGTCACGCCGAAACGGTCGACGAACCGCCGCGCCGCGATCGGCGACAGCGGCGCGGTGATGCTGCGCACGTATCGGAGCGGGCGCAGGTCGTCGATCGAGGGGTCGTCGTTGAGCATCGTGATCGCCGCGGGAGGCAGCACGGTCGAGCGGATCTCGAAGCGCCGCACCAGGTCGGCGAACGCCGCCGTCTCGAAGTGCTCCATGACCACGACGGGCGCCCCCGCCCGCAAGCCGAACAGGAGGTTGTAGATCCCGGCATTGAGTGCGAGCGACACCGGGATCAGGTTCGGCGTCGGGGCCCGCGCCGGGTCGCGCCGCTGCGCCCGCAGTGGCTCGAGCACCCGGTCGAGCAGCTCGAGGTACGCCGTATGGGTGTGCAGGATCGCCTTGGGCTCGCCCGTCGTTCCGGAGGTCCACTGCACGAAGGCGGCGTCGGCGTCGTACTCGGCGCCGTCGTCGAGGCGGCGCACGTCGCCGGGCCGCACGAGTGCGGCGGCGCCGACCGTACGCAGCGCCCGGTCGACCTCGGCGTCGGGCGCGCGCCAGTTGACCGGCACGAAGACCGCGTCCGCGAGCCAGATGCCGAACATCGTCGTGATCATGTCGACGCCGCTCGGGAACTGGAGCGCGACCGCCTGTCCGGCGCGGACGCCTCGGCTGCGCAACTGATCCGCGTTCGCGGCGGCGTCGAGGCGCGCGTCGCCGGCGGTCATCGAGCGGTCGCGGGCGTGGAGCAGCGGCTCGTCGTCGCGGAACGGGTGCGCGACCAGCAGGTCGGCCAGACTGAGGGCTCCGCTCGCCATACGTAGTCTGTATACCGCGCCGTGGGGGAAGGCGACTGGTGGCAGAGGGAACCGCGATCACCGACGACGGCATCGTCCGCCTCCGCGCGCGCATCGGGGTTCCCCAGCCCCATCCCCAGCCGCCGCGCTACCGCTGCCCGAACGAGGATGCGTTCCGACAGGTTGCGGAGGCCTACGGCGACGACAACCCGTTGTGGTGCGATCCCGAGTACGCGGCGTCGACGATCTGGGGTGGGCCCATCGCGCCGCCGCCGCTCGTGGGCGGCGACACGCTCGTGGGTGAGAACGAGGTCACCGAGCCCACCGGCGCCACACGCGAGCTCTTGCGGGGCGACCCGATTCGCGGCGCCCACGCCTTCTACTCGGGCAGCTTCCGAGAGTGGTGGGCCCCGCTCCGGCCCGGCATGCGGGTGAGCCGACGGAACGCGCTCGTGGGCGTCTTCGACAAGGGCAGCGAGTTCGCGGAGCGGGCCGTACACGAGTGGACGGGCGAGGTGTTCGCGGCGCGGGAGCCGACGCCTTCGGTGCTGTCGGCGCAGTACCGGCTGATGATCCGTACCGAGCGAACGAACGCCGAGGAGCGCGGCAAGTACGACGACACCACGATCGAGCCGTACACGGGCGAGCAGCTCGCCGAGATCGACGACGCCTACGCGCGCGAGCCCGAGCGACGGCGGGGCGCGCAACCACGTTGGTGGGACGACGTCGAGGAGGGCGACGAGATCGATCCGCTCGTCAAGGGACCATTGCGCGTCACCGACATGGTCTGCTGGCACGCCGGTATGGGCATGGGCCTCTACGGCGTGAAGGCATTGCGCCTCGGCTACCAGCAGCGGAAGCGCGTGCCGCGTTTCTTCCGTCCCGACGACCTCAACGTGCCCGACGTTCAGCAGCGCGTGCACTGGGATCCCGAATGGGCGCGCCGTGCCGGGAACCCTGCCGTCTACGACTACGGGCGCATGCGCGAGACGTGGCTCGTGCACCTCTGCACCGACTGGATGGGCGACGATGCCTGGCTCTGGAAGCTCGACTGCCAGTTCCGGCGGTTCAACTACGTGGGCGACACCCACTGGATGCGGGGGCGGGTCGTGCGCAAGCTCCTGGTCGAAGGCACTCGTCCCGCGGTCGAGCTCGAGCTGCGGGGTGAGAACCAGCGGGGCGAGCTGACCACACCGGGCCACGCGACGGTCCTGCTCCCCAGCCGCGAGCACGGCGCGGTGCGGTTACCGCCGCCGCCCGGCGGCGCGACGACATGCGAGGATGCGCTCGACGCGCTCGTCGAGCGCTTCGCATCCGAGGAGCAGCCGTGAAGTCGTATCCCGAGGCGCCGGAGGGGCTCGTCGTCGAGCGCGCCGGCGCGGTGCTCCGCCTGCGACTCGACCGACCCGAGCGCCGCAACGCCGTCACCGACGACATGGTCCTGGCGTTGATCGAGACCATCGAAACGGCCGGGAGTGACGAATCGGTGCGAGTGCTCGAGCTGTCGGGCACGGGCGAGCACTTCTGCTCCGGCTTCGACCTCGGCCTCCGCGGCGGCGGCGACGCCAAACCGCGCGCCGGCGCGACGCAACGGCAGATGCGCGGGCACGTGAATCGGCTGATCCCGACGATGCTCGAGACCCAGACCCCCATCGTGGCGGTTGCGACGGGCTGGGTGGTCGGGCTCGGCCTGCACCTCGTGCTCGCATCCGACTTCGCGGTCGTCGCCGACGACGCCCGCCTGCGGGCGCCGTTCGCGACCATGGGCTTCACCCCCGACTCCGGCGGCTCGTGGCTGATCCCCCGGCTCGCCGGCGTGGCGCGAGCGAAGGAGATGCTGATGCTCGGGCGCGAGCTCAGCGGTGCGCAGGCCGCGGAGTGGGGGCTCGTGCACCGGGCGGCTCCGGCCGGCGAGGTGCCGACGGTAGGAGCCGGGCTGGTCGACGAGCTGGCGTCGGCGGCGACTGTCGCCGTCGGCCTGTCGAAGCTGCTGATCCTCCGGGGTCTCACCGTCGACCTGGAGCGTCACGTCGCCGACGAGGCGCTCGCGATCGAGGTCGCGAGCCGCTCCGACGACTTCCACGAGTACGCGCAAGCGCGTCGAGAGAAGCGGGATCCCCAGTTCCGTGGGCGTTGAGAACCGAACGCTGCTTTTGGCGTCAACAAGCGGCGCGACGCGCCGGTTACTGACGCCAAAACACCCTTCTGGGAGGTGACGGTGCTGCAGACCGCGTTTACTGAACTGGTCGGGTGCGAGGTCCCCGTCCAGCTCGCGCCGATGGGCAGCATCTGCACGCCGGCGCTGATGGCCGCAGTCAACGACGCCGGCGGGATGGCGATGACCGGGATGCCGATGGCCCCGGCGGCCGTGGTGGCGGAAGCGCTCGACGGGCTCGGCGAGCAGGTTACGGGCCCGTTCGGCTTCAACGTGCTGATCCCGTTCGTCGATGTCGAGGTCGTCGACGCCGCCGCCGCGAGGTGTCGTGTCGTCGACTTCTACCACGGCGCCGTCGACAAGTCGCTCGTCGATCGCGTGCACGCCGCAGGCGCCCTGGCGGGCTGGCAGCTCGGCTCTGTCGACGATGCGCGCGCCGCCGCCGACGCCGGCTGCGACCTTCTCGTGGTCCGCGGCACCGAGGGAGGCGGGCGCATGCACGGTGCCGAGAGTCTGTGGCCCCTGCTCATGGCGGTGCTCGACGCGGTCGAGGTCCCCGTCGTGGCCGCCGGCGGCATCGCCGACGGTCGTGGTCTCGCCGCCGCGCTCGCAGCGGGCGCGGCCGGCATCCGCATGGGGACGCGCTTCGTGGCGACGCCCGAATCCGGCGCACACCCCGCCTACAAGCAGGCGATCGCCCGGGAGACCGGCACGGTCCTGACCGACGAGTTCCGCGTCGAGTGGCCCGACGCGATCGTGACCTCGCGGGTGTTGCGCTCTGCCGTCGAGCACGCGGCCGAGCTACCCGACGACGCAGTGGTCGCCCGAGTGACGATGGGCCCGATCACGATCGACGTTCCGAGGTTCGGGGTCGTCCCCCCGACGACGACCGCCGAAGGCGACATCGCGGCAATGGCGCTGTACGCGGGCGAGTCGGCCGCACTCATCGACGCGGTCGAGCCCGCGGGGGAGATCGTCGCCCGCATCGTCCACCAGGCGGAGGACCGGCTGCGATCGGCGATTCCTCTATAGGAGCTGGCTGCGTGCGGGAGCGGCGAGCGACGCGAGCGCGACCGGAAGGCTAGGAGCTGGTGTCGAACGCCCAGGCCAGCGTGGTGCTGAGCCGCATGAACGCCAGCTCGTCGGGCTCGGGGGCCGGCGCCGCCGACGCATCGACACCGAGCTCGATGACGAGGCGCCCGTCGGTCACCGCGACCTCGGTCACCTCGGCACGCCGTTCGATCGCGTGCGCCATTGCCTCGATGCCGGCGCGCTCACCCCGGACGAACAGGCCCAACCAACCGGGGTTGGCCGGGTCGAGCAGACCATCTGCCAGCGGCGTGAGCTCGAGCCGGACGCGATCGCCGTCGACGGTCAGCGCGCGCTCGAAGCCCGGCGGCAGGCCGGGATGAAGCAGCAAGACGGCGGCGAGGGCATCGGTGCCGCCGCCGCCGATGTCGAGGGCGCGCGCCAAGCGCTCGCTGCAGACCCAACCCGCGCCGACCGACTGGCGGCTCAACATGTCGCGCGCGCCGTCTTGGCCGAACCGCTCGGTCAGGGCGAGCTCCGACGAGCTCGTGAGCAGGTGGCACTGCACCTGGAACTCCCGGGCGACGGCCGCGAGCGCGCCCTGCGAAAGGTCGGCGAGCCGGAACCGCGGCACGAACGCGCCGCGGTAATCGTGCATTCCGTCCGGGTCTCGGTCGATCGGGAGCTCGTTCGGCACCCGGGCGAGAGGAAGCTCGGCGATCCGGAGCGTGTGCGTCGCCGGACCGACGGGATCGTTCGCGGGGTCGATCGTGATCGTCCAGTGGCAATGCGGCTCGCGGTCGGCCGGCACCCGCGGCGGACGGTGGATCGGGCGGATCCGCGCCCGTGGGTTCGTCGCGTACGCCGTGGCGTCGAACGTCGGGTCTTCGATGTGGTGGCACATCCCGACGACCCGGTCCTCGCCGTGCGGCTCGACGTCCATGAGTGCGCCGCAATGATCGAGCCAGAACGTGCCGTGACGATCGTCGACGACCTCGTAACCGACGTTCATGTACTGGTGCACGAAGCCGACGTCGAGCTGGAGCGCCTTCATGATCGCGGCGATGTCGTCACCCTCGATGCCCATGAGGTGCCGCATACGGCGCGTGTACACGGGGCTGGCGCCCATCCATTCGTCGATGGCGACGTCGTCGACCATGTCGATGTCGCCGCGGAGGGCGACGGTCGGCATCAACGCCCGGTCGAGGAGGTGCCCGAGCATCATGTACTCGAGGGTCACGGGCACGAGCTCGGCCCGGGAGAGGCCTTCGAGGGCAGGGGGCGCAGCCATCTCGATCGCATAACGTATGCGTCGTGGCGACGATCGGCCAGCGTGTGGATGGTGACGACCTGATCCTGGTCTCGGTCGACGACCACACCTGCGAGCCGGCCGACATGTTCGCGGCGCACGTGCCCGCGAAGTACCGCGACCGGATGCCGCGCGTCGTCGACGAGCCCGACGGGTCGCAGCAGTGGTACTACGGCGAGATCCGGGGCCGGAACCTCGGCTTGAACGCGGTCGCGGGCAAGCCACCCGAGTTCTTCAACGTCGACCCCATGCGCTACGAGGACATGCGCCCCGGTTGTTACGACGTGCATGAACGGGTGCGCGACATGTCGGCCGGCGGGCAGCTCGCGGGGCTCAACTTCCCCAACTGGACCGGCTTCGCCGGTCAGGTGCTCAACGCCGGCCCCGACCGCGACCTCAACCTCGTCATGATCCGGGCCTACAACGACTGGCACGTCGACCAGTGGTGCGGCGCGTACCCCGAGCGCTTCATCCCGTGCGGGATCCTCCCGCTCTTCGACGTCGACCAGGCTGCCGTCGAGGTCCGTCGGCTGGCGGCGAAGGGCTGTCACGCGGTCACGTTCTCGGAGAACCCCGCCGGGCTCGGGATGCCGAGCATCCACTCCGGTGGGTGGGATCCGTTGTTCGCCGCCTGCTGCGACACAGGAACGGTCCTGTGCTGTCACGTCGGCTCGTCGTCGAAGAGCGCGTCGACCGTGCCCGACGCCCCGCCCCCGGTGCCGATGAACCTGTCGTCGACGATGACGATCTACACGCTCGGCGATCTCCTGTGGGCCGACTTCTGGCACCGGTTCCCCGAGCTCCGCTTCGCCCTCACCGAAGGCGACATCGGGTGGATCCCCTACTTCCTCCAGCGTGCCGAGCACACGCTCGACCGGCACAACGGTTGGATGCGCCAGGAGCAGCCCCAGGGCTTGCGGCCCAGCGAGCTGTTCCGCGAGCGCATCCTCTGCTGTTTCATCGACGACCGCGTCGGTTTGAAGCTGCTCGACGAGTTCAACGTCGACAACGTGTGCTGGGAGTCCGACTATCCCCACTCCGACAGCTCGTGGCCGGCGGCGCCCGAACGGCTCGAGGTGTTGCTGGCCGGGCTCGAGCCCGACGTGATCGACAAGATCACTCATGGCAACGCCATGCGGCACTACCAGTTCGACCCGTTCGCCATTCGGCCGCGCGAGCGCTGCACGGTGGGTGCGCTCCGAGCCGAGGCGGGCGACGTCGACACCGTCACGCACGTCGGGCGTCGCGCCGACGAGCGCGACCTCGCCACCTGGAAGAAGATGACGGGCGCGGCCGCCCGAGCACCGAAGTGAAGGTGCGAAGCTTGCGCAGCCCGCTCGCACTGCTTGCCGCCGCGGTGGTCCTCGTGGCTCTCGCCCCGACGGGTGCGCATGCGGGGGAGGAGAGGGAAGCCGCGCCCGAGCCGTCGCCGGGTTGCAGGAGCAGCGCTCCGGTCGCCGCGGGCGAGGAGAAGGTCACCACGACGTCGGGCGGCGTGGAGCGTTGGTACCACCGACACGTCCCGCCGGCGCGCGACGGCAACGAGCCCGTGCCGGTCGTCATCGACCTGCACGGCTACCTGGAGGGCGCCGACATCCACAAAGCGCACTCCGCGCTGGGCGCCTACGGCGACGAGCAGGGTTTCGTCACGGTCACGCCCCAAGGCACGGGCGACCCCGTGCGGTGGGACGCCACCGTCGACTCCGCCGACATGGCGTTCATCGGCGACCTGCTCGACGAGATCGAAGCCACGTTGTGCGTCGACGAGCGACGGGTCTTCGTCACCGGACTCTCGAATGGCGCGTTCATGACGTCGGCGATCGCGTGCGCGTACGCCGATCGGATCGCGGCGGCGGCGCCGGTCGCCGGGATCCGCGAGATCGAGGGTTGCGACCCCGACCGGGCCGTTCCGGTCGTCGCGTTCCACGGCACCGACGACGGGTTCGTGGCGTTCGACGGCGGCCTCGGCGAGGACGCCGGCGACCTCCCGGCTCCCGACGGCTCCGGGCGGACGCTCGACGAGAGCGAGACTGGCCGATCCGCCGCCGAGGGCCCGTCGATCCCCGAGATCACGGCAGCGTGGGCCGATCGCAACGACTGCAAGGCCAAGCCGAAGCGCAAGGAGATCGCGTCCGACGTGACCCTCGTGCGGTACCGCTGCGCCGACGGCGCCGATGTCCAGCTCTATCGCGTCGAGGGCGGCGGCCACAGCTGGCCCGGCAGCGAGTTCTCACGGCAGATCGAGTCGGTTACCGGCCCGACCACCTTCTCGATCTCGGCCAACGAGGTCATGTGGGAGTTCTTCGAGCGCCATCCGCTGCCGGAGGACTGACCGGCATGGTCACCTACAACCCGTACCTGTGGGAGACGGCGCACGACCCGTACCCGATCTACCGGCAGCTCCGGGACGAGGCGCCGGTCTACCGGAACGACGAGCTCGGGTTCTGGGCGTTGTCGCGCCACGCCGACGTCGTCGCCGCGCACAACGACCCCGGCACGTACCTCAGCTCCGGTGGCGTCACCATCGAGGGCACGGAGCGCGGGAGCCCGCTCCTCCTGGTCATGGACCAGCCCGAGCACACGTGGCACCGCAAGATTGTCTCCCGCGTGTTCACGCCCCGACGCGTGGGCGACCTCGAGCCGTTCATCCGCGCCCGGGCCGGCGAGCTCCTCGACAAGTTCAGGGATGCGGAGGAGTTCGACGTCGTGACCGACTTCTCGGTGCAGCTG
Organism: Acidimicrobiia bacterium; assembly: GCA_050743385.1. Classification (GTDB taxonomy): domain Bacteria; phylum Actinomycetota; class Acidimicrobiia; order IMCC26256; family JACDBD01; genus JACDBD01. The sequence continues at coordinate 22,409 of JBOGFJ010000118.1, forward strand.
CCCCTCGACGTGGTCAGCGAGCTCATCGGGATTCCCGAGGAGCTGCGCGCGACGGTGCACGTGCTGAGCGACCGTGTCCTGGCGCGCGCCGGCGATTCGCAGATCAGCGACGAAGCCGTCAACGCGAACGTCGAGCTGTTCGCGTTGTTCCTCGAGCTCGTGAAGGACCGGCGCGCCAATCCCCGCGACGACGTCATCAGCCTGCTCATCGAGACGGAGGTGACCGACGACGAGGGCAGCGCACGCCGCCTCAGCGACGAGGAGGTCGCGATGCGGTTCCAGGAGCTGGCTCTCGCCGGTCACGAGACCGTGGCCAAGCTCATCCCCAACGGGATGGTCGCGCTGACGTGGTTCCCCGACCAGCGGCGCCAGCTCCTCCATGACCCGTCGTTGATGCGGCCGGCCGTCGACGAGATGCTCCGATGGGACGCGCCGTCGCAGTACCAGGGCCGCACGGCGGCCCGAGCTGTGGAGCTTCACGGAGTCACGATCCCGGCCGATGACCGCGTGATCCTGCTGACGGGCTCGGCGAACCACGACGAGCGGGCCTACGACGACCCCGAACGGTTCGACTTGCACCGCGACACCGGCCACCCGGTGAGCTTCGGCTTCGGCATCCACCTGTGCCTGGGCGCCCATCTCGCCCGGCTGGAGGCGCGGGTCGCCTTCGAGGAGATCCTCGCCCGGTTCCCCGACTTCGCTGTCGACGGCGAACGGGCCGTCCGCCACGCGCACTCGAACGTGCGCGGGCTCAGTCACCTGCCGGTCCTCGTCGACGGCGCCGGGTAGCGGTCGCGGCACACCGCCCGGAAGGGGACCTGTCACACTTTTCGTCCAATGCGGACAGGCCGCCTCGTCCCACCGACAGCGTTCCGGGAGCCGATCGTGCGGGCGCGGCTGCTGGCGGTCCTGCGCGGCCGGTTCGAGCGCCGCATCACGGCCGTCGTGGCGGGGCCGGGCTTCGGCAAGACCACCCTGCTCGCCCAGGCAATCGCGGAGAACCGGCTCGACCCCGCCGGTGAGGACCGGTGGTTGGGATGCGACCCCGCCGACTCGGTGGCCGCCGTGCTCGGCGCGGGGTTGTGCGCGGCGCTCGAGGTGCCGCCGGCGGCCGGCGACGACCCGGAATCGGTCACCCGGGCGGTCACGGTCGCGATCGCCAAACGCGCTCCGCTCCCCATCGCGTTGGTCCTCGAC
>JBOGFJ010000119.1:0-21091 GCA_050743385.1 Acidimicrobiia bacterium
GGCCTGCACCAGGCGGTCGAGGCCAAGGAGGGGGTGAAGATCAAGGCCGAGAACCAGACGCTGGCGACGATCACCCTCCAGAACTACTTCCGCATGTACGAGAAGCTCGCCGGCATGACCGGTACCGCCGCGACGGAGGCGGGCGAGTTCGCGCACACCTACGGGCTTGAGGTCGTGTCGATCCCCACCAACCGGCCGATGGTCCGCCAGGACGAGCCCGACCTGATCTACAAGTCCGAGTCGGCCAAGTTCGACGCCGTGGCCGACGACATCGCCGAGAAGCACGAGGAAGGCCAGCCCGTTCTCATCGGCACCATCTCGGTGGAGAAGTCGGAGCGGCTCGCGGGCCTGCTCAACCGGCGGGGCATCCCGCACGAGATCCTCAACGCCAAGCAGCACGAGCGGGAGGCCGGGATCGTCGCCCAGGCGGGGCGGCCGCACGCGGTCACCGTCGCCACCAACATGGCCGGTCGCGGCGTCGACATCCTCCTCGGCGGCAATCCCGAGGGCCTGGCGCGTCAGGAGCTGCTGGCGTCGGGCACGACGCCCGAGGAGTCGCCGGAGAAGTACGAAGAGCTTGTCGAGCAGTTCCAGGAGGAGTGCGCCGCCGACGGCGACCGTGTCCGCGATGTCGGTGGGCTCTACGTGCTCGGTACCGAACGGCACGAGAGCCGCCGCATCGACAACCAGCTGCGAGGCCGCTCGGGGCGGCAGGGCGACCCTGGGGAGAGCCGCTTCTACCTCTCGCTCGAAGACGATCTGATGCGCTTGTTCGCTACCGGCGCGATGAACTGGGTCATGGGCAAGGCGTTCCCCGACGACGTCCCCCTCGAGGCGAAGATGGTCACGAAAGCCATCGAGCGCGCCCAGCGCACCGTCGAAGACCGCAACTTCGAGATCCGCAAGGACGTACTCAAGTACGACGAGGTGATGAACGAGCAGCGCAAGGTCATCTACAAGCGCCGCCAGCAGATCCTCGATGGTGGCGATCTCCGCGAGGAGGCGCTCGAGGCGATCGCGGGAGCGGTGCAGCACGCCGTCGCCATGTGGTGCCCGAGCGACTACCCGGAGGAGTGGGACCTCGACGAGCTGCACCGCCAGATCCAGGTCACGTACCCCACGAAGATCCCTCGAGAGCGCCTCGACGACGTACAGGAGCGCGAGGGCCTCGTCGCGCTGCTGACCGATGACGCCCTCGAGCAGTACGAGGCGAAGGAGGGCGACATCGGCAGCGAGAGGCTGCGCGAGATCGAGCGCAGGGTCATGCTCTCGGTGATCGACCAGCACTGGCGCGAGCACCTCTACGAGATGGACTACCTCCGTGAGGGCATCAATCTGCGCGCCATGGGCCAGAAGGACCCACTCGCCGAATGGCAGCGCGAGGGCTACGACATGTTCGCCGCCATGATGGATGGCATCCAGGACAACTTCGTTCGCTACGTCTCTCATCTCCAGGTCGTCACCGAGGACGCGCCTCGTCGCGCGCCCCGCAACGTGCGTTACAGCGCTGCCGAAGATCCGGTGCAGGGTTCGGGCGCGCTCCGGGCGGCGGCCGCGAGCGGGCCACCACCCGAGCTGAACGGCGATGACGGTGGCGTCGGCGTCGCCGAGGCACCTGCGGCCTCCGCCGTCGCTCCCCAGCAGGTGCCGCCCGAAGACGTCGTCCAGGAGCCGGTGAGGGTCGAGAAGACGCCGGGGCGCAACGAGCCCTGCTGGTGCGGGAGCGGCAAGAAGTTCAAGCTCTGCCACGGGCGCTGAAGCGACGCCGACCGGCGCGCCCCGCTGTCGATGCGCGACTTCACCGAACCTCTCGCCGATCTCCGCCGCCGTGTGCAGGACGCGCACACCTATCTGCGCATCGACCCCGCGCGCGCCCGGATCGCCGAGCTGGAGGGCGAGGTCAGCCGACCCGACCTCTGGAACGATCAGGCTGCTGCCCGGCAGGTGAACACCGAGATGGCGCGCCTTCGCGACGACATCGCGCTCGTCGAAGGCCTCGACGAGCGCTTGTCCGACCTCGAGACGCTCCACCAGCTCGGTCGTGAGGAAGGCGATGACTCGGTCGAACCCGAGCTCGAGGCCGGAGTCGCGAAGCTGGCGCACGATCTCGACCAGCTCGAGCTGAGGGCACTGTTCACCGGCGAGCACGACGAACGTGACGCCATCTGCGAGGTGCACTCGGGCGCGGGCGGTACCGACGCGCAGGACTGGACCGAGATGATGCTGCGTATGTACACCCGCTGGGCCGACCGGCGCGGCTTCGAGGTCGAGCTCGACGAGGTCCAACCGGGCACCGAAGCCGGGATCTCGTCGGCCACCTTCACGGTGAAGGGTCGCTACGCGTACGGGCTCCTCTCCGGCGAACGGGGCGTTCACCGACTCATCCGCATCTCGCCGTTCGACGCCAACGCCCGCCGCCAGACGGCGTTCGCGTCGTTCGACGCCGTACCCTCGCTCGACGAGGCGGAGGAGCCCGAGATCGACCCCACCGACCTTCGCATCGACACGTACCGGTCGTCGGGAGCAGGCGGTCAGCACGTCAACGTCACCGACTCCGCCGTGCGGATCACCCACATACCGACGGGCGTCGTCGTCTCGTGCCAGAACGAGCGATCGCAGACGCAGAACAAGGCACGCGCGCTCCAGATCCTGGCCGCGCGCCTCGCCGACCGTCAGCGCGAGGAGCGGAAGCTCGAGCTCGACGCGCTCTCCGGTGACAAGCGCGACGTCGCGTTCGGGAGCCAGATCCGCACGTACACGCTCGCGCCGTACCAGCTGGTCAAGGACGAGCGGGGAATCCGCGAGACGGGGAACGTGCAGGCCGTGCTCGACGGCGATCTCGACCCCTTCATCGAGGCCTACCTCCAGTGGCGCCGCCAACACGGAGGTGGCTCCTGATACCCTTTCGCCGACTCCCTCCCCTCATGCTGACGGTTGCATGATCAGGTTCGAGAACGTCACCAAGGTCTACAACCCCGACGTCGTCGCGCTCCGCGACCTGTCGCTCGACGTCCAGAAAGGCGAGTTCGTCTTCATCGTCGGCCCGTCGGGCTCGGGGAAGTCGACCGCCCTCAGGCTGCTGCTGCGCGAGGAGACCGCCACCGACGGCCGCATCATCGTCGCCGGCCGTGACATCTCCCGGTTGAGCAGCTGGAAGGTGCCTCAGCTCCGGCGCAACATCGGTTGTGTCTTCCAGGACTACAAGCTCCTGCCCAACAAGACGATCTACGAGAACGTGGCGTTCGCGTCCGAGGTGATCGGCCGCCCGCGTCACGTCGTGCAGGCACAGACGCCCCAGATCCTCGACCTCGTCGGCCTGGCCAAGAAGGCGGAACGGTTCCCCGCCGAGCTCTCCGGTGGCGAGCAGCAGCGCGTCTCGATCGCCCGCGCGTTCGTCAACCGGCCGTTGATCCTCCTCGCCGACGAGCCCACCGGCAACCTCGACCCCGCCACGACGGTCGGCATCATGCGCCTGCTCGACCGGATCAACCGCACGGGCACCACGGTCGTGATGGCCACCCACGACCAGCGCATCGTCGACGCCATGCGCCGGCGCGTCATCGAGCTCGATCGCGGCGCGATCGTGCGCGACCAGGCTCGGGGCGTCTACGGAGTCGGGAGCTAGCGTCGGTGAACAAGCTCCGCTACTTCGTGCGCGAGACCCTCATCTCGTTGCGTCGCAACCTGCTCATGACGCTGGCCGGCATCCTCACCGTCACGGTGTCGCTCATGCTCTTCGGCGGGATCCTGCTGTTCCAGACCTGGGTCGACCACGGCACCGAGCAATGGAAGCACGGGGTCGAGTTCGAGGTCTTCATGGTGGTCAATCCGACCGAGGAGCAGCTCGACGGGGTACGCGGCGAGCTCGATTCCGACCGGCGGGTTCGCCAGTACTTCTTCCTCAGCAAGGAAGATGCCTACGAGGAGTTCCAGCGGCTCTTCTCCGACCAGCCCGACCTGGTGGAGGCGACCAGCCCGGAGGCCTTGCCCCCGTCGTTCCGGGTCGCGCCCGAGCAGGTGGAGGACACCGAGGACCTGAAGGAGAAGTACGCCACCTTCGCGGGAGTCGATTCGGTCGCCACGCCCGACGAGGCCGTCCGCGACCTGATCGACGTCACCGGGTTCCTCCGGCTGGGCTTCATCGCGCTCGCCCTCGTCCTGCTGGCCTCGGCGCTGTTCCTCATCGTGAACACGATCCGCCTGGCCACCTTCGCCCGCCGGCGCGAGATCGAGGTCATGAAGCTCGTGGGCGCGTCCAACTGGTTCGTCCGGATCCCGTTCATGGCCGAAGGCCTGGTGCAGGGGGCAGTGGGGGCCGGCTTGGCCGTGGGCGGGATGTTCGTGGTGCAGCGCGTCTTCGCCAGCATCGAGAACCGCAGGGGCTTCTTCGAGGGCTTCTACGTCACGACTGGCAACGCCGGGCGGATCGGCATCATGATCCTCGTCCTCGGGGCGGTGATCGGCGTGCTCGGCTCGTCCATCGGCCTCCGGCGCTTCCTTCGCACCTGACACCAAGCGGGACTTTTCCGGCTTTTCGTGCTAAACAGTCCCCGGCCAGGCCCCCCCGAGACCCCGGTTGTTGCTCCTGTTGCCTGTGTTGTTTAGCCTGAACCGGCCGTGACCCCCGTCCGCCTCCTCCGCTCTGCCGTCGCGCTCGCGCTCCTCGCAGGCGTGGGTGCGCTCGCTCCCGTCTCCGGTGCCCAGGAGGATCCCGACCCGAAGTCGCGCCAGGAGCTCGAGGAAGCGATCGGCCATGCCTCGGCCGAGGAGACGGCCGCCCTCGCCGAGGTGGAAGAGGTCAGGGCACGCCGGGCCGACCTCGAGGCGGTCGCCCGCCAGCTCGAGGCCCAGATCGCCGCGGCCACGCAGCGCTTCGAGGTCGCCCAGCGCGAGGTCGACCGCATCGGCGCCGACATCGCCGAGGTCCAGGCCGAGATCGACCGCCTCCAGGCCGAGATCGACGCCTCGCAGGCGCAGTTCGAGGAATCAGCCGCCACCTTGTACCGCAACGGTGGCGGGGCCGCCGACGCCATCTCGGTGTTGACCTTCGCCGACGACCCCGGCCAGGGCATTGCCGCCCGGCGCTACATGCGCCAGGTCGCCCACGACGCCCAGGACGAGATCGACGACTACGACGCCCTCCAGGACGACGTCGACGCGGCGAAGGAGGAGCTCGAGGCACAGCAGGACCTGGCCGAGGAGGCGCGGGCGGTCGCCGAGGCCGGGCGGGCCGAGGTCCAGCGCCTGCGGGCCGAGCACGAGCCCGCCCGGGCCGCCGCCGAGGAGGAGGAGGCCCGAGAGGAGGAGCTGCTCGAGAGCGTCCGGGCCCGGCGGGCGGAGTTCGAGGCCCAGCTCGCCCAGCTCGAGGCCGAGCAGCAGGCGCTCGCCCAGGGCGTGAGCCGGGGCAGCGGCACCGGCAACGGCCGGTTCAAGTGGCCGTGCAGCGGCGGGGTGGTCAGCGGGTTCGGCAACCGCACGCACCCGATCTCGGGGACGAGCCGCATGCACTCGGGCGTCGACATCAACTGCGCCAACGGCGCGCCCATCAGCGCGGCCGGCGACGGCGTCGTCGTCGAAGCCGGCTCACGCGGCGGCTACGGGAACGCAGTCGTCATCGACCACGGTGACGGGCTCGCCACGCTCTACGCCCACCAGTCGAGCATCGCGGCGTCATCGGGCCAGCAGGTGAAAACCGGCGACGTGATCGGCTACGTCGGCTCCACCGGCTACTCGACCGGCCCCCACCTCCACTGGGAGGTCTGGGTCAACGGCACCCCCGTCGACCCGCTCGGCTATTCCTGACTCGTCGCGTCAGGGCTACTTGTTCGGCTGTGGGGTCACCCGCAAGTAGGGCTTGATCGTCTTCCAGCCCTTCGGGAACTTCGCCTTGGCCTCTTCGTCGGAGACGGTCCCCGAGATGATGGTGTCGTCACCGTCCTGCCAGTCGACCGGCGTGGAGACGCTGTACCCGGAGGTCAGCTGGAGCGAGTCGATGACTCGCAGGATCTCGTCGATGTTGCGGCCGGTGCTCTGCGGATAGGTGATGATCAGCTTCACCTTCTTGTCCGGCCCGATGACGAACACGTTGCGTACCGTGACGGTGTCGCTCGCGTTCGGGTGGATCATGTCGTAGAGGCTCGAGACCTTCCGGTCGGGATCGGCGATGAGCGGGAAGTTCGGCGCCGCGCCCTGCGTCTCCTCGATGTCCTTGGACCAGCCCTGGTGCGAATCGAGCGGGTCGACGCTGACGCCGATGAGCTTCACGTTCCGCCGGTCGAACTCGGGCTTGCGGTTTGCGAACGCGCCCAGTTCGGTCGTGCATACGGGCGTGAAGTCCTTCGGGTGGGAGAACAGCAGACCCCAGCTGTCGCCGAGGTACTCGTGGAAGCTGACGGTGCCCTCGGTGGTCTCGGCCGTGAAGTCGGGGGCCTCGTCGCCCAAGCGGATTGCCATGTCGTCGTCTCCTGTGAATCGTCTGCGGGTGCGGAAACCGATCACGCCCGGGGAGCGCGCGCGGTCAAGATACCGGCACCTCCGCCAAAAGTCGAGCGAACAGGTCGGGAATAGGGATCGAGGACCGGACTGTTGACATCGCCCCCGCGTCCTCGGGTCGCGGCCCGGCTGCGCGGCCTGGCCGTCGACACCGGGCCGCTGCGCCGCCACCGCGACTTCCGCCTGCTGTGGACCGGCGAGCTGGTCTCGCAGGCGGGCACCCAGGTCGGCCTCGTGACCGTGTTCATCCAGGTGTTCGAGATCACCGACTCGTCGGCGGCCGTCGGGGCGATCGGCTTGGCGCAGCTCGGGCCCCTGATCGTGATGACGCTGCTGGGCGGGCCGCTGATCGACCGGTTCGACCGTCGCCGGCTCCTGATGCTCGCCGCCGCCGGGCAGGCGGTGGCGTCCGCGGTGCTCTTCCTGGGGGCCCTCGCCGGAGAGCCGCCGCTCGCGCTCGTGTACGCCGCCGCCGGTCTCGCCGGCGGGCTCGGCGGCTTCGCCCTCTCGACGCGGTCCGCGGCCACGCCCAACACGGTCCCGCCGGCCGAGCTCTCGCCCGCGATCGCCCTCAACCAGGTGATGTGGCAGACCTGCCAGATCGTCGGGCCCGCCGTCGGCGGTGTCATCGTCGCCCGCGCCGGCTTGGCGTGGGCCTACGGCCTCGACGTCGCCAGCTTCGCGGCCGTCATCGTCACCACCGCGCTCATGTCGCCCCAGCCGCCTCGGAACGGCGGCGTCCCGACGAGCGCAGGGTGGCACGGCGTGGTCGAGGGCATCCGCTACCTGAAGGGACGCCGGGTCCTCCAGTCGATCTTCGCCGCCGATCTCGTGGCCATGATCTTCGGCATGCCGCGGGCGCTGTTCCCGGTGCTCGCCCTCACGCAGTTCCACCGTGGCGAAGAGGTCGTGGGCGCGCTGTTCAGCGCCGTGGCCGTCGGCGCGCTTCTCGGCGCGCTGACGACGGGGTGGGTCGGGCGCATCCGGCGGCAGGGTCTCGCCGTGCTCGTCGCGGTCGGCATCTGGGGTCTCGGCATCGCCGCATTCGGGCTCGTCGGCGACCTGCTCTGGATCGCGTTCGGGTGCCTCGCCGCCGCCGGTGCCGCCGACGTGATCTCGGCGGTGTTCCGCGGGACGATCCTCCAGCAGTCGACGCCCGACGCGTTGCGGGGCCGCCTCTCGGCACTGAACATCGTCGTGGTCGCCGGCGGACCTCGCCTCGGGGACTTCGAGGCCGGGGTCGTAGCGGCGGCGTTCACGCCCACCGTGTCGGTCGTGTCGGGCGGGTTGGCGTGCGTCGGCGGCGTCATCGTCCTCGCCGCCGCCGTGCCCGAGTTCGCGAGGTACGAGGCACCCCGGGAGACCGAAGCGCCGGCGTGACGACGACCGCGGGCTATCCGGTCAGGGGCGCGTAGACGACCCAGTCACCTTGCTCCAGGTGCACGTCGGTGTCGGGCGACAGGCGCTTGAGAAACCGCACCGCAGCCGTGTTCTCGCCCATCACGACGGCGGTGAACGCCCGGAGCCCGCGCCGGGCGCCGATCCGGGCCAGGCGTTCCAGCAGCTTCGTGCCGACGCCGCGGCCCTGCCACTCGTCCTCGACCGTCACGGCCACCTCGGCCTCGTCGCTCTCGGGCCGGCCCTCGTACCTGGCGACACCCACGACCTCGTTGCCGACGGTTGCGACCAAGGCCTCCCGGCGGTCGTGGTCGACACCGGCGAGATGGATCAGCAGCGCGTCGCGCGGCTGGGGGATGGGCGCGAAGAACCGGTGGTACACCGTCTCCGGCGACAGCCGGTGGAACATCCGTCGCAAGCGAAACGCGTCGGACAGATCGATCGGGCGGACCGCCACGGTCGCGTCGTCGGTCTGCTCGATCGCGTCGCCCAGGGCGGGGGCAGACGCGCGCGTGGGGGACGTGACCGCGGATGCCGTCATGCCCCCGCCCTCAGCGATTCGACGTGCGCGTGCAGGTGCGCGGCGGCGCGGCGCATGTGCGCGGGTTCGCGCATCAGCCGGCTGAGCATCAACGCGCCCTCCAGCGTCGCGGTGACGACGGTCGCGAGCTCGTAGGGATCGGCCGCGGCCGAGAGCTCCCCGCGCTCCTTTCCCCGCTTCACGATCGAGCCGATCAGGCGATGCCAAGAGTCCATCGCAACGCGGGCATGAGCACACAGCTCCGGATTCGTGTCGTCGGACTCGAGCGCGGTGTTGGCGACGGGACACCCGCCGGCCACGTGGGGATGGTCGACCTCTCCGGCGAACGTGTCGACAACGGCCAGGAGACGATCAACCGCGTGCTCCTTGCCCTCCAGCGCCTTGCCGAAGCTGTCGACGAGCAGCGACACCGAGTAGTCGAGCGCGTCGAGCGCGAGCGCCTCCTTGCTGCCGAAGTGGTTGTAGATCCCGCCCTTCTCGACGCCGGTGGCGGCGACGAGCTCGCTCACCGACGCGCCCGCGAAGCCGCGCTGGTTGAAGACCGGCGCGGCGCGCTCGACGATCCGGCGCCGGGTGCGCTCGCCCTTCCGCAGCTTCACCGGGTTGGCCGTCGCGCCCATTGTGCCCTCCGTCACAGAAAATACCGACCGTTCGGTCTCATTCTGACGGACGACCGGTGCGAGCACAAGCCCAATTCGGCGTGACCGTGGGCACAGGTACCGTGGCGAGCGTGTGCGGTCGCTACGTCCAGGCGTCGTCACCCGACCTGCTCGCCGAGCGCTTCGGCGTCGACGACGTCCGGGTCGACGAGCACGAGCCTCGCTACAACGTCGCGCCTCGAGCGGAGGTCCCGGCGGTCCGGCGACGGAACGAGCGCACCGTCCTCTCCCTGTTGCGTTGGGGCCTGGTGCCGTCGTGGGCGAAGGATCCCAAGGTCGGCGACCGACAGATCAACGCCCGGGCGGAGTCGCTGCTCGACAAGCCCGCCTTCCGGACCGCGTTCGCAAGGCGGCGCTGCCTGATCCCCGCCGACGGCTTCTACGAGTGGAAGGCGGTTCCCGGCCACAAGCGCAAGCAGCCCGTGTTCGTGCACCGGCGCGACGGCGAGCCCATGGCCTTCGCCGGGCTCTGGGAGGTGTGGCGGGAGCGACCGGACGACGACTGGCTGCGGACCTGCGCCATCGTGACGACGGAGCCCAACGACCTGCTCGCACCGATCCACGACCGCATGCCCGTCGTCCTCCCGGAGTCGGCATGGGACACGTGGCTCGACCCCGACGCCGATCCCGACACGCTGCACGCGCTCCTGGTGCCGGCACCCGACGAGCTCCTGGCCGTCTATCCCGTCAGCACGCTGGTGAGCAGTGCCGACAACGAGGGGCCGGAGCTCGTACGCGAGCTCGCGCCCGACGAGGTCATGACGTGATGCACGACGGGTACATCGCGACCCTGCGTTCGGACGCGAGTGCCTTCGCGGGCGCGGTCCGGCGCGTCGACATGGACGCGCCCGTGCCCTCGTGTCCCGACTGGACCGCGCGCGACCTCCTCGTGCACATGGGCGCCCACCACCGCTGGGTGCGGGCGAACCTCGATCGTCAGCCGGAGGACGGGATGGCGCCCGGCGGCGTGTCCGACCCGGCACCGGAGGGGCGAGCTGCGAGCGCCTGGGTGGAGGAGGGCGCGGCCGAGCTCGCCGACCGGCTCGACGAGGCCGGACCCGACCGACGCTGCTGGACATGGGTCGCCGACCTCGCGACGACCGGGTTCTGGGCTCGCCGGACCGCCAACGAGACCGCCGTGCATCGCTGGGACATGGAGAACGCCGCCGGCATCCCTGGCAGCATCGACGCCGCCCTCGCGGTCGACGGCATCGCCGAACAGCTCGCGATCGTGCAGAGGGGCTTCGTCGGGCCTCCGCCGACCGGCGCGGGCGAGACGATCCACCTCCATGCCACCGACGCCGACGGCGAGTGGCTCGTCCGCCTCGACGCGGAGGGCATGGAGGTGATGCCCGAGCACGGCAAAGGCGACGTCGCGCTGCGGGGTCCCGCCTCCGACCTGCTCCTCGTCGTCCTCGGCCGCCTCCCCGCTTCGGTGGGGGAGGTGCTCGGTGACGAGCAGCTGTTGTCGCGCTGGCTGGAGAAGACCGGGTTCTAAACGGGTTCGAGCGCGTTCCGCAGCACGTCGATCACGTGCTCGCGTCGCTCCTTGAGCGCGGCCGGGCTCAGCGGGTCGTCGTCGACCAGTGAGCTGATGAGCGGGGCGTCCGAGAGATACGAGAGGATCGCTCCGTACCCCGTGAGCAGGAGCTGCTTGGCGTCGTAGCGGCGCAGTCGCCCGGCGTCCATCTCCCGCTCGAGGAAGCCGACGCCGCGGTCGAACAGGGGTCGGAGCAGGGCGCCGAGCTCGGCGGTGAGGATCGGGCCGCCCTCGAGTGCCTCCCATCGGGCCACACGGACGAAGTCGGGATGCTCCTCGAAGAACTGGAACGCCGCCCGCAACACCCGCTCGACCTGCGGCCAACCTGCACGGTCGGGGTTCTCCGTCGCGGCGTCCACCAGTGCGAGCCAGTCCGCGAACGAGTCGAGTACGACTGCCCGGTACAGGGCATCCTTCGAAGGGAAATGGTGGAGCAGGCTCGGGCGCCGAATTCCGACCTCGGCGGCGATGTCGTTGAGGCTGGTGCCGGCGTAACCATGATCGGCGAAGGCGCGCAACGCCACCGTGAGGATCTGGGCTTTCGTGCCCGGAATGGCGGTGTCCATGGTGCTCCGAGGGTAGGCCCCGGCTCCTGGGGGAGAGCGGAACCACCCCCGTCGAACCGTGGTCGAGGAGGAGTTCCCTACCGACCGGTAGGTAGTCTAGCCTGGAAGCGTTCGTCCCTCCTGTCCCGTTCGCACATCTCGGAGCGTCCCTCGTGCACCCTCTGATCGCCGTCGTCGCCGGGCTGGTCGTGACCCAGCTGGCGATCTTTGCCACCACCGTCTATCTCCACCGCGCGCTGGCACACCGGGCGCTGTCGCTCCGCTCGCCGGTGGCGCTGTCCTTCCGGTTCGTCATCTGGGTCACCACCGGGATGCGGCCGCGCGAATGGGTCGCGGTGCACCGTCGCCATCACGCGAACACCGACACCCCCGCCGATCCGCACAGTCCCGCCGTCGTCGGCTTCTGGCGCGTCCAGCTCGCCAACGCGGGTCTCTATCGCCGGGTCGCTCGCGACCGGATCACGGTGCAGCGCTACGCCCGCGACATCCCGCCCGACCGCTTCGACCGGGTGTTCGACCACGGCCTCGTCGGCCTCGGAATCGGCATCGGCGTCCTCTGCGTCACCCTCGGGTGGCAGACCGGGCTCCTGGCGGCCGGGATCCACGCGGTCACGTACGTGATGCTGAGCGGCGCGATCAACGCCGTGGGTCACACGAGCGGTCGGCGCCCCTACGCGAATTCGGGTACCAACGGACAGGTGCTCGCTCTGGTCACCGGGGGTGAGGGCCTGCACAACAACCACCACGCCGCGCCCACGTCGGCGCGGTTCGCGCTGCGTCGCCGCGAGATCGATCCCGGCTGGTGGATCGTCCACCTCCTCACACGCCTGCGGCTCGCGAAGGTCCGCCACGACGACGTCAAGCTCAAGCAGGCGGCATAGCCCGACGTGGCCGGTGTCGGTCAGGGCGCGCTCGGCGCGAGATCGCGCATCGCCTGGCGCGCTTCGGCGGGGCCCACCATCAGGGCAGGCGCCGGCGTCGTGACGCCGTTGGCGGCGTAGCGCGCCAGGTGCGCCCGGCAGTCGGCGGGCGACCCGTGCACGAGCAGCTCGTCGATGAGCGAATCGGGGATGGCCGCGGTGGCGGCCTCGCGGTCGCCCGCCGCCCATGCATCCCACATGTCCTTCATGACCTCACCTCGACCGAGCCACTCGTGAAACTTGGCGTACACCGGCACGTTCATGTACGCCGCGATTGCGCGTCGGCCGACGAAGCGAACGAGCTCCTCGTCCTCAGAAGGGAGCACGAAGATGCGGGCGGCGATCTCCTTGCCCTCACCGACGTAGGGCACCACCTTCTTCACGTCGTCGGCCGACAGCCAGTTGATGATGGCGCCGTCGCCTTCGGTGCCGGCGAGCTTGAGCATCCCCGGCCGGAGCGCGCCGACCAGGATGGGCGGCATCTCGTCGACGCGGATACCGAGACGGAAACCCTTCACCGCGAACGTCTCGTACTCCTGGGCCACTTTCTCGCCCGCCAACGCGGCCCGGAGGAATCGGATGGTGTCGCGCACCCGCTGGTACGGGCGCTCGAACCGGACGCCGTTCCAGTTCTCGACGATCACATTCGACGAGGTGCCGATCCCGAGCGCGAAGCGACCCGGCGCCGCCTGCGCCATGCTCGCCACCGTGGCCGCGAGCGTCGCCGCCCCGCGCGTGAACGCAGGCACGATGGCCGTGCCGAGACGCAACGTCGGCGCCCATGCCGCCGCCAGAGCCAACGGTGTGAACGCGTCGGCGCCGCCCGATTCCGCTGACCAGAGGTCGGTGTAACCGAGTGCCTCGGCCTCCTCGAACCACTCGCGGTGCTCGTGGAGCGGCACTCCCTCGAACGGAACCGTGATCCCGTAGCGCTGTTCCATCAGGACCCCCTGAACTCGCGCACGATTCCCGACTGACTTGCCGTCCCCAGCAGCGTGCCGTCTCGCGACCACAAGTGCACGAGACCGTGCCCGAAGCCGTCGGCGACGGCATGGATGCGCACGTCGGCGAGGATCCAGTCGGTCGATGCCCGGCTGACGACGCGCAGGGTGTTGTCGAGGCTATTGCTGCCGGTGCGGCGCCCGAGCGCCTGCCCGATCCCGAACGGCACGTAGTCGCCGACCACCGCCAATGCGGCCGCCGACATCTCCAGATCCGGCAGCCGTACCCAAAGCGCGCTGCGGCCATCGCCCGGCCGGCCGTCGAGCTCATCGAGGTCGCGCGCGTTCGCGAGTCGCATGTCGAGGCGGTCCATGATCGTGCCGACGTGGCGGTCCCGGATCTCGCGCGGCCGGCACTCGGACGGTGGAGGCACATCAGGGCGGACGGCCCACGCCCCCGACCAGGGGAGCTCGCGTCGGCCGAGGGTGGCGTTCACCGTGAGGATCTCCTCGCGTTCCACCCGCGCGACCGCGCGAGCCTGGGACACCCGATGCCCGCGGACCGTCTCGACGATGGCGATGTCGAGCACCGCCGGCGGCCGCGCGAACGACAGGTATTGGGCCGTCGCCCACACGAGCGGCCGTCCCGTCGTGACCTCGAGTGCCTCGATGGCGGCACCGAGCCCGCATCCGCCGAACAACGCGCCCATGCCCGAACACAGCGCGGGCACGACCGGCAGGCGCCAGGTGTAGGGATCCTCGGTGCGCTCGAGCCCGAAGAAGGCGGTGGGGTCCACGGCGGGGACTCTACGAGGCGCCTCACCCGGGGTCGTGACCGGCGAGCGCCCACGCCCGACCGGTGACCGGATCTTCGACCGCGACCGTGACGGCCCATCCGGATGCCGGTGCACCGTCGTCCCACCAGAACCAGTGGAGACGCCCAGCCAGCTCGCCGACGGTTGCGGGCTCGACCGGCCAGTCGTCGAGCAGCTCGCCGAGCGCGCCCACGACCCACCACGCCGCGAAGCGGCCGGGCGCAGCACCGGGACGGCGGCCGTGGGCGCCGCCCGACGCCGCCGCCCACGCGAGCGTCGACACGGCATCCGCGGGTGCGAGTCGGGCAATGCGAGCACGCGAAGCGCCCAGGGCGGCGACAGCAGCCAGGGCGTCGCCGTCGACCACGACCGCGGCGGCCCGACCCGCGCTTCCCGCCGTCCAGGCCGCGGTCACTCCCAGGAGCGCGTCGACGTCCTCACCCGAGCGCCGGTACGACGAGGCGCCGCGGGCGGGAAGGTCGACCGGCTCGAGCGCCGGCGCCTGCGGCCCGGGGAAGACGGCCCGATGGGCGTGGTACTCGGCGAGGAAGTACGCGGGCTCCCACGGTTCGAGTCGCAGGGGCAGGTCGAGCACCGGTGGACCGGGAATCGTCACGCCGGTCACGTCCTCCCCTCGAACGGCGCGCTCGTGGGCCGTCAGCACCGCCAGCGGCCCCGGTTGGACGTGCGGCGCGAGCTCCTCCCACGTGTGGGTCGAGGCCGCCACCTCCGACAGCGGCCCGGGTGCGAACCGCCCGGCGCCCTCCTCGAGCACGGCCGCCGCCCACGGCGCGGGCGCCTCCAGCGCGAGGCGGTACTCGGCGTGCGCCGCCGCCGGCCACAGCTGTCGACCGGAGCGCTCGTGCGCGCCCCGGCACCGTTCGCGCAGTTCGGCCACGCTGTCCCAGTCGCGGCCGGCGCAATAGCCGTCGATCAGGCGGATGAGCTCGTCGAGGTCGCCGCGCTCCACGGCTTGCGCGAGCTCCGTCGCCGACATTGGCGTAGTTCACCAGACCGTTCCCGCCCCGCGTACCGAAACGGGCTGGGGGCGTCATAGACTGTCCGCCTTCGTGCCCGGTGACGGGCGGTCAGGGAGGAATCACGTGCGTCGCGTGCTGTCAGGGATCGTCGGTGTGGTCGTCCTCGTAGGGGCGAGCTCCGGAGCGGCGCTGGCGGCGCCTTCGGGCGGTGACGACGACGCCCGCGTCGGCGGCGGCGACAGCGACGAGCTCACCTATCCGGAGACGATCGAGTTCGCGCTCGAGGACATCCAGGCCTTCTGGGACGAGACACTGCCCGACGCGTACGGCCTCGAGTACCGGGAGCTGCGCGACGAGCAGATTCTCCCGTACGACGAGGACACACCCAACGACGAGCTGCCCGCCTGCGGCGAGGAGAGCGTGACCTACGAGGACGTCGCCGACAACGCCTTCTACTGTGTGCTCGGCGCCGACGAGGAGGAAGACTTCGTCGCCTACGACGACGGCACGTTGTTCCCGCGCCTCTTCGAGGACTTCGGCGCGTTCTCGCTCGTGCAGGTGCTGGCGCACGAGTGGGGCCACGCGATCCAGGGCCAGACGTCGGTCGGCCTCACCGGGGGAATCGACGGGTTCATCGAGGCGCGCAGCATCCAGAAGGAGCTCCAGGCCGACTGCTTCGCCGGCGCCTACGTTCGCTGGGTCGACGACGAGGAGAGCGAGGCCTTCCGGCTCGACCCCGGCGACCTCGAGACGGGCCTCGCCGGCATGCTCGAGTTCAAGGACCCCGCCGGCACCGACCCCGGCGAGCAGGGCGCCCACGGCAACGGCTTCGACCGTGCCAATGCGTTCTCGGAGGGCTTCGAGCAGGGCGCGACGCGCTGTGCCGAGTACGACCAGTTCGACACCCTGGGGCCGATCGTCACCGAGATCCCGTTCAGCACCGAGGAGGATCTCGCCAACGAGGGCAACCTCCCCCTCGACGAGGCGATCGATTTCGGCATGGAAGACCTCGACTTCTACTGGCAGGCCGTGTTCGACGTGAGCGGCCTCACCTACGACGGCGTGGAGGACGTCGACGGGTACGACGTCCGCCGGCGGAGCGCGCTTCCCGAGTGCGAGGCACTCGGCCTCGACCCCGACCGGCCCAAGAAGTACCGGGGCCAGGTCTTCTACTGTCCGGGTGAAGACTTCATCGCCTACGACGAATCGCTGATCGAGGCCGCGCACGGCGAGATCGGCGACTTCGGCGCCATGCTCCTGATCGGGAACGCCTGGGCGGCGGGGATGCAGGACGACCTCGAGCTCGACGGGGGCGACCTCCAGGCCGACTGCTTCACCGGCGCCTGGGCCGGGAGCATCCCGCTCGACCTCGACGGCGACGCGCTCGGCGACTTCGCCGCCCGGGGGACGGAAGTGATCCGCGATCCCAACCCCCCACTCGAGAACGCGTCGATCTTCCTCTCACCGGGCGACCTCGACGAGGTGGTCTCGGCGTTCCTGGCGTTCTCCGAGCCGTCCACCGCGGACGGCGCCGAGCTCTCGGCCTTCGAGCGGCTGGCGTCGTTCCGCGAGGGGTTCTTCTCGGTGACCGCCGAGGAGGACTGCGAGGCCGTCACCGGGTGAGGTGACGCCCGGGAAGTCGAGGTCGAGGCGCCGGAGCTCGCCCTCAGTCGTCCCTGACCTCGTCGAGCCGGGCGAGCAGCGTCGCCGCGCCCACGACCTCGGCGCCGAACGCGAGGGCTCGCTCGCGTAGCGCCCGGTCCGAGGTGACCACGGAGATGGCTGTCGGCTCGGGGGCGGCCTCGAGCAACTCGACGATCCGATCGTCGCCCGCGTCACGGCCCGGTCGGCGGGCGTAGTGCACGTCGACGCCGCCGTGGGTGCCCTCCGGGACGTCGGCGAGCGGACGCCCGTCGAGAACGAGCGTGAGCTCGTCGCCGGAGGCCGTCGCCAAGGTCTGGAGCCGGCCGAGGAGGCGGCGGGCGGCCCCGTCGCGGTCTCGCCACCATCCGTCGGGGCGCGATCCGATGACGTTCATCCCATCGATGACGAAATGCGGCATTTTCCTTCGCGGCCTCCGTGACGCGCTCGTGACGCGCGGCAATGCAACAGTGCGATGGACGGACGGGCAAGAGGAGACGGTCGGATGGGCAGGCTACGGATGATCGGCGCGCTGTGCGCGCTCGCAGTGAGCGGCGAGCGAAGCGAACGCGACCAGAGAGGTCAGTTGACGCGTGGGTCGGCCGGGCAGTTGGCGAACCACGCCAGCCGGCCCGGCTGACGCGCCATCACGGCCGGCCAGAGCCGTTCGGGCTCGGGAAAGAGCGCGTCGTCGGGCTCGGCGTCGACGACGAACCATCCGCCGGCGGCGACCTCCCCCTCGAGCTGGCCCGCGGTCCAACCGGCGTGACCGGCGAACAACCGCGCCCGGGCGACCTCCGTGTCCGCGCCTCCGCCCGCGGGACCCTGGCCGAGGTCGAGGAGCCCGAGCGGGCCGAGCACCGGACTCCACCCCTCGGCGTCGTCGTTGGTCACCGTCCCGAGCGCGAGCGCGCCCGTCGGGGAGACGGGGCCGCCGACGAACACGACACGTGGAGTCGCCGCCACCGGCGCCCAGCTCGGCAGCGCCTCGTCGACGCCGGTCTCACTGGGCCGGTTGAGCACCACGCCGAGGGCACCGTCCTCCGTGTGCTCGAGCATGAGCACCACGGTGCGGTCGAAGTTGGGGTCGTACATCCCCGGCACGGCCACGAGCAGCCGGCCCTTCAGGGAAGCGGCGCTCACAGCGCGATCATGGCGCGTCGGATCACGGGTGTGGCGAAAGGAACAAGCAGTCGTGCTGTTCAGGCGCCCGGCGCTCGAAGGCATCGCCGCCGGCAAGATCGACCTCGCGTTCCGGCGCTGGGCCCGTGCCCGGGTGCGCCGTGGTAGCAGGCTCCGCACCGGCGTCGGAGTCCTCGAGGTCGACGCCGTCGACGTCGTGACGATCGGGGGCATCAGCGAGCAAGACGCCCGCCGCGCCGGGTTCTCGTCGCGTGCCGCGCTCATGGACGAGCTCGACGGACGGGACGGACGCGTATACCGGGTACGCCTGCACCTCGCCGGCCCCGACCCCCGTGTCGACCTCCGCGAGCGGAGCGCCCTGACCGCGGACGAGCTGGCCGAGGTGCGCCGGCGCCTCGCTCGCCTCGACGCCGCCAGCCGGCGCGGGGCATGGACGACCGCGGTGTTGGCGCTCATTCGCGACCATCCCGGTACCCGTGCGGCCGAGCTGGCCGAGCACTTCGGCCGCGAGACCCGCGCCTTCAAGCTCGACGTGCGCAAGCTCAAGGAGCTGGGGCTGACCGAGAGCCTCGAGGTGGGCTACCGGCTCTCGCCGCGGGGACGGGCCGTGCTGCGCCGGCTCGCCTGAGCGCCGACGGCGGACCCCTGGGCATAAGAACAAGTGCTACCTTGTTCAAAATGCCAGACCAGGAGGTTCGCCATGGAAGCTCCCACGAAGGCCGTTGCCGTCGTCACCGGCGCCTCGCAGGGCCTCGGGCTCGCGCTGGCGGAAGCGCTCGCCCGGGAGGGGTGGGCGCTCGTCATCGATGCTCGGCGTCGCGACCGCCTCGGCGCCGCACGGGAACGCCTCGCCGCCCACACCCCGGTAACCGCTGTTCCCGGTGATCTCACCGACCCCGCCCACCGCGATGCGCTCGCCCGGGCTGCCGCCGGCCTCGGGGAGCTGCGACTCGTCGTCAACAACGCGAGCACGTTGGGCGAGAGCCCGCTGCCATCGCTGCGAGACATCGAGCCCGGTGTGTTGCGTCGTGTGTTCGACGTCAACGTGGTCGCCCCGATCGCGCTCTTGCAGGCGCTCGGCGATCAGCTGCGCGACGGGGCGGTGGTCGTGAACATCACCTCCGACGCCGGGGTCGACGCGTACGAGGGCTGGGGCGGGTACGGCTCGTCCAAGGCGGCGCTCGAGCACGCCAGCCGGGTGCTCGCCGTCGAACGGCCCGAGCTCCGGGTGCTGGTCGTCGATCCGGGCGACATGCGCACCGAGATGCACCAGGACGCGTTCCCGAGCGAAGACATCTCCGACCGGCCCGACCCCGAGGCGAGTGTCCCGGGCGTGCTGGCGCTGATCGCCGGCGACCAGCCGAGTGGGCGCTACGAAGCGCGCGCGCTCGTAACCGAAGGATCGAGGACGTCATGACCGCCACGACGGGGCCCGAGGTACTGGACTTCACGCTGGACCAAGCGCACGAGGCTGACGAGCCGCCGGAAGCCCGCGGGCTCCGTCGCGACGGTGTACGCCTGCTCGTGAGCCCAGGTGAGAGCGACCCCGTCGACTCGCATTTCGGCGCGCTCGGCTCGCATCTTCGTGCCGGTGACCTGCTCGTGGTGAATACGTCTGCGACCGTGCCGGCTGCGCTCGACGGTCGCCTCCCCGACGGCGAACCGATCATCGTGCACCTCTCGGGCGCGCTCCCCGGCGAGGTGTGGCTCGTCGAGGTCCGTCGCCCGAATGGCGAAAGCAGCACCGCGCCCTTGTGGCTCGATCACGCGGTCGAGATCGAGCTGCTCGCGGGGGGCACGGTGAGACTCCTCACGCGGTTCTCCGACTCGAAACGACTCTGGATCGCGACGTTCGACCTCTCCGTCACCGTTGCCGCCTACGCGGCTGACCATGGCCGGCCCATCCGGTACCGGCACGTGCCACGCGAGTGGGCGCTCAGCTATTACCAGACGATCTTCGCGAGGGAGCCGGGCAGCGCCGAGATGCCGAGCGCCAGCCGTCCGTTCACACCCGAGCTCGTGACCGACCTGATCGGCCGAGGCGTCTCCGTCGCCCCGCTGCTCCTCCACACCGGCGTGTCGTCGCTCGAAGGCGGGGAGCGGCCCTATCCCGAGCGGTACCTCGTCCCCGAGACCACGGCTTCGGCGATCAACGACGTGCGCCACCATGGTGGGCGCGTGATCGCGGTGGGCACGACGGTGGTGCGTGCGCTGGCGACCGTCACCGACGAGCATGGGGTCGTGCACCCGGGCCAGGGTTGGACGGAAGTGGTGGTGACCGCCGACGCGCCGGTGAGCTCCGTGGACGGGCTGCTCACGGGCTGGCACGAGCCTGAGTCGTCGCATCTCCAGATGCTCGAGGCGTTCGCCGGTCGGGCCGCCCTGGAGCGTGCTTACCGGGCTGCGCTCGACCTCGGGTATCGCTGGCACGAGTTCGGCGACAGCCACCTGATCCTGCGCGGCGAGAACACTCGATGACCTCGCCGTCCGATCTCGAGACGACCCCGACGCTCCCTGCCGGCCGCCGGTCGGTGCTGTACGCGGTGCGTCGTCGGGGCGAGGCCACGGCGGAGCAGATCGCCGAGCAGCTCGGGATGACGGTCAGCGGGGCGCGGCAGCACCTGAGCGTGCTCACACGCGACGGGTTCGTCGACGCGGGCGAGATGCCCGCGTCGGAGCCGCGGCGCGGGCGCCGAACGCTCGTCTACTCGGTCACTCCGGCAGCCGACAGACTCTTCCCGAAGGCATACGGCGAGCTCACCAACGAGCTGCTCGGCTATGTCGCCGACGCCGATCCCGCCATGCTCGAAGATCTCTTTGCCAAGCGGCGCGAGCACCGCATCGCAAACGCGCGCACCCGGCTCGAGAAGAAGCGCGACCTCGGCGCGAAGGTCGACGAGCTCACGAGGATCCTCGACGAGGATGGTTACCTGGCGACGCACGAGAAGGTGTCGCCGGGCGTCTATCTGATCACCGAGCAGAACTGCGCCATCTGGGCCGTCGCCCAGCGGTACGGCCAGGCATGCACGAGCGAGATCGACTTCATCCGTGCCGTGCTGCCGCAGGCGACGGTCGAGCGGGTGCAGCACATGGTTGCGGGCGCCCGCAGGTGCGCGTACGAGGTGCGGGCGCAGTAGTGGTGGAGCCTGTCGGGGTCGATGCCGAGGAGATCCGCCGCCTGCTCGCGCTCGAACCCCACGCGACCTGCGGTTTCGTTCGCGTCAGCTACGTCAGTGGCGAGGAGATCGCGCCCGGCGGCCTCCCGGAGCCGTTCGCGGGCGGGCGGCCGGCGGGCTCCGCGCTCTACTTCGAGGTCACACCGGACGCACCGGTACACCTGCACTGCATCCGCAACGACCAGCTCTACCACCGCTACCTCGGCGACCCGCTGGAGGTGCTGCTCCTGTATCCCGACGGCACCCACGGGGTGGAGATCGTCGGGCCCGACATCAGGA
>JBOGFJ010000120.1:0-5576 GCA_050743385.1 Acidimicrobiia bacterium
TGACCGCTCCCACTCGTGGCGACGGCGTGCGCCTCGACCCCGCCGGCCCGGCCGGGCCGGTCGACCTCGGCCGCTTCGGCGAGTTCGGCGGACGGTTCGTCCCCGAGACCCTCGTGCCCGCGCTCGAAGAGCTCGAAGCCGCGTTCGTGGCCGCGTGGACGTCGGACGAGTTCCGGGCGGAGTTCGCAGACCTGCTCACGCACTACGCCGGCCGGCCGACCCCCGTCACCGAGTGCCACCGGCTCTCGGAGCGCCTCGGCCTGCGGGTGCTGCTCAAGCGTGAGGACCTCACCCACACGGGCTCACACAAGATCAACAACGTGCTCGGTCAGGCCTTGCTCACACGTCGCATGGGCAAGCAGCGCGTCATCGCCGAGACCGGTGCCGGCCAGCACGGGGTGGCGACCGCCACCGCCGCCGCCCTCTTCGGTCTCGACTGCCTCGTGTTCATGGGAGCGGTCGACATCGAGCGCCAGGCGCTCAACGTCTTCAGGATGCGGCTGCTCGGCGCTGATGTCGTGCCGGTCGACTCGGGGAGCGCAACCCTGAAGGACGCCATCAACGAGGCCCTGCGCGACTGGGTGGCAAGCGTCGAGAGCACGCACTACTGCATCGGGTCGGTCGTCGGCCCGCATCCCTACCCGTGGATGGTGCGGGAGTTCCAACGGGTCGTCGGCGACGAGGCTCGCGAGCAGTGCCGGGAGCTTCTCGGCGGTGACGATCCCGACTACGTGGTCGCGTGCGTCGGCGGGGGGTCGAACGCCATCGGGACGTTCGCCGGGTTCGTCGATGTCGCCGGGGTGCGGCTGGTGGGCGTCGAAGCCGGTGGCCTCGGGCCCGAGTCGGGGAAGCACGGCGCGTCGGTCAACCGGGGCGTGCCCGGCATCCTGCACGGGTCGCGCTCGCTCTTCCTCCAGGACGAGGACGGCCAGATCCTCGAGGCGCACTCGATCAGTGCCGGGCTCGACTATCCCGGCGTCGGCCCCGAGCACGCGCAGCTGGCGGCGACCGGACGCGCCGAGTACCCGTACGCAACCGACGACGAGGCGATCGCCGGCTTCCAGCTGCTGTCGGTGACCGAGGGCATCGTTCCCGCGCTCGAGCCCGCCCACGCCATCGGTTGGCTGGCACGCGAGGCCGGCCGTTCCGTGCCCGCCGGCTCGACCGTGCTCGTGACGCTCTCGGGGCGGGGCGACAAGGACGCGGTCCAGGTCGCGGAGCGCCTCACGGGCGAGTCCCCCGCGTGAGCTTCTTCGTTCTTGTGAGCGGAAATGACCGATACGGTCGCCTGAGCACACAAGATCAGCGGATTGGGCGGCGATGAGGCTCGAGGCGCACCTCCGCAACCAACGCGACGAGGGGCGCAAGTTGCTCGTGCCGTATGTCACCGGTGGTCTCGGTGCTGGTTGGCTCGACCTCGTGCGCGCCGTCGCCGGCGCCGGCGCCGACGCGATCGAGATCGGAATCCCGTTCTCGGACCCGGTGATGGACGGCCGTACGATCCAGGAGGCGTCGCAGCGGGCGCTCGAGCTCGGCACCACGCCCGCCAAGATCGTCACCGAGGCAGCCCAGCTCGAGATCGACGTGCCGCTGGTCGTGATGACGTACTGCAACCCAGTGCAGCACGCGGGCTACGCCCGCTTCGCCTCCGAGCTCGCCGGCGCCGGCATCGACGGCGCGATCATTCCCGACCTGCCGCTCGACGAGCTCGACCCGTGGGCCGAGCCGGCCGCGGCCGCCGGGGTGGAGACCGTGCTCCTCGCCGCTCCTCCGACCCCCGACGAGCGGCTGGACGCGATCGTCGCCCGGTCGCAGGGCTTCGTCTACGGGGTCTCGTTGATGGGGGTGACGGGGGAGCGCGACCACATCGCCGCCCAGGCGCAGGAGATGGGCCGCCGCTGCAAGGCGGTGACCGACAAGCCGGTGCTCCTGGGCCTCGGCATCTCCACGCCCGACCAGGCGGTGGAGGTGGCGGGCTTTGCCGACGGTGTGATCGTTGGGAGCGCGCTCATCCGGCGCATCCTCGACGGTGGGGGCCCGGAGGAGGCGGGTACCTTCGTCGCCTCGCTGCGGGAGGGGATCGACGCATGAGCGATGACACGCTCGAGACGGGGACGGTCGACCTGCCGACATCAGACGGACCGATGGCGTGCTACGAGGCGCGGCCGGGTCGCGACCTGGCGGCGGCCGGTGCCGTTATCGTGATCCAGGAGGCGTTCGGGGTGAACGAGCACATCGAAGATGTCACCCGCCGCTTCGCCCTCGCCGGGTACCACGCCGTCGCGCCCCACCTGTTTCACCGTGCCGGGGGGTCAGGCACCGCGCCCTACGGCGACTTCGCCAAGGTGATTCCGCTCTACGAGGGCCTCGCCGACGACGGCATCCTCGTCGACGTCGACGCCGCCCGGGCACACCTCCACGGCTGCGGGTGGACCGACCTCCAGATCGCCAGCGTCGGATTCTGCTTCGGGGGCCGGGTGACGTTCCTCGTCGCGATCGAGCGGGCCCTGGCGGCGGCGGTCGGGTTCTACGGCGGCGGCATCGTGTCGCAGCGGTTCCCGCAGTTCCCCCCTCTCATCCAGCGAACCGACGAGCTCCGCACGCCGTGGTTGGGGCTGTTCGGCGCCCAGGACGAGTCGATCCCGATGGCCGACGTCGACGAGCTCAAGGGAGCGCTCACCACTGCACCGGTCGCCACCGAGGTCGTGGTGTACTCGGACGCCGGTCACGGCTTCCACTGCGACCAGCGCGACTCGTTCCACCCCCAGTCGGCCGACGATGCCTGGAACCGTACGCTCGAGTGGCTCGACGCCCGCCTGACGATCCCGGCGCCATGACCGAGCTCTCCGAGACGGACGGCTTCTTCAAGATCGACGGATGCGATCTGTGCGAAGCCGCCCGTATGACGGAGTGGTTTCACGAGGACGACGTCTGCTGGATCGCCGAGTGCGAGATCTGCGCGGTCCCGATGGTCGTGTGGCGCTTCCACGGTGTGGAGCCACCCGACGACCACCGCGCGCACATGCTCGAGTACCTCGCCACCGTCGCCACCGGGTATCTCGGCGAGCACTACTTCGACGACAACATGCGCAACATCCCCGACCATTTCCACGTGCACGCGCGGCCCAAGGGCGGCTTCTTCGGGCACGGCTTCCGGCGCCCGACCGCGTGACCGGCCGGAAACGGCTGGCCGTCGTCGCAACACTGGTCGCGCTCGCGGCGGTCGTCGTTGCGCTGATCGTCGTGGTCGGCGGGTCCGACTCGCCACCGTCGGCCGCGACCGCTCTCCTCCGGGCGCGGCGTTTCGTGGAGCGGGCCGAATCGGTCGAGTATCGCGGGGAGCAGCGGTTGAGGTTCGACGACGAGCGCAAGGGGAGCGAGACCGTCGAGCGCACGATCTTCGAGGAGGCAGCCGTGTTCCCCGACCGATCGCACTCGCTCGCGGTCTACGAAGACTCCGCGTTCGAAGCGATCGCCGTCGACGGGCTCCTGTACTCGCGCGATGCGCCCGACCGGCATTCGCTCGACGAGGCACCGTGGGCGGAGGCGGAAGGGGAGGCCGGATTCTTCAGCCTGCCGGTGCCGCCCCAAGACCTCCCCGAGCTGCTCGCCGGGGCTCGTCGCCCCCGACTGATCGGCCACGAAGACGGGGTGACGACGCTGCGCGTCGCGGTCGAGGAGATCGGGCCCGACCTGGTGCTGTCGGTCGCCGACAACGGGCGGTTGCGCCGTCTCGGTTACGCCTCCGCCGACGAGTTGGCCTCGGAGGCGATCGCGATCGAGTTCGGGCGCTGGAACGGACACGTCGACATCGAGGCGCCCGACGCCTCCGACATCGACCCGACACCGTTGGTCGATGAGGATGCGATCGCCGATTACGACGACGCCCCGCTGTACCAGCCGAGGGCCATCCCCGAGGGTTGGGTGCTCGACAGCGCGAGTGTCTTGCCCGACTTCGCGATCACCGACGACGGCGATCCGTGTGAGACGGTGATGCTGTACTTCCTCGACCCCGCGGGCGACGAGGGCTATCTGTCGGTGTACCAGGCGCCCGAGGCCTGCGCGCTCCCGCGGCCGCCGCGGGCCGATGACTTCGCCGCCGGGTCGAACGACGGCTGGATCGCCGACGAGCTCGACTTCCGCGAGGGAACCGTGCTCGTCGACGGCACCATGCTCCAGTTCGACACCGACCTCACCCCCGAGGAAGCGTCCGCCGTCCTCGGCGACCTCGCGCCGCTGGATCTCGCCGATCCGCCCCCCGCGGCGGGCTCGTGACGGGAAAACGAGCGGATTCCGCACGTTTTCCTGCCATCGTCGGCTAATAGCCCGGCGTACCGCCGCCCGTGTCGGGCTGGTCGTCGTCGCCACCGCCGCTGCCGCTCCCGGCACCGCTGCCGGTGAAGACGGCTCCCTGCATGCCCTGCGCGAGGTGGAAGCGGCAGTAGAAGTTCACCGTCCCGTCGTCCGGGACGGTCACCTGGACGTCGGCGCTGGCTCCGGGTTCGACCTCGCTGTCGATGTCCTGGTCGTCCACCGTGAAGGTGTGGTCGGTGTCGCCCTCGTTGCCGACGGTGATGGTCAGCGTGCTGCCCGGGGTCGCCTTGACGAAGGTGGGCTCGAAGTAGAAGTCGTCGGCCTCGAGCTCGAGTGTGTCGCTGCCGGTGGCGTCCTCGGTGCCCTCGTTGTTGACCTCCCCGGAGAGCTCGACGGGCCCGCCGCCCCCGTCGTCGGACCCGGAGCTGTCAGAGCCCCCGTTGTCGTCGCCGCACGCCCCGAGGACGAGCACGGCGGCGGTGGTGGCGATCGCGAGGCGGGCGAGGCGCGGGCGCATGAGTCCTCCACGAGCGGCGGCGGAAGCGGCTTCTCCCCGGGACTACGGAGCGCACCGGCAGGGGGATTGCGCGGGTACGGTGGCGAGCAATCCCGGCAGCGAGGCCGCCCGTAGAGCCCATGTGGTCAGTCTCCGACGACGCTCTGCTCGCCGGTCTCGCGACCGGCGATCCCGAGGCGGCCTCGGCCTTCGTCCGGCGGTTCCAGCGCCGGGTGTTCGGCCTCGCGCTCACGATCGTGGGAGAGGCACGGGCCGCCGAGGACGTGGCCCAGGAGGCCTTCCTCCGGGCGTGGCGTCATGCGGGCGCCTACGACGCGCGGCGGGGGACGGTGGTCACCTGGCTGCTCACCATCACCCGCAACCTCGCCATCGACGCGGTGCGCGTGCGCCGGCCGGTCACGCTCGATCCCGACGTGATCCTCGGCCTCGACCTTGCGGGCGCGGAACGGCTGCCCGAGGAGTTGGTGGCCCTGCGCGACGATGCCGACCGCCTGGCGGCGGCCCTGGCTCGCCTCCCGGCCGAGCAGCGACGGGCGCTGGTGCTCGCGGGCCTGATGGGGCGCACCGCACGCGAGGTGAGCGAAGCCGAGGGGATCCCGTTGGGGACGGCCAAGACGCGCATTCGTACCGGGCTGCTCCGGTTGCGCGCCGCGCTGGTGAGTGAGGAGCGAGCCGAGTGAGGCAGGGATGAGCGAGTTGACGTGTGCCGAGATGCGCGAGCTCGCGCCCGAGCTCGCGCTCGGCG
>JBOGFJ010000121.1:0-7563 GCA_050743385.1 Acidimicrobiia bacterium
GAGTACGTCTTCCCGCCGCGGCCGTCGATGCGGGTCGTCGCCGACACGATCCGATTCTGCGCTGCCGAGATGCCGCGCTGGCACCCGATCTCGGTGTCGGGGTACCACATCCGTGAGGCGGGCTCGACTGCCGCGCAGGAGCTCGCGTTCACGCTCGCGAACGGTTTCGCCTACGTAGAAGCGGGTGTGGATGCCGGGCTCGACGTCGACGACATCGCTCCCCGCCTGAGCTTCTTCTTCAACGCCCACATCGATTTCTTCGAGGAGATCGGCAAGTACCGCGCCGCCCGCCGCATCTGGGCCCGATGGTTGCGCGATCGCTACGGCGCGACTGCCGACCGCTCGCTCCAGCTCCGGTTCCACACCCAGACCGCCGGAGTGTCGCTCACCGCGCAGCAGCCCGAGGTCAACATCGTGCGCACTGCGGTGGAGGCGCTCGCGGGTGTTCTCGGCGGCACCCAGAGCCTGCACACCAACTCCATGGACGAGGTGCTCGCGCTCCCGACCGAGCGGGCGGCGCGGATCGCGCTCCGCACCCAGCAGGTCATCGCCAACGAGTCGCGCGTCGCAAACGTGGCCGATCCGCTCGGCGGCTCCCACTACGTCGAAGCCATGACCGACGAGATGGAACGGCGAGCCGAGGAGGTGTTCGCCCACCTCGATCGTCTCGGCGACGGGTCGATGCTCGAAGGCGTGCTGCGCGCCGTCGAGGAGGGGTGGTTCCAGCGCGAGATCGCCGACTCGGCGTACGAGCTCGAGCGCAAGCTCAACGACGGTCGCCACCTGCTCGTCGGTGTCAACACCGCGACCGACGGGAACGACGAGGCGCCGCCCGAGACCCTCCACATCGGCCCCGAGGTCGAGGAGTCACAGCTCAAGCGGCTCGCCCAGGTCAAGGGTGATCGCGATGGCGAGCGGGTCGAAGCCGCGCTGTCGAAGCTCAGCGCCGCCGCCGCCGATCCCACGGTCAATCTCATGCCTGCGCTCCTCGACGCCGTCACCACGCAGGCAACCGTCGGCGAGATCATGAACGCGCTCGCCGAGGTCTTCGGCCGTCACCGCGAAGAGCCTGTCATCTGAGAGCAGTGATGGATCCGCATCTCCTTGCGGTCGCGCGCGCCGCCAAGGGCTTCATGCCCGACGACGAGGGGCTCGCACTCTACGAAGCCGGGCTGAAGGGGGCGCCGGTCGGCCCTCTGCTCGAGGTCGGGAGCTACTGCGGGAAGTCGGCCGTCTACCTCGGCGCCGCCGCCCGCGCCGGCGGAGCCGTGCTGTTCAGCGTCGACCATCATCACGGTGCGGAGGAGAACCAGAGCGGGTGGGAGCATCACGATCCCGAGGTCGTCGATCCGGAGAGCGGTCGCTTGGACACGCTGCCGTTTTTCCGCCGCACGATCGCGACGGCAGGTTTGGAGGACGTGGTCGTCGGCGTCGTCGGTGACTCACCGACCGTGGCCCGCCACTGGCGCACACCGCTCGGCGTCCTGTTCATCGACGGCGGCCACGCGTTCGACGTCGTCATCGCCGACTACGAAGGTTGGGCACCCAACGTCGCGCCCGACGGTCTGCTCGTCTTCCACGACGTGTTCGAAGACCCCGCCGAGGGCGGCCAGGCGCCGTTCCAGGTATGGCAGCGGGCGGTTGCCGACGGCTTCGGGCCGGTGTCGACGACGGGCAGCCTGCGCGTCCTCCGCCGCCCCTGACGCCAAGACGACGACGTCAGCCCTCGCGGGAGCGGCGGCCCACCATCTCGCTCTCGATCTCGACGCCGGCAGCGAGGAGCTCGTCCGGTGTGAGGCCCACGGGCAGCCCCTCGCCGCGGAAGAGGCCTGCGGTCGGGCCCTCACCGCCGAGGGCGTGGGCCGCGAGCACCACCGCCGCCGAGTTCCACGTCGGCTGCTCGACCGGATACAGCTCGCCGTCGAGGTGGAACGCGCCGTTGTCGAAGTTGACGCCGGTCCAGTAGCCGCCGCCGTCGGCGCGCAGGAACTGCACCCATTCGAACAGCTTGTGCGCCTCGGCCGTCGCCCCAATGGCGTCGAGGGCGAGCACGAACTCGCACGTCTCGGCAGCCGTCACCCATGGGCGGTCGGAGACGCATCGCACCCCCCGGCCCTCGACCACGAACGTGTTCCATCCCCCCGCGACGCGAGCATGTGCCGCGTGACCGCGCAGGATCCCGCCGAGGATCGGGTAATACCAGTCCATCGCCCAACGCGACTTGTCGAGGAAGGCGTCCGGCCGGTGGGCGACCGCGATGGCGAGCGAGCCCAGCGACAGCTCCCAGTCGGGGCGTTCGTGGCCGAGGTGCTCGGCGATCGCGATCGCGTGCCTCAGGCTCGCGTGCGCGCTCGACGAACCCGTGAGGAGCGCGCCGTCGGCCGGGTCGTCGCCCCGCCAGGCCAGCTCGCCCGTCTCCGTCTGGTGATCGAGGGCGAAGTCGATCGCGCGCTCGACCACGATCCAGAACCGCTCCAGGAACTGGCGGTCGCCGGTGGAGAGATAGTGGTGCCACACGCCGTTGGCGATGTAGCAGGTGACGTTGGTGTCGAGAGTGGGGTCCTTCACCTCATCGCGGACGTAGTAGGCGTGCCACGAGCCGTCGATGCGCTGCCGGCGCGCGAGCCATTCGTAGGCGCGCGCCGCATCGTCGTGGTGGCCGCCGATGTCGAGCGCCATCGCCGCCTCGACCAGGTTCCACGGGTCGGTGTGGTCACCCGGCGTCCAGGGGATGTTCCCGTCGGGGAGCTGGATCGCCGCGATCGCGGCGCAGGTCTCGGCGATGTCGGCGCACGAGAGCACGCCGGGTACCTCGGGCACTGCATCACGCGGCGACATCATCGTGCTCCCTTCGGGTCGACGACTGCTCGACCCCGGACTTGACCGCATAGACGACCAGGCTCTTGCCGAGCACGGGGTTGAGCGTGCGGTCGAGGAGCTCCGTCCACCGGGGCCGAGTGGTGAGCTCCCAGACGAGGAAGTCGTGGTAGCGACGTACGGCCCACGACGCGTCGGCACGCTCGACACCCACCGCGCAGCGCAGCCACCAGTACGGGGAGTGGAGAGCGTGCGCGTGGTGCGATGCGATCGGGATGAGCCCCGCGCTCGTGAGCTTGGCCTCGAGCTGATGCCGGCGGTAGATGCGCAGGTGGCCGCCGGGCGTGTCGTGGTAACCGCGGTCGAGCGCCCAGCAGATCCGTTCAGGAAAGTGCGTCGGCACCGTCACCGCGATCCGGCCACCGGGCCGCAACACGCGCACGAGCTCGTTCAGCGCACCCTCATCGGCCCAGATGTGCTCGAGCACCTCTGCGGCGACGACGCGGTCGAAGCTCGCGTCGGGGAAGGGGAGCGTGAGCGCGTCGCCGTTCACCCCCCCGCCGGCGGCGCCGTTGGCGAGCTCGCCGGCGGCGAGCATGCCGCCCGCGACCGCGCTGACGTCGGTCAGCTCGTCGGCGTTGGCGTCGAACGGCACGACGACCGCACCGCGACGCCAAGCCTCGAACGCATGGCGGCCCGCGCCGCAGCCGAGGTCGAGAACGCGGTGGCCCGGCTCCAGGTGAAGACGTCGGAAGTCGACGGTCAGCACTCCCGGCTCCCGCGGCGACCGCCGGCGCGCGCAGTGGGACGCCCGTCGCGCTCGTCGATGAGCGCCCGGTACTGCTCGACCGTGCGGGCGGCGGCTGCCCGCCAGGTGAACTGCTCGAGTACACGCGCCCGCCCGGCCGCACCGAGCCGGTCGCGCAGCTCGGCGTCGCCCAGCGCCCGCAGCAGCGAACTGGCGAGCGCGCCAGGGTCGGCCGGCGGCACCAGCAGGCCGGTCTCGCCGTCGCGCCCGACGACCTCGGGGAGCGCACCTCCCGTGGTCGCGACGATCGGCACCCCGCACGCCATCGCCTCGATCGCGGGCAGCG
The DNA here is from genome assembly GCA_050743385.1 of Acidimicrobiia bacterium. Taxonomy (GTDB): domain Bacteria; phylum Actinomycetota; class Acidimicrobiia; order IMCC26256; family JACDBD01; genus JACDBD01. The sequence goes on from JBOGFJ010000121.1 coordinate 3,912, forward strand.
AGAAGCCCTCGTAGAGCGACGGCACCGCAGCCACCTCGGCTTCGGCGTACAGCTCGACGATGCGCTCCGTGGTGACACCCGACACGAAGCTCACCGCGTCACGGAGCGCGAGCCGGTCGATGAGCGCCGGGATACGGCCCTTGCCCTTGATCTTGCCGATCACGACCAGATGGGCGTCGTCGCGCTCGGTGCGCACCTTGGCGAGGGCCTCGAGCAACGGTGCGAGGCCCTTCATGGGCACATCGGCGCTGGCCGTCGTCATGATGCGGCCCGTGACGCGACCGATGCCCGGGCGGGGCCGGAACGTCTCCGGGTCGACGCCGACCGGCACGACGTGCAGCCGCTCGGCGGGGATGCCCATCTGGGTGACGATGTCGCGCTTCGAAGACTCCGACACCGTGATGTGGCGCGGCATCTGCCGAGCGACCCTGGTCTGCATGTCGACGAAGCCGTACCAGCGCCGCAGGGTGAGGCGCCGCCACAGACTGGTGGCGTGAGCGAGGTCGAGGTCACGGTCGACCGTGATGGGATGGTGCAAGGTCGTGACGACGGGCCAGCCGTCGTCGACCAGCTTCGCCAATCCGGTGCCGAGGCACTGGTTGTCGTGCACCAGGTCGAACTCGCGCCGGCGGTTTCGCAGCAGGTTCCGCACGCGTAGCGAGAACGTGTAGGGCTCGGGGAACCCGGCGCCGCACATGATGGCGAATTCCTGGAGGTCGATCCGGCTCCGGAACTCCCACGGCCACGGCACGCGGAACGGGTTCTCGGGGCGGTACAGGTCGAGGCTCGGTACCGCTCGCAGCTGGCGGGGGTCGTCGAGATCGGGGTACGGCGGGCCCGAGAACACCTCGACCTCGTGGCCCAGCGCCGCGAGCTCACGGGCGAGGTAGCGGGTGTAGACGCCTTGGCCGCCGCAGTGCGGGTTGCCCCGATACACCAGGTAGGCGACGCGCAGGGGCATCTCGGGCGAGCGGGGCATAGGGCGACCAAGCTAGTCCGACCTTCTGGTCGCACTCGCTGCGCTCGCCGCTCCTGCACGCCCGCGGCGGTCCCGGGGCCGGCGGAGCCGGCAGCTCCGTCCCTGCTGGGACTCGCTTCGGCGGCCCGTCACTAGCCTGTGGCCCGTGCAGGCTCCTCTGAGCGCGGCGATGGTCGCCCGCTCGCATACCGTCGCCGAGCCCTGCTGGAGCGGGTCGGGTCGGATGGTCGCCTGGGTCGACGCGTTCGACGGACGGGCCGACCTCGTCGTCGCGCCGACCGACGGGTCTGCGCCCGCCGCCGTCGCCAGCGCCGATGCCGCCGTCACACCCGTCGGGACCGCTGGGAGCGGTGCCTTCGCCTGGGCTGGAGACGACCGGCTCGTCTACGCCGCCGCCGACGGGCGCCTGCTGCTCGTCGACCTCGCCGGTCGCCCGTTCCGCATCCTCAGTCGCGACGGTCGTGCCGCCGCGCCCGCGGTATCGCCCGATGCCACCCGCGTCGCGTTCAGCCTCGAGCGCGCAGACGCCTGTGACGTCGCCGTCGTTCCCCTCGACGGATCAGCATGGCCGGTGCGGGTCTCGGACGGTTCCGACTACGCGTGGGACCCCGTGTGGTCACCGGCCGGCGACGTCCTGGCCTGGCACGAGTGGGACCTCCCGAACATGCCGTGGGACGAGTCGCGCATCGCCGCTCGCAAGATCGACGGGCTCGTCCCCGCGGGCGGGCCGCAGAGGATTACCGGGGACGGCCGCGCCGTCGGCCAGCCCCGCTTCGCGCCGAACGGAGCCGCGCTCGCCTTCGTCAGCGACGAGACGGGCTGGGTGAACGTCTGGACAGCGGAGGTCGATGGTGCGCGCCCCCGACCCCTGCTCGACGACGCCGGCGAGCACGCCGAGCCGTCGTGGAGCCCGCGTCAACGCTCGTACGCGTGGTCGCCCGACTCCGCCGCGATCGCGCTCTGCCGCAACGAGCACGCCTTCGGCTGCCTCGTTGTCGCGACGGCGGACGGATCGAGCCGCGACCGATCCCGCGCCCGTTCCGTCGCCGCGGGCTGGCATCAGGGTCTCGACTGGGGCTCGCCCGGGCTCGTGTGCGTCCGTTCGGGCCCGACGAAGCCGCCGGTGATCGCGGTGAACCCGGCCGGCGACGACTCGGGTCGTGTCGTCTCGACCGGTGCTGTCGCCGGCTTCGCGGGCGTGTCCGAGCCCGAAGCGGTCACGTGGACCGCCGACGACCGCACCACCGTGCCCGGGCTCCTGTGGCGCCCGGCGCGACCCGCACTCGGGCCGCGCACGCGTCCGCCCTTGATCGTCGACGTGCACGGCGGCCCCACCGGGCAGGCGACGGTGACCTGGTCGCCCCGCCACCAGTTCCTGCTCAGCCGCGGGTGGGCCGTCCTCGCGCCGAACGCGCGCGGGTCGACCGGCTACGGCCGCGCCTATGCACAGGCGCTCCACGGGCGCTGGGGCGAGCGCGACCTCGCGGACGTCGCCGCCGGGATTCGCCACGCTCGCCGGGAGGGCTGGTGCGACGACCGCATCGCCGTCATGGGCGGCAGCGCCGGGGGCCTCACCGCGTTGCTGCTCGCGGCGCTGCACGGCGACCTCGTGCGTGCCGCCGTGAGCCTGTACGGCGTCACCGACCTCTTCGACCTGGCGGAGACAACCCACCGGTTCGAATCGCGCTACCTCGACCGGATCGTGGGCGAGCTCCCTCGTCACGCGAGCCGCTACCGCGACCGCTCGCCGGTCACGCACGCGGCCGCGATCTCGGTGCCGGTCCTCGCGCTCCAAGGTGGGGCCGACAAGGTCGTTCCGCCCGCGCAGGCCCGCGCGATGGTCGACACGATGCGAGCCGGCGGCGCAACGGTCGAGTACCACGAGTATGAAGGCGAAGGCCACGGCTGGGTACGGGCCGAGACGATCGCCGACGTCCTCACGCGCATCGACGCGTTCCTCACGCGCTGGGTGCTGCGCCGATGAGCGTTTACGCCTACAAGGGACCGCGGAGTGGGACGACGGGTGCAACGGATCGAGCCGTGCTCCTCGCGCACGGTGCGAGCTCCGACAAGGAGTCCGCCGTCCTCAAGGGGCTTGCCAAGGCGCTGGCGGCGGCCGGCGTGCCGTCGCTGCGGTTCGACTATCCCTATCGCGTCGCCAAGAAGCGCGCCCCCGACCGACCCGCGGTGCTCGATCGGGCGACGCGAGACGCGGCCGCGGAGCTCGCCAAACGGTCGGGATTGCCGGCCGACCGCCTCGTCCTCGGCGGGCGCTCGATGGGTGGCCGCTACTGCTCGCAGATCGTCGGTGACGAGCAGTTACCCGTCCCCGCGCTCGGCTTGCTTCTCCTCGGCTACCCGCTCCATCCCGCGGGGCAACCGAGCCGGCTGCGGGTCGACCACTTTCCCCGGTTACGCGTGCCGTGCCTGTTCGTGAGCGGGACTCGCGACGCGCTCGCCGGCCGTGACGCGCTCACGAACGCGACCAAGTCCATCAAGGGGAAGGTCGCGTTCCACTGGCTCGACTCCGCCGACCACGGCTACCGCCCGCTCAAGGCGAGCGGCCGAACCCTCGACGACGTGATCGCCGAGGTCGCCGAGGCTTCCGTCGACTGGGTCACCGGGCTCCCCGGGTAGCAACCGGGAGATCCGGAGTTCGGGGCGCAATCAACC
>JBOGFJ010000122.1:0-6806 GCA_050743385.1 Acidimicrobiia bacterium
GTACGACGCGGGATGGGCGAAGCGGCCGGCGACGAGCACGTCTTCGTCGGGAAACGAGATCGCCGCCCGCCGGTACAGCTCGCCGACCAGGGCCTCGAGATTGGCGCGGGCCTGCTTGCCCCGGCGGATCCCGCCCAGTCCCCACAGGATGCAGGGCGTACCGCCGATGCGCTCGAGCGAGCCGAACAGGAATCCGTGGAGGTCGTCGTCGGCGCCCGTGACCGCGACCAGTGGGAACTGCTCGACGTGCTGGTCGAGCTGCTCCTCCCGCAGCGGCAGTCCCACGACAGTCAGCAGCTGGCCGAGCTCGTCCAGCTCTGCCGGCTTCAGCGAGACGGAATCACGAGACTCGACGCCCATCGCCGCATCAATCTTGCCGACGCGCGACCCCTTCGGCCAGTCGAGTTGACCACGCGGTCAAGCCGCGCTCGAGCCGCCAAATCGGGCTAATCGGCCATGGGCCGGGCTCGGCCCGTGTCCCAGTAGGCCTTCAGCAGGGTGATCTTGGCGTCGTCGTCGACCACGAAGGTGTCGATGGCGTCGAACGCCATCCCGCCGCCGCCCTCCACCTGGGCGTTGATCGTGAACACCATCGCGGCCTCGTTCCCGCAGACCACGATGTCCTTGGGTTCGAGGACGATCCGCTCCGCCATGGTGTGGATCTGGTCCCAGAACGCCCTGATCCCCTCCTGGCCCTCGTGGGGCGGCGCCCCCACCGGGTCGTGCCACACCGCGTCGGGGGCGAAGGTCGCCAGCAGGGCCTCGACGCTGTCCTGGCGATAGGCGTCGACGTAGGCGTCGACGGTTGCGCGGACCTGCTCCGGTGTCGGCATGGCGGGGACTCTACGCGCTTGAGCCCGCCCGCCTGCTTGTGAGAAGATTCACAAGGTCGGAGGGAGCCGCGATGAGGATCCTCGTGATCGGGGGCGGGTTCGTCGGCACCTATGCCGCCCTGCGCCTGGAGCGGCTCCTGCGCCACACGGGTCACGAGCTCGTGCTCGTCAACCCCGAGAACTTCCTCCAGTACCAGCCCTTCCTCCCCGAGGCGGCGTCGGGCAACATCGAGCCCCGCCACGTGGTCGTGCCGCTGCGCGAGGTGCTCGAGCGCGCCCGGCTCGTCGTCGGCGAGACCGAGACCATCGACCACGACGCCCGCCAGGCGTGGGTGCGCACCATCGGCGGCGAACCGCTCGACCTGCGCTACGACGCGCTCGTGCTCGCGCCTGGATCCGTATCACGCACGCTGCCGGTACCGGGGCTCGCCCAACGGGCCATCGGCTTCAAGACGGTCGCCGAGGCGATCCACCTCCGCAACGTGGTGCTCGCCCGCCTCGAGGCGGCCGCCGACGCCGCCGACCCGGTGTGGCGCCAGGCGCTGCTCACCTTCGTGTTCGTGGGCGGCGGGTACGCCGGAGTGGAGGCGCTCGCCGAGCTCGAAGACCTCTCCCGCTCGGCGCTGCGCCGGTATCCCGAGCTCCACGACGCCCGCCCCCGCTGGGTGCTCGTCGAGGCGACCGACCGGATCCTGCCCGAGCTCGACGCCGGGCTCGCCCGCTACGCGCACGCGCTGCTCGCCCACCGCGGCGTCGAGATCCTGCTCGGGACCCGCCTCGACTCCGCCGCGGACGGCGTGATGCGGCTGTCGAACGGCGACGCCTTCCCGGCCCAGACACTCGTGTGGACCACCGGCGTGCGCCCGCCGCCGCTGGCCGCGAAATCGGGACTCCCGGTCGACGACCAGGGACGGGTCACCTGCGACGAGTACCTCCGGGTCTGCCGGAACGGCGAGCCCCTCGAGGGCGCGTGGGCCGCGGGGGACGGTGCCGCCGTGCCCGACCTCACCACGGGACGGCTGTGCCCGCCGACCGCCCAGCACGCCCTCCGGCAGGGTCGGCGCCTGGCCGACAACCTGGCGGCGACGATCGAGGGAGGCGAGCTCCGTCCGTTCCGCTACCGCAACCTCGGCCAGCTCGTGTCGCTCGGACGCTACAAGGGCGTCGCCCAGCTCCCCGGACGTATCCGCCTCCGGGGGTTCACCGCCTGGTGGGTGCACCGCACGTACCACCTGGCGATGATGCCGACGCTGAACCGGCGGGTGCGGATCGCCCTCGACTGGACGGTGACGATGCTCTTCCCCCGCGACATCACCGCCCTGGGCTCGTTGCAACGGCCGCGCGACGCCTTCGAGGCCGCCGCCGAACCCGACCGGCGATCCCCCCCGCCCTGAGTTCAGATCCGGCGCACTCCCGCCGATACGCGGGTGTGCAGGTCGAGACCGCGCCGGCGAACCATCCACCCACGCCTACGCCCGCGACGCCCGGAAGCCCCCCGCCCAAGACCGAGCGGGATCCCTGGCCGATCGTGGTGCTCGCGCTCGCCCTCGCCGTCATCGTCCTCAACGCCGCCCGCAGCCCTTTCGACAGCGACACGTGGTGGCACCTCCGCAGCGGCGAGCTGATCCTCGACCGCGGATCTCTCCCCAGCGAGGACCCGTTCGCCTGGACCGCGGCCGGAGACCCCTGGCGCATCAACTCGTGGTTGTTCGACGTTCTGGCCGCGGCCTCCCGGAGCGTCGCCGGGACCGGTCCTCTGATCGCGCTCACACTCCTCGCCGCGGCGGGGTTCGGCGTCGCGTGCTATCTCCTCGCCCGGCGAGCTGGCGCGCGGCCCTGGCCCTCGGTCGCCGTTGCGACCACGTTCACCGTCCTCCTCACGCGCGACGTTGCGGAACGGCCTCAGATCATCAGCTACCTGCTCTTCGCGGTAGCGCTCGTCGTCGCTCCACGAGCGCTCGCGGGTTCGAATCGCGCACTCGCCGCGCTCGCAGTGCTCATCGCGCTCTGGGCGAATCTGCACTTCGCGTTCATCGCCGGCGTGCTCGTGGTAATGCTGCTCGCCGGGGCGGCGGCGATCCAGGAGCATCGGTTCCGGCGCGCGGCTGTCGTGGGTGCAACCTGCATCGTCGCCGGACTACTGACGCCTTTCGGCCTCGGCGCATACCGTGCTGCCTTCCAAACGCGCGGCACGTCAGATCTCATCAACGAATGGCAGAGCGTAACCCTTACGCAGCCACGCGACGTCTTCCTCGTCGTCGTCGTCTTGCTGACCGGCGTCTCGATGTGGCGTACAGGCCGCTGGCGACATCTCGCATACGTGCTCCCCGTCGCTGTGTTCGGGGCGCTGACGCTGGATGCCATCCGTAACGCCTCGTTCCTGTTCTTGGTAGCCGCGGGGGAGCTCGCGCTCGGCTGCTCGGCTTTGCCGCTGCGGCGCGTCCGAGAATGGCCCCGTCTGCGCCGCATGGCACTCGTGCACGGGCTCGTGCTCGGGCTCACCATCATGGTCGTCGTCGGCCTCCCCGCCCTCGGCAACGCTCGCCCCACCGCCGGCGACACCTATCCGATCAGGGCGACGGCAGCGATCCCCGACGGCTGTCGCGTACTCAACGAGTACATATGGGGTGGGTACATCACCGATATGCGCTGGCCGGATGTGCTCGTGTCGCAGGATGGCCGCAACGGGAACGAGCAGGGGCTGGCGCGTCAGCGGAGTGCCCTCCTCGGAGAACCCGGCGCTCTCGAGTGGATCGACCGGAACGACGTCGACTGCGTCGTCGCGAAGCGTGATCGTCCGCTCCTTGCGCGTCTTCGCGCGGAGGGCTGGCGGCAGACGGCAACCGATCCCACCGGAGTTCTCCTCGTTCGACCCTGATCCTGCGCTAGTCGATGACGACCTGGTCTGCCCCCGGTTCGGCGCGTGGGAACTTCGGATCGAGTGTCCGAAGCACCGCGGTCAGGATGGTGGCGACGGCGATGTCGCGGGCCCATTTGTGGTCGGCCGGCACGACGTACCACGGCGCCCAGTCGGTCGAGGTTTCGGTGATGGCACGCTCGTACGCGGCCAGGTAGTCGTCCCACCGGCGCCGTGCGTCGAGGTCGCTGGCCTTGAACTTCCACCGCTTCCTGGGATCGTCGAGGCGGGCCTGCAATCGCTCGCGCTGCTCGCCGCGCGACAGATGGAGGAATACCTTCACGACGGTCGTGCCCTCGTCGACGAGCATGCGCTCGAACTCTCGGAGGTGTCGGTAACGGAGGTCGCACTGCTCTTGGTCGGCCGCTCCGATGAGCAGGGCCGCGACGACATCCTCGTAATGCGACCGGTTGAACACCCCCAGCTGACCTCGTGCCGGGCATTGCGCATGGACCCGCCAGAGGTAGTCGTGATCGAGCTCGTTGTCGTCGGGCGCCTTGAACGACGCCACCCGCAGCCCCTGCGGGTCGATGCTCGTCAGTACATGTCTGATCGCGCCGTCCTTCCCCGACCCGTCCATCCCCTGGAGCACGAGGAGCACGCTCCGCGTCGCCTCCGCCCACAGGCGGTCGTGCAGCTCGTCGAGCTCGGCGAGCAGCGGCAGAAGGGCAGCCCGGCCGGCCTGCTTGCCGGAGTAACCGAGCCGCTCGTCGGGGTCGCGGCCGGCGAGGTCGGCGTGCTTGCCCGGCTCGACCCGGAACCGATCGACGAGCGAAGCTGCCATCAGTACCGCAGCTCCGCCAGCACGGCGTAGTGGTCGGACGGATGGATGCCGTCGACGGGCTCGACGCCCTCGACTGCGGCGCCGACGACGTGCCCGGCGCCCCGGGCCTTGGGCCAGCCGACGAAGACGTAGTCGATCCGCCGGTCGGGCTCGAGGTCGCACGCCGCGAACGGGTTGGCGTTCGACCACGTGTACCCCGGCCCCTCCCCCGCGACCTCCCAGGCGTCGTGAAAGACGAGCCGGGGCACCGGGACCGGTGCGCGACCGGTGAGCATGCGGATCTCGTCGGCGAGTGGATCGGCGTTGAAGTCGCCGCCCATGATCGCCGGAAACGTCCGACTATCACTCTCGGCCACCATCTCCGCCAGGGCGCGCACCTGGAGCTGACGGACGTCGCTCTGGTCGAAGCGCCAGTTGAGGTGGGTCGTGTAGACCTCGAAGCCACCGCGCGGGCCCTCGATCTCGGCCTTGAGCGCGAGCCGGAGCTCGTCGACGTCGGGCAGGCTCGGCAGCGCGCGCGCCTCCATGCTCACGATCGGCCAGCGCGACAACACCGCGAGGCCGAACGCGAGGTTTCCGTCGTCGAAGCCGGGCGCGAAGACATGCTCGTACCCGAGCTCGGCGGCGAGGATCGCGGCCTGATTCACTCCATCGACCTCCGCCCACACTTCCTGGAGCGCGAGGACGTCGGCATCGATGCGACGCAAGGTGGCCGTGATCGCGGGCTGGCGCGCCTCCCACGGTCCAAATCGCCACCAAAGGTTCCAAGTGAGCACGCGCATGCGGGTGTCGATGAGCTCGCGTGGTCGCGTCTGCACGTCGTGATGATTGCAGACCTGCGCGCGTTCACGTTCGGCGCGAATTTCCTCTCAAGATTCTCGCGCCCAGTGGCCGATAACGCGGCTACTGCACGAGCGGTGCAGTACTCGAAGAAGGAGAGCAAATGATCACGCGACTCTACGTCTGGTTGCAGACGCTGCGTGACGAGGAGCGGGGTGCATCCGCCGTCGAGTACGGCATGCTCGTCGCGCTGATCGCAGCCGTCATCGTCGGCACCGTCGTCCTGCTCGGACCGCTGGTGAAGGCCGGCTTCCAGAGCATCGTCGAAGCGCTCGACTGACCAAGGACATGCGGCGGGCCGGCAGCCTCGATCACGGGGCTGCCGGCTGCGCTGCCTTCGACGAGGTCGTGCGATGGAGAACGCTACCGGCGATCGGGAGCGACCTCTCGACGCCAGCCTTTCGTCCCAGTTCGGAGCGACCGCCGTCGAGTACGCGCTGCTGATCGCGTTCATCGCGGCGGTCATCATCGGCACCGTCGCCCTGCTCGGCTTGTCGGTCCGGGATCTCTACGAGGTCACCTGGTGACAAGACACGACCGCGCACAACACGAACATGGCTCTGCCGCGGTGGAGCTTGCCTTCGTCCTCCCGATCCTCATCCTTTTGGTCTTCGGCATCGTCCAGTTCAGCCTCGCCTACAACCGCCAACAGGGCCTGCACGCGGCTGCACGTGAGGGCGCACGGATCGCATCGCTGCCCGCCACGACGAGCACCGAGATCAGCGACCGCGTGACCGACTCGCTCGACGGCGTCTCGTTCCAATCGACGCCCACCATCAACGTCACCCCTGGGCTGACCCAGCCGTGCAACGGCCGATCCGGCCAAACCGTGGTCGTGACCGTCACCACCGACAACGTCATCGACATCCCGCTCTTCGGCGGTCCGACCGTCACCCTCACCGGCCGAGGTGAGTTCCGGTGCGAGTGACGCCGACCGCACGCCGAGAGCGCGAGCGCGGCGCCGTGCTCATCATCGTGTGCGTCCTCATGGCTGCTTTCATCGGCCTCACGGCGTACGCCGTCGATGCCGGTGGAGCCTGGCAAGCGCAACGCCGCCTCCACACCGCGACCGACGCGGCGGCCCTGGCGGCAGCGCAGGAGTATGCCGGCGTGCCGTCGGAAGACGGGTGCGGCGCGACCGATGACGAGTACGTGGCCAACAACGACGACGCCGCCAGCGTCACCAGCTGCCAGCACGTGGGAACCCCCGCTTCCGGCTACGTGACCGTGTCGGCCGAGCGACCGTTCGACTTCCAGTTCGCCAAGATCTTCGGGATCGACAGCACCGACGTCGACTCGAGCACCACGGCCGCGTACGGCAGCCCGCTGACCATCACCGGTCTCCGGCCGATCGCCGTCTGCAAGTTCTTCCCCGCCGTCGCGGAGTGGCTCAACGAGCCGGACGGACCGTTGGGGCCCTCGGAGCCGATCA
>JBOGFJ010000123.1:0-3018 GCA_050743385.1 Acidimicrobiia bacterium
ACTTCCGACAGAACGGGCAGTTGTACCCGCGGGAGAACCACAGCACGACCGTCTGGCCGCGGTGGTCGGACAGGCTGACGGTGCCGCCCCGGACCGCCTCCAAAGTGAAGTCGGGTGCGGGGTCGCCGACCTCGACGTCGAGCCACTGCGACGACCCTCCTGCGGTCGCGAGCACGTCGTGCTTCCTCACCCGCTCCTCGACGGTCGAGCCGAGTGCCTCCTCGAGGTCGAAGTAGCGCCCGAGCAGCTCGAGGAAGTCGTTGGCGTCCAGGTACCAGGCGCCGACGTCGCCGACGGCACGGGCGGTGGCCGTGTGCTCGACGTCGAGCAGCAGTCCCGTCTCGCCGAGGAAGTCGCCCGGGCCGGCCTCCTGCACGACCCGGTCGCCCTGCACCTCGTCCCGGACCGACAGCGCCACCCGGCCCTCACGGATCAGGTAGAAGCGCGCCGCGGGCTCGCCCTCGCGGAACAGCTCCTCCCCAGCGGTGAGCTCCAGGGGGGCGCAGTCGCGTCAACAGCAGGTCCTTCTCCTGGGCGCCGAGCGACTCGAAGAGCGAGAACCGGTCGAGCTCGGCCCGCTCGTCGAGGCGCGCCCGCAGCCCGGCGTCGGCGTCGATGTAGCGGGCGATGCGCTCGTGGAAGTCGTCGGCCCCGAGTGACAGCACCCGCACCTCGTCCACTGCCCGGACGGTCGCGGCGCACGGGCTCTGGTCGAGCAGCGCCTGCTCGCCGACGTAGTCGAGCGGCCCGAGGCGCGCCACCACCTCGGGCTCCCCGTCGTGCTCGACCACGACGTCGGCCTCGCCGCTCACGATCACACAGAACCGCTGCCCGGCGACGCCCTGGCGCACGATCGACGACCCCGACCGGAAGCTCTCGGCGCGCATGCGACGAGCGAGCCACTGCACCTGGGCCTTGCCCAGCGCGGCGAGGGCAGGCACCTCCGAGAGAGCTGCAACCCGCTCCCGGTACCAGCGCTCCTGACCGAGGCGTTGCATGCGCCGGGCGGCGCCAGCTGCCCTCTGCGCGCCCCGGCGGAGCCGCCCGAAGATTGCGAGGCCGAGCGGGATGGTGAGCAGCAGGATCACGAGTGCGAGCGTGATGCGCCCGGCGTCGGGGACGCGCAGCGCCCCGCGGACTGCGGTGTCGGTGCGCGCCCAGGCGAACAGCAGGGCGGCGATCAGCGCGTATCCCGTGTACAGCCCCGCGAGCACGCCGAAGACGGCCAGGATGCGCTCCTCGCGGTCGAAACGCTGACGGTGACGCAGCTTCGCCCAGCAGTCGCGACGCACGAACTCGAACGCTCGCCGGCGCAGGTTCGGCATGTCGAGCCAGTCCATGAGCGCGTAGTAGCCGTCGAGCTCGATCAGTGGCATCAGCTGCACCACGCTCGTCAGCAGGGCGATGACGCCGAACATCGCCAACGCGGCCGACCCGTTCCCGTCGGGTACGACCAGGAGCGCGACGCCGGCAAGGCCCGTGAGCACGAACCCGGAGAAGGGGCCCGCCCACGACGTGACGAGCCGGGCACGGCGCGGCTCCATCCAGATGTCCTGGGTGTCCACATAGAGGCCCGGCGCCCCGTACAGGATCATGAACCCGCCCTTGCGGACGACGCGGCCACTGCGTTTCACCGCGAGCGCATGGCAGAGCTCGTGGATGCCGGCGACGATGACGAACGACCCGTAGTAGACGAGCCCTGCGGGCACGACGGAGCCGCCGATCGTGAACGGCAGGCCGTCGACGAACCGCTGCCAGACGAACAGGGGCATGCCGACCGCCGCCACCAGCGTGGCGATCAGGACCATCGGCCGCGCGAACAGCAATCGGCCGGCACCGGCCCAGATCCGCGCGACGAGCGCGTCGAAGCCGGGAACGGGGAACTGGCGGTGGAGGAACGTCTGGAGGTAGGTGTCGAGGAGCGCGCTCACGCGCCGCCCCCGGAGGCGCGCTCGGAGGGGCCCGAAGCAGGCGCGCGGTGGTTGCACCAGGAACTGTCGGTTCCGCAGGTCGGCGACCAGTCTCGTGACCTGCGCAAGCGCGAACGTCCGGTGCCGGAGCATGTACTCGACCACGAGGTCCTTGACCGTCCGGCTGCCGTCCATGAGCTCGAGCAGCTCGAACTCCTGGGGTGACATTCGCAGATAGGTGGCGGCATCGGGGTTCTGCACGACCACGTACTCGTCCCCCCGCGATGAATGGAGCCGTGACGTGAGGAGGTCCCCGCGCACCCGGGGCCGGTCGTTCGCCACATCGAGCGCCTCGCCCAATCCGTGCCACACCGATGCGGGCGCGGGCGCCTCCGGTCGCGTCGGGGTCGCCGTCGTCATGTGCCTCGGTGGCCCAGGAGCAGGTCGGCCACCGCCGCGCTGATCGGGAGCTCGGTCCGCTCCTGCACGAACGCCCAGCTGCCCGGGGCGTTCACCTCGAGGAAGACGTACTCGCCGTCGGGTGTCACCGCGATGTCGATCGCGGCGGACACGAGGCCCAGCGCCTCGACCACAGCGCGCGATCGGGCCGCCACGTCGCCGGGAAGCGCGTGCGGGAGGATGGGGATCCGCGCGATGGCACGACGGAAGTCGTCGCGCGCCTCCGCCACGTCCTGGGAATGCAGCTCGGCGGCGAAGATTCGCTCACCCACCACCGTCACCCTGACCTCGATCCGCTTCGGGACGTAGGCCTGGAGCATGCACGGAGCGGCGCGTACCGCGTCGAGGACGGCGGCGTCCTCGTCCCGCAGCCGGCGCGTCCAGGCGAGGTAGCGCGTGCCGTCACGCTCGAACGTGAGGCGGCGGACGGCCTTGGCGACGACACCGGCCGGGTGCGATCCGACGAAGGACCGGGCCTGGTCGGGATCGTTCGTCACGAGGGTCTCGGGGACGGGCCAGCCCGCCGCCGCCGCCTGCCGCAGCTGGCCGAGCTTGTCGGTGGCGAGCATCACCGCGTCCGGCGGGTTGACCCAACGCCCCCCGAATGTGCGCCAGAAGCCGAGCAAGGTGGCCGCCCACTGCTCGGTGA
>JBOGFJ010000124.1:0-9327 GCA_050743385.1 Acidimicrobiia bacterium
GTGATGGACGACTTCATCTACGGCGAGCCCCAGGCGCTCGACAGCACCGGTCGCGACGCGGCGGCGACCGATGGCGTGTACGTCGGCGCCGTGGCGGGCACCGACGCGTATCTCGCCGTCACGAGCGACGGCGACGAGTTCCGCGGCTACGTGTGCGACGGCGAGGGGCTGTCGACGTGGATCGGCGCCGCACCGCTCGCCGGCGCCACCGCCGAGCTGGTGACCCGCGAGGGCGAGACGATCGGCACGGTGACCTTCGCCGGCGGCGCCGCCACCGGAACCGTTTCGGTGGCCGGGGCGGAGCACGACTTCACCGCCGACGAAGCGACCGGCGACGCCGGCCTCTACCGGGCGACCCCCGGCGCCCCCGACGCGCCCGTCTCGGCTGAGCCGGGCTGGGTCGAGATCGGCTGGATCGTGCTGACCGACGGCACCCAACGCGGCGTCGTCGAGCAGGACAACCTGCTCCGGCGGGCGCCCCGCCTCGTGCCCGGCACCACCACGAGCGTCGACTGGGGTGACGGCAGCCCCGTCACCGTCGGCGTCATGGACCCGGACATCGACTTCTAACTCACCCTCCCGGCCGCCCGCCGGTACCGGCGAGAGGAGCGCACCGCCATGGCAAACGTGATCGTGATCGGGGCCGGCCTCGGTGGCCTGACCACCGCGATGCTGCTGGCGCTCGATGGCCACGACGTGACGGTGCTCGAGCGCGACCCGGCGGGGCCGCCCGAGGACGTCGACGCCGCGTGGGACGCGTGGGAGCGGCGGGGCGTCAACCAGTTCCGGCTGCCCCACCTCACGCTGGCGCGCTGGCGGGAGGTGCTGGAACAGGAGCTCCCGCAGGTCGTCACCGCGCTCGAGCAGCGCGGCGCCATCCGCTTCGAGCCCATGGCAGCTCTGCCGGCGGCACTCACGGGCGGCGTGCGTGACGGCGACGAGCGCTTCGCCAGCCTCACCGCCCGGCGGCCGGTGCTGGAGTCGGCGGTGTCGGCGGCGGCCGCCGCCACCTACGGCGTCACCGTACGCCGCGGGGTCGCGGTGGCCGGGCTGCTCACCGGCGATCCGGTCGCCCCGGGCATACCGCACGTCGTCGGCGTGCGCACCGACGACGGCGAAGACGTCCGCGCCGACCTCGTGGTCGACAGTGGAGGCCGCCGCTCCCGGCTCCCGAGCTGGCTGGCCGCGATCGGCGCCCGCCCGCCGGTCGAGGAGCTCGAGGACAGCGGGTTCCTGTACTACGGCCGGCACTTCCGCGGCGGCGACGGCTCGCTCCCGGACGTACGCGCGGTCCTGCTCCAGCACTACGACTCGGTGTCGCTCCTCACCCTGCCGGCCGACAACGGCACTTGGAGCGTTGTCGTCGTCACCACCGCCGCCGACCGCGAGGTCTCGGCGTTGCGCGACCCGGCGCGCTGGCAAGCCGCCGTCGCCCGCTATCCCCTCGCGGCCGAGTGGGCGCAGGCGGAGCCGATCTCGGGCGTGGACGTCATGGCCAAGATCGAGGACCGCTACCGCCGCTTCGTCGTCGCCGGGGAGCCGGTCGCAACCGGCATCGTGGCGGTGGGCGACGCGTGGGCGTGCACGAACCCTTCGCTCGGTCGCGGGACGTCCATCGGCCTCCTGCACGGGTGCTGCTTGCGCGACCTGCTGCGGGAAGTGGCGCCGGCCGAGCCGTACAAGCTCGCGCTGCGCTGGGACGGCGTCACCGGGGAGACGGTTGCGCCGCTGTACCAGTCGACGCTCGTCTACGACCGCCACCGCCTGGCCGAGATGGAGGCCCAGCGGAACGGGTGGCCCTACGAGACCGACGACCCGACGTGGACGATGACACGTGCGTTCTCGACCGCGGCCCGCACCGATGCCGACGTGTTGCGCGCGTACTACGACGTGATCAGCGTCTTCGCGCTGCCGGCCGAGGCGATCGCGGTGCCGGGAATCATGGAGCGCGTGCTCGACCTCGGGGGCGACGGGTCGGAGCCCGCGCTGCTGCCCGGGCCCGACCGCGCCGAGCTGCTCACCGCCGTCGGCGGATGAGGCGAAAGGAGCGATGATGCACACACAGAGGAGTCGACGCCTGCTCGCGGTGGTCGCCGGGAGCGTCGCCGTCGTCGCGGTGGCGTGCGCGCCGATCAAGCAAGCTTCCCCACAGCCCGGGTCGGCGCCCTCTCCACCCGCGCCGGCCGAGCTCGCGAGCGACCCCATCGGCGCCGATCTCGTCGCCACCGCGACCGAGCCCGCGCCGACGCAGGCCTTCCTGGTCACGAACACCGGCGGCGAAACGACCGACGCCCTCATCACGTTCTTCACCGCGTCGGGTTGCTGCGTCTCCCCCGATTTCGGCGTAGTCACGAACACCTGCGACACCGCCGTCCTCGCCTCCGGCGATTCGTGCGCGGTGACGGTCGAGTACACCGGCGTGAGCGGTTCCGTCCCGAGCGGCATCATTCTCGTCGTGAAGGAGCCGTTGCCGGCGGACGTGGCGGAAGTGAGGATCACGATCACCGGGCAGTTCGTGTCGTAGCGCAGGCCGGCGCACTTGTGCGCCGGTATCCGCTCCGGTACGACAAGCCCGTGCACGATCGGTTGGCGGAGCGGATTCATCGCGAGGGGCCGATCCCCTTCGACGCCTTCGTCGAGCACGCGCTCTACGACGAGCGCGACGGCTTCTTCGCCCGGGGTGGCGGCGCCGGTCGCAGCGGCCGCGACTTCGTCACGAGCCCGGAGGTCGGCACGCTCTTCGGGCTGTTGGTGGCTCGGACGGTCGACCGGTGGTGGCTCGCGCTCGGTGAGCCCGACCCCTTCGTCGTCGTCGACGCCGGCGCCGGCCGGGGTCGCCTCGCGGCCGACGTGCTGGGCGCCGCTCCGCGGTGCGCGCCGGCACTGCGCTACGTACTCGTCGAGCGGACGGCGTCGCTTCGAGCCGAGCAGCGAGAGCTCGTCGAGCTCGAGCCTGCGGACCGTGTACTCGGCCCGGCGGTGCGCGCCGATCCCGACGAGGCCATGATCCCGGTCGCGGGCACCGGGCCCCTGGCGGCATCGCTCGCCGAGCTGCCCGCCGTCGAGATCGAAGGGGTGATCGTCGCCAACGAGCTGCTCGACAACCTGCCGTTCCACCTCGTCGAGTGGAGCGCGACCGGATGGTCGGAGGTGCGGGTCGGCCACGACGGTGCCGGGTTCGTCGAGGCGATCGTGCCCGCCGCACCCGCACTGAGCGAGGAGGCCGACAGGGTGGCCGCCGGTACGGCCATGCGGCTGGGCGCGCGCCTGCCCGTGCCGACCGCGACCGCGGAATGGCTGTTTCGTTGCGCGAACCTCCTGCGACACGGCGTTCTCGCCGTGATCGACTACGCCGCCGACGCCGCCTCGCTGGCGTCACGCGGCCAGGACGACTGGCTGCGGACGTACCGCGCACACCAGCGGGGCGGGCCGCCGCTGGCGAAGCCGGGCGCCCAGGACATCACGTGCGACGTCCCCGTCGAGCACCTCCTCTCGGCGGCTCGGAATGCAGGCTTCGAGCTCGTCGAGCACACGACCCAGGCCGAGTGGCTCCGCGCCCTCGGTGTCGACGAGCTCACGGATACCGCGGCGGCGGAGTGGCGGGAGCGAGCGGGCGTGGGCGACCTCGAGGCCGTCACGGCTCGCAGCCGCGTGCACGAGTCCGACGCGCTGACCGACCCCGGTGGTCTGGGTGCTCATCACGTGTTCGTGTTCGCGAAGGGGCGATAGCCTCGCCAAACGCCCGGCGTGGTCGCCCGCCGCGCGGCGACGAAGCGACCGGAGGGAGCGGAGTCGCTCGCCCAGCGAGCGAGCGGTCGCGGCGCAGGTACCCTGCGCCGCAGCGAGCGAGACAGGGAGGACGCGCATGGCCGAAGCCACCATCGACGACCTGCTCAGCGAGGGCCGGACCTTCCCACCGGCGGAGTCGTTCAAGCGCGACGCGCTCGTCGTCGACGCCGAGATCTACGACGAGGCCGACCGCGACTACGAGGGGTTCTGGGCCCGGCAGGCGGCTGACCTGGTCGACTGGTTCGAGGGATGGAACACGATCCTCGAGTGGGACCTCCCGTTCGCGAAGTGGTTCGTCGGCGGGAAGCTCAACGTCACCCACAACTGCCTCGACCGCCATGTCGCGGCCGGGCACGGCGACAAGGTCGCGTACTACTGGGAGGGCGAGCCCGGCGACGCCCGCGCGCTCACGTACGCCGACCTCCTCGACGAGGTGCAGCGGGTCGCGAACGCGTTGAAGGCGCTGGGAATCGGGCGCGGCGATCGCGTGAACATCTACCTCGGCATGGTCCCGGAGCTCCCGATCGCGATGCTCGCGTGCGCGCGCATCGGCGCGCCTCACTCCGTGGTGTTCGGCGGCTTCTCGTCCGATTCGCTGCGTGACCGCATCAACGACGCCGAGGCGAAGCTGCTCATCACGGGCGACGGCGCCTGGCGCCGGGGCCAGATCGTCCCCCTGAAGGAGAGCGCCGACACCGCCGTGGCGGAGACACCGTCGATCGAGAAGGTCCTGGTGCTGCGGCGCACCGCGCACGACGTGCCGATGACCGACGGCCGTGACGTGTGGTGGCACGACGTCGTCCCGGACCAACCCGCCGAGTGCCCGTGCGAGCCGATGGACGCCGAAGACCTCCTCTACCTCCTCTATACGAGCGGCACGACGGCCCAGCCCTAGGGGATCATGCACACGACCGGCGGCTACCTGACGCAGGTCGCATTCACGCACAAGTACGTCTTCGACCTGAAGCCCGACACCGACGTCTACTGGTGTGCCGCCGACGTCGGCTGGGTCACGGGTCACTCCTACATCGTCTACGCGCCCCTCGCGAACCTGACCACGAGCGTGATGTACGAGGGCACGCCCGACTTTCCCGACAAGGGTCGGCTGTGGTCGATCATCGAGAACTACAAGGTGACGATCCTCTACACCGCCCCGACCGCGATCCGGTCGTTCATGAAGTGGGGCACCGAGTTCCCCGAGAAGCACGACCTGAGCTCGCTCCGGCTCCTCGGCACGGTCGGCGAGCCGATCAACCCGGAGGCGTGGGTCTGGTACTGGCGCCATATCGGCGGGGAGCGCTGTCCCGTCGTCGACACCTGGTGGCAGACCGAGACGGGCGCCATCATGATCAGCCCGCTCCCCGGCGCAACCACTCTGAAGCCTGGGAGCGCGACCTTCCCGCTCCCGGGCGTCGGCGCCGACGTCGTCGACGACGCCGGCACGCCGGTCCCGGTTCCCGGCGGCGGATACCTCGTGCTCACGCGGCCGTGGCCCGCGATGCTGCGCGGCATCTGGGGCGATCCCGAGCGCTACCGCGACACGTACTGGAGCCGGTTCGGCGACAAGTACTTCGCCGGCGACGGCGCCAAGCGTGATGCCGAGGGCTACTACTGGCTCCTCGGCCGCGTCGACGACGTGATGCTGGTGAGCGGGCACAACATCTCGACCGCTGAGGTCGAGCACGCGCTCGTCGGTCATCCGGCGGTGGCGGAGGCGGCGGTGATCGGACGCGCCGACGCGACGACCGGTCAGGCGATCAGCGCGTTCGTGATCCTGCGGGCCGGGAACGAGCCCCGCGACGCGCTCGCGTCGGAGCTGCGCGACCACGTCGCACACACCATCGGGCCCATCGCCCGGCCGCGGTCGATCCTGTTCACCGAGGAGCTCCCGAAGACCCGCTCGGGCAAGATCATGCGCCGGCTGTTGCGCAACGTCGCCGAAGACGAGCAGCTCGGCGACACGACGACCCTGGCCGACCCGAGCGTGGTCGAGGGCATCAAGTCCCGGTACCTGGCCGAGAGCGGCGCCGACGAGGAATGAGCGTCGCCCAGTCGACTTTTCCTGAGCACTGGACCTGGAGGGACGGGCCGGTCGAGCCCGGGCCCGCCGCGGTCATCGACCTCGACGGGGTGCTCTCCGACGCGGTGAGCCGTCAGCACTACCTCGAGGCTCCCCGCCGTGACTGGCGGGCCTTCTTCGACGCCTGCGGCGACGACCAGGTCATCGAGGAGGTCAAGGTTCTCCTCGACCTGCTCGACCTCGGTCTGCGGGTCGTGCTCCTCACCGCCCGTCCCCTCCGGGTGCACCACCTCACCGAGGCGTGGCTGCACCGATACCGGATCCGCTGGGACGTGCTCCTCATGCGGCCCTGGGGCGACTACGAGGTCTCACGCGACTTCAAGCAGTCGTCCGTGTGGGACCTGCGGGCGTACGGCTTCGACCTCCGTCTCGCGATCGAGGACGACCGCCGCAACGTGGAGATGTTCCGGGCCGAGGGAGTGCCCTGCATCTACTTCCACAGCGGGTACTACGACTGACGAATGGCCGACGCCCGGGAACGTCCGGTGACCGCCTAGCGTTGCGTGGGTAGGTGATGAAAATGCAGTCGTTCAAGAACAACGCCAAGACGTTCATCCTCCTGGCGGCCCTCGGCGGCCTCCTCATGGGGATCGGGTCCTTCTTCGGCCAGGGCGGGCTGATCATCGGCCTCGCCATCGGCCTCGTCTTCGTCGGAGCCTCCTACTGGTTCAGCGACAAGATCGCGGTCAAGGCGGCCGGCGCCAAGCCGGTCACCGAGCAGGAGGCCCCCCAGCTCTACGCCCTGGTGCGCGACCTGACCGCGCGCACCGGCATGCCGATGCCGAAGCTGTACATCTCGCCCGCGCCGCAACCCAATGCCTTCGCGACCGGGCGTAACCCGCACCACGCGGCGGTGGCCGTGACCCAGGGCATCCTCCAGGTGCTCGACGAGGACGAGCTGCGGGGCGTGCTCGCCCACGAGCTCTCGCACGTGCGCAATCGCGACATCCTCATCGGGTCGGTGGCCGCGGCCGTGGCCATGGGGATCACCTTCGTCGCCCGCATCGCGATGTGGGGGGCGCTCTTCGGCGGTGGTGGCGACGACGACGACGGCGGGAACATCATCGGGCTCCTCGCCCTCACGATTCTGGCGCCGCTGGCGGCGATGCTGCTCCAGGCGGCCCTGTCCCGGTCGCGCGAGTTCGAGGCCGACCACGACGGCGCCGAGCTGCTCGGCAACGGCGAGCCCCTGGCGCGTGCACTCGAGAAGATCGAGGCCTACGCCAAGCGGGTACCGATGGACGTCAACCCGGCCCAGGCCACCGCGTACATCATCAACCCACTCACCGGCCGCAAGGTCAACTTCGCCGGCCTGTTCCAGACCCACCCGCCGACCGCCGACCGCGTGGCGCGGCTCCGGGCACGGGTGACGCAGTCAGGGACGAGGAGGTAAGGGGACGGGGAGGGGCGGCGCAGAGGGTCGTCTCGGAGCGAGTGGGCTCTCCGAGCGAAGAGGCGAGCCCTCGGAGCCGCCCCGACCCGATGGTCCTCAATCGCGATAGTTCGTGAACTGGAGCGGGATGCCGAAATCCTGCTCCTTGAGCTTGGCGATGACCGTCTGGAGGTCGTCCTTCTTCTTGCCGGTCACGCGCAGCTGCTGGCCCTGCACCTGGTGCTGGATGCCCTTGAGGCCGAGGCTCTTGACGAACTTGCCGATCGCGCGGGCCTTCTCGTCGTTGATGCCGACCGTGAGCGCGACGGTTTGGCGCACGGTGCCCTTGGCGGCTTCCTCGGTCTTGCCGTAGTCGAGCGCCTTGAGCGAGACCTTCCGGCGCACGAGCTTCTCTTCGAGCACCTGGGTGAGGGCGCGCAGCCGCTCATCGCTGGCCGTGTGGAGCTCGATGGCCTTGTCGCCGAGGTCGATGCGGCTGCCCGTGTCCTTGAAGTCGAATCGGGTTGCGACCTCGCGACTCGCCTGATCGACCGCGTTGCGAACCTCCTGCATGTCGACCTCGGATACCACGTCGAAACTCGCCATCTCTACGGTCGCCCTCGCTCGCCGGCCGGGTTACCCGGCCGGCGCCCTTCGGGCCGCTCGGGACTCGATGGACGCTCGCTCCGACGCCAAGTCGTCGCCCCGCACATCACTGCTGCCGCGTGCATCACGAGTATCGTATGCGTCCCCGGGTCGGTACCCGAGTGGCCAAAGGGGGCAGTCTGTAAAACTGCTGCGAAAGCTACGCTGGTTCGAATCCAGCCCGGCCCACCGAGCTCCCTGAGGCCCGCCGCGTGCGGGCCGTTTCTCATTGCAGCATCCGTTGCATGAGGACGACGTCGAGCCATCGACCGAGCTTGCGCCCGACCTCGTGTTCGGTGCCGACCGTCTCGAACCCGCACCGTTCGTGGAGCGCGATCGACGCTGCGTGGCCGCCGACGATCCGGGCGATCATCGAGTGGAAGCCCTGGGCGAGGGCCAGCCGCACCAGCTCGTCGAGGAGCACCCGGCCGATCCCGTGACCGCGGACGTCGCGGCGCACGTACACCGAGTCCTCGACCGTGGGCCTGTAGGCCGGCCGGTCCCGGTAGGGGGAGAGCGACCCGAACCCGACCACGGTTCCGTCCTCGTCGATTGCCACGACGGCGGGGTGGCCGCCCGAGTGCTCGTCGATCCACTCCACCTGCTCGTCGAGGGTACGGGGGACGAGATCGAAGGTCACCGTCGACTCGGCGACCTCCACGTTGTAGATCGCCCGGATCGCCTCGGCGTCGCGGCGCTCGACCATGCGCACGGTCACCCGCATGGCGGCGGACCGTATCGCAGCCATCCCGTGCCTCACCGATGGGAGCATGTACCGGTGAGCATCGGACCGCGCGTCCTCGTGGTCGGCACATCGGGCTCAGGCAAGAGCGTGCTCGCCGCCCGGCTCGCGCGCGCCCTGGGCGGGCCGCACGTCGAGCTCGACGAGTTCCAGCACGGGCCCGACTGGAGCCAAAGCAGCGTGGATGAGCTGCGGGACCGGACCGCTGCCGCGATCGCGGGCCGCGACATCTGGGTTGTCGACGGCAACTACAGCGACGTCCGGGACCTCCTGTGGCCCCGGGCGACCACGCTCGTGTGGCTCGACTACTCCCGCCCGGTCGTCATGGTGCGAGTCGTGCGGCGGTCGGTCGTCCGCGTTGTCACGCGCCGCGAGCTCTGGAACGGCAATCGTTCCGACTGGCGCCGGTGGGGCGATCCCGACCACCCGATCCGGTGGGCTTGGCGCACCCACGCCGCCAACCGCATGAAGTACGAGGGGCTCGTCACCCTTCCCGAGTGGTCACACCTCGAGGTCGTACGCCTTCGGCGGCCGGCGGAAGCCAGGTCGTTGCTATCCTGGACCGGCTAGCTCGCCCCCTTAGCTCAGTCGGCAGAGCACTTCCATGGTAAGGAAGGGGTCTACGGTTCGAGTCCGTAAGGGGGCTCCACGGCGGTGTAGCTCAGTTGGCAGAGCACGCGGCTCATAATCGCGGCGTCG